>NZ_CP159808.1:1303925-1611156 GCF_047717795.1 Candidatus Levibacter sp. Uisw_134_01 | reverse complement strand
ATTGATTTTTTAGATTTAAAAAATATAACCTTTGTCGGACAAGATTGGGGAGGACCTATTACTGGGGCTTACTCAATAAGAAATATTGATAGAGTAAAAGGTTACGTTTTAATAAATACTTTATTTGGATATAGCAAAGAAGAAAGACCTAAAGGTTTAACTCCATGGTTCAAATGGATAAAAAAACATCATGAAGCAAATACACTTGAAGGAATTTTAGGTGAGCTTGGATCAACGGTTTTATCAGTGATGAAAATTCCAAATTTTACAAATAATAACATCATAAACGATAATTGGATTAATGCTTACTCTTCACAATTTCCTAATAGAGCTAGTTGCATAGGAGCTATTAATTTTCCCCTTGATGCGCTTTTAAATAGAATTGTACCATTTATAGTTGAAGGTATTAAGCAGGGTAATTTGAGCGAATTATGCTCTAAGCCTGCAATTTTAGCTTATGGCATGCAAGATAAAGCCATAGACCCAGACTATGCAATTAGAGATTTTAAAGCTCTATTTCCTAATTCCAGTGTTACTAAAATACCAAATGCTGGACACTATTCACAAGAAGATGAGCCACAAATTCTAATTGATTTAATCGACAAGTTTATGAGTGAGAATTCTTAATGACATACATATATAAAGTATGTTCAAAAAAAGAATGGAATGATGCAAGTGAGGTTGGTTTTTATTCAGGTTCAGAGGTTGATATAAATGACGGTTTTATTCATTTATCTACAATTAATCAAATACAAGTAACAGTTTCAAAACATTTTGCAGGTCAAGACGGTCTGTTAATTATACAATTTGATGAAAAAAAAATACAAAATAAACTTAAATGGGAAGCATCTAGGGATGGGGATCTTTTCCCTCATTATTACGGAAACATAAAAACTAAATTAGAAGATAAAAGATTTAATTTAGATTTAGGAATTAATGGTGTTCATAAATTTCCTGAAAACTTTTTCTCCTAGAAATTTTTTTAAGAATTGTTTTTTTGCTTCTAATCCAAATTTTTTTCTTTTACTTTCGTTATTTATAGCTTCCTTAATAGTATCTAAAAGCAGGCTTGAATTTAATGGGTCAACACACCAACCAGTTTTCATATCAAAGACTGCATCTCTAATTCCACCCTCAACTCCTGCAATTGACGGTACACCATAAGAAGCAGCTTCAATATAAGAAATACCAAAACCTTCAATAGAATTTCTAACTTTATAAGAGGGCATTACAAAAAGATCTGCTTTTTTTAGAAGTTGATTTTTTATTTCATTAGAAACTCTTCCTAGTAATCTGACGTGTTTGCTCAAACCTAAATTATCAATATAATTTTTAATTTCAGTTTCTTGGTTTCCTTCTCCACATATTTCCCATATGAAAGGTTTTATTAATTTTTCTTTATGAAGATAACCTAAAGATTTTAAAACAGGTATAATACCCTTTCTTTCTTCAAGTCTTGTAATAGAAAGTATTGATACTTTTTTTGTTGGTTGTTTAAAAATATTATTTTCATCAGTTGCTTTTAGTGAATAGGTAGGTGGTATTACGGATTTTTTAATTTCTGTAATATTCATATTATTTATTAAATCTAGAGTATAATTAGAACTGCTGATTATATGATTAGCTCTATAAAGCGATTTCTTGATTTGATTAGCTTTTTTGGTTGCTAAATATTCTTGTCCATGGGCGAACACTATAATTTTATTTACTTTTTCTGGAACTGCGTTAACAGATTTCCAGCTGTCACAAATAACTATGTCGTTATCTTCATATATTTTGGCTACTAAATTCTTTTTCACGATATGTCTTAATAACTTTGGAGTGAAGTTGTTATGAATATGAAAATTGGAATTAGAAATGTTAAAGTTTTTTTTAAGAAAGTGATCAGGAAAAACATGTGTTTCTTCAAAAGTTGCTAGCTTTTTACTTATTGTCTCCATTACTGTTTGCATTCCACCTGATTTTGGAGGAAAAGTCTGTGTCACAATTAGATACTTCATAAAAGCCTTCTGTTAAAATATAAATATAGCATCAAATTTTAAAGTTTGCATTAAAGCAATCTAAGTTTTAAAACTATAATTTTAAAGGTGTTGTAATGTATAAATTAACTTTCAGTCCTGCTTCTCCATATGTTCGTAAAGTAATGCTAGCTGCTTTTAGATCAGGTTTAGATAAACAATTAGAACTTCTCACTGATGATAAAGACATAAGAAGTAAAAATCCTTTAGGGAAAATACCAATAGTTGAAAAGCCTGATGGAGATTGTCTCTTTGATAGTAGAGTAATTATCGACTATTTTAATAGAGAAGGCGGTGGCCTTATTCCTGCTTCTGGAAAAGATAGAGATACAATTTTATCAAGATCAGCACTGGCTGAAGGAATAATTGACGCTTCTTTATTGGTAGTTTACTCCGATAGATATGCAGGTGGCGAAGTTCCTTCTAAAATGTGGTTGGATTTGCAAATAGGGAAAATCGATAAATCCCTAGATTTCATAGAATTGGATATAGTTAATTGGACTGATCCATCGGGATTTGATGCTGCTAATATTGGTTTAGCTTCTGCACTAGGTTATTTGACATTTAGGAATGTAAGGGACTGGGAAACCAATAGACCTAATATTAAAAAATGGTACGAAAATGTTGCATTAAAACTTCCAGGGTTCAATGAAACAATACCTGTTAGCCCTTAATTGTTTTTAAGGTTCAATTAAAACTGCTCTAAAATCATTCACGTTTGTTAATGTCGGTGAAGTATATATCAAATCATCTATTGATTTAAAAAATGTATATGAGTCATTGTTACTTAGATAATTTTCTGGGTTCTTATTAGGAGAACTAGCCTTATTTAGAGTATTTTCAGATATATATGCACCAGCATTATCCTCAATGCCGTCGATACCATCTGTATCAATTGCCAGAGCACTAATGCCTTTCATTTTATCCAAGCTTATGGCCATGGATAACATAAATTCTGTATTTCTTCCACCTTTACCATCACCTTTAACTGTAACTGTTGTCTCTCCTCCGGATAAAAGTATTAGGGGTTTATTCAAATTTATATTTTTATATTTTTTATCTTTTTTAATTTGCAGTGCTAATTCAGCCATTTTTTTTCCCTCTACATGAGCTTCACCTTCTAAAGTGTCAGACAAAATTATAGGAATAAAACCTTGTTCGTCTGCTACTTTAGCTGCATTTTTAAGCGCCATCATTGGAGTTGCAAGCATATACCTAGGAGTATTATGAAGCTGGGGTAATGAATTTTTAATAATAATATTATGAATCTCCTTACTAATATTTATTTTATAACTGTCTAATATAGAAATAGCGTCTTCATTCTTCCCATTTGCTTGAATAGTGGGCCCGGAACCAATATAGGCTGGATCATCACCTGGTATGTCTGAAATCATATAAGTTGTAAGACTTGCAGGAAAAATAGCTGCAGCTAGTCGCCCTCCTTTGATTTGAGAAAGTGACCTTCTAACGATATTCATTTTATCAATAGGAGCACCAGATTTTAAAAGTTCATTATTTATTCTTTGTTTTTCTTCAAATGAAACACCATTAAAAGGTAAAGTGAGTAGTGATGATGCTCCTCCAGAAATTAAAAAAACTATATGATCATCCTTTGTTGCTTTATTTGCTATATTGAATAACTTTTGGGTGGCTAACAAACCTGCTTGATCAGGATTTGGGTGTGAAGCTTCGTAAACTTCAACAAACTTAGTATCTGTAAAATGTCCATATCTTGTTATGACTAATCCCTTCAATGGATGGTTATAGCTATTTTCAAACTCAGCAGCCATGCTAGCAGAAGCTTTCCCTGCACCTAATAAAATTAAATCTCCTTTAGGGGGGGTAGGAATATGTTTAAACTTACCTTTTGGCATGGCGGCTTCTAGAGCTGCATTCATAATTAATTTTAATGCCTTCTCTTTTTCCATCATGTGTATAAATTCCTATTTTTATTTTTTGAAGGTTGACGAAACTTATCATTAAATTCAATAATATATTATCTTTAAATTTTTAAAATACAGGAATTATATGTCTATTATTGAAAATACAATCCATGGCAACACAATGTTATTGACTTTAAATAACCCTACAAAAAGAAATTCAATGGTAAAAGGGTTTCATGATGAGTTTCAATCTTCAATTAAAATGGCAGAAGAAAACAAAGATGTTTTTTCAATTATAATCACGGGTGCAGGAGATTTTTTTTGTGCAGGAGGTGACTTGAATGCGTTAAAAACAAGACGTTCAATGACCGAAGAACAAAGATATGAAACTTTAAATCAATTAAATGGAACTATAGAAGCTATATATAATTGTTCAAAACCTGTGATCTCTGCAATAGAGGGTGGTGCAGCTGGCGCAGGTGTATCATTGGCTATGGCATGCGACCTTGTTGTTATGAGTGAACACACATTCTTTTCTTTAGCTTATGTAAAAATTGGTCTTACTCCTGACGGAGCTGCAACAAAATTTTTGTCTGAAACAATGCCACGTCAATTACTTTCTGAAATGGCCATGATAGGAGGAAAAATTGATTCTTCTAGATTATATCAAATCGGTGCCGTTAATGTTTTAGCTCAAAAAGGTAATGCAAAAGAAACTGCAATGGAACTCTCAAAAAACTTTGAAAATCTTCCTAAAAATTCAATATCAAGAATTAAAAAATTAACTAGGTCTGCCTACGGTAATAAATTTACTGAACAAATCAAATTAGAAACAGATTTCATGGTTCAATCTCAAGGAGACAATGAAAGTATAGAAGGTATAGACTCTTTTTTAGAAAAAAGGTCTCCAGACTATAAAAAATTAAGATGATTTTTTATATGGCATACTGATTGCTAATTACCTTTATTATGTCCTTAAAAAAGTTGTTTAATATTACCTTAATAATTACAGCATACATATTATTTATGTTGAAAAGTTCATTTGCATTAGAAATTAAATCTAAATGCAAAGATGTTATTCGAAATATTGAAAATATAACTGACATTCCAAGTGGCTTACTTTTGGGAATTGGTCGAGCAGAAGCGGGAAGAATATTAAAAAATAATGAAATGGTGATATGGCCTTGGACAATTAACCATGCTGGAAAAAGTTTGTTTTTCGATAACAAAAATCAGATGAAATCATATTTATTAAAGCATACTAAAAAAGGTGATAATAATCTTGATGTGGGTTGTATGCAAATTAACTTAAAATGGCATAAACAGAACTTTAAAAATATAAAAGACATGTTATCTATTGAACCAAATGTTTCTTATGCAGCGTCATTTTTGATACAGTTAAAAAACAAACATGGTTCATGGGAAAAAGCCATAAAACATTATCATTCTTCCGACCCAGTTAAAAACAAGCCATATTTGAAGAAAGTTTTAAGTTTTTGGAAGTCAAACAAGAAAAAACCAACACAAATTGCTGATAATAAAATAAAAACAAAAATCAACTTTTCTAAGACCAACAGAATAACAGAATCTATAAAAGAAACCCAACCATATTTATTTGCAAGAATTGATAAAGTAAACTTCTTTAGGAAAATCTTTGCAGAAAACTAAATAAATTAATTAATTAATTGATTAAAAATAAAATATGTAAATAGTTAAATAGTTAACTATTTTTATTAACTTCTTACATTGAGGCGTGAATTATGGATGTTAAAGAGGCTTTTATTTCAAGAAGATCAGTTAGAAGATTTTTACCTGATCCAATACCTAAAGATAAAATAAAAAATATATTAGAGTGCTCAGCCTTTGCACCAAGTGGTCATAATATTCAGCCTTGGCATGTCTACGTAGTTGAAGGGAAGAAAAAAGAAGCTATAACTAAATCTATTTTAGGATCTATTGAAGATGGGTCTGCAAAAAATTTTAAGCAAGAATTTGATTATTATCCTACTGAATGGTTTGAGCCCTTCGTTTCTAGAAGAAGAGCAGTGGGCTTTGAACTTTATAAGTTATTAAATATTGGAAGAGATGATTTTGAAGCTAGAGATAAACAAATGCAGGAAAATTTCCATTTCTTTGGTGCCCCTGTTGGAATGTTTATCACTATGGATAGAAGGCTAGCCACTGGTACTTTTATGGATGTTGGTATGTTTATACAAAGCATATTAGTAGGTGCCAGAGGTGAGGGTTTACATTCGTGCGGTCAAGTTGCGTTTACTAAATTTCATACCTTAATTTCTGAGCATCTAAATTTTAAAGAAAATGAAATGTTAGTTTGTGGAGTATCTATTGGTTATGAGGATACTAATGCACCTGAAAATGCTCTTAGGGTAGAAAAATTAAAACATACGGATTATACAACTTTTTTATCTTAATGAATAAAATTGAATTACGGTTACTTTAATTATGAAAATTATATCTTTTGATAGCTCCAAAAGTTATTCGATACCTGATCTTTATCTCAATATAGGTCATCTCTTAGATCATTTTATGATGCTTATATTTGCAAAGGCTGCCTTCGATGCTGGAAGAGAATTTGGCCTAAGTTATGAGGAAATAATTGTTTATGGAACTCTAGGAGTTGTTTTATTTGGTGCAGCTGCACCTTTAGCTGGATGGCTAGCTGACAAATACTCACGAGCTATTCTAATTACAGTTTATCCTTTTGGCCTTGGATTAGGTTCTATTTTAGCTGCATTTTCACAATCTACGGAAATGTTGGGTTTGTCGCTTGGTATATTAGGTTTCTTTGCTGCAATTTACCATCCAGTAGGAATAGCAATGATTGTTAAGCGTCCAGGAAAAGTTGGTTTGAGATTAGGAATAAATGGAGTTTGGGGAAATATGGGTGTTGCATTAGCTCCAATACTAACAGGATTTTTAATAGCGTATGCTGATTGGCGTTTAGGGTTTTTGATTCCTTCAATAATGTGTTTGTTATTTGGAATATCTCAACTATTTGCTTTTATTGAACAAAATGAAACCGAAGTGAAAGTAGATAATACTAAAAACAGTAAATCTTCATCTGTTTTAACTGAAGGATGGCAAACTGTTTTATTTTGTTTGAGTATAGTTACTCTTTCAGGAGGGTTTATATTTGGATCATTAACTTTTCTTATACCAAGGTTGTTTGAAGTTAACATGTTACAAATTTCAAATGATGTTGCAATAACAGGTCTTCTAGCAGGATTAGTTTATGCCATTGCGTCTTTTTCACAAATAGGAACAGGATGGTTAGTTGATAAAATTCCTCCAAAATATGTTCTGGCTGCCATGGGTTTAGGGCAATTGATTTTTATTTATATAGCAAGTCAGTCGTCTGATTTTGGTTTATTATTTATTATGTTAGCAGCGATGATTTTTGTTTTTGGGCAAGTCCCAATTACTGACGTTATTTTAGTTAAATATGTTAAAGATAGTTGGAGAGGAAGAGTTCTTTCTATAAAATTCATGATAAATTTATCAGCTGGTGCAAGTGTTTTACCAATTACGTCTTTATTACTAAAAAATGGGTATGATTTTTCTTTTGTACTTCAATGTTTAGCCTTAATATCGATAAGTGTGATTATAGCTGGAATGCTTTTACCTAATAAATCACCAACTTTAAAAGCTGTATAATAAAACCCTTCATAATTTTTAAATTTTCTTATAGTGAACTGTCCCACGTTCATCTATTTCGCTTTTTGCCCGACCAGTCACATCAAGGTGTATGAGGTGTGCTCGAGCCTCTCCAATAGCAAAGTGCATTTGTTCATCACCAATTTTTCGATCAAAAATAATGCTTATGGAATCCATGATAGTAATACTTTTCTTTTTTAAAGCCTCAATTATTAAGGCTAATCTATGATTATGATGCTTTATTAAATCTTTGGCTCTTTGTGCACCTTCGTCAAATGGCCAGTCATGACATGGGAAAACACTGGTTTCAGGTCCAATTTCTTGTATTTCATTTAAGTATTTTAGATATTCACCTAACCTGTCATCCAAAGGGTCAAAAAAATTATCTGAAATGTTAGGAGATATTCTTGGTAATAAAAAATCTCCAGAAAGATACAATTTTCTTTCTTTATCTAATAAAGAAATATGTTCGGGCGAATGACCAGAGTCGGTTCTGACAATCCATTTTCCATCATTTGAAATAAATTCATGACCAGCTTTGATAATTTCGAATTCTGGAAGTTCATAAACTCTATTTTTATATAATCTTGTAGCAGGGCCTTTGGCAATAATATCCTCTTCACTCATACCTGCGCGAACAAAAACATTTCTAAATATTTTAGCATATTCATCATCTGGCATTGATCTAAATGTTTTAGCGGTGAAAAGCTCTTTTTCCGTTGTGTAACATTTTATGTTAAGCTTTTTTTGTAACCATCCAGCCATACCAATATGATCAGGATGGTAATGAGTTATTACAATGCCTGCAAATTTTTTTGATTTTAGTGGACCGTTAAGTAACGCCTCCCAATGTTCTTCAGAGTGTTCAGATTTCAATCCTGCATCAAGGATTAAAATACCCTCAGGTGTATCCATTAGAAATAAATTTACGTGATTCAAACGAAAAGGTAGTTCAAAATGTGCCCAATATAAATCTGATGCTATTTTTGTTAATTCACCAAATTTTGGCTTGTTAATATCTAATTTTGTCATTTAATTCTCTAGGATAAGTTTATTGGTAATTTTTATTTAAGATGTTAAGAATATACAATAAAGTTAAATGAATTTTAGTAAATCTAAAATTTTATAAAAAAAATGCAATGTTTAATGTTTTTGGGTATATTTCAAAAAAATAAATAAAATTTTATAAACTGTAAGAGATATAAATCATGAATAATTCACTTGAAGGTATAAAGGTTTTAGATTTGACTAGAGTATTGGCAGGTCCATATTGCACTCAAATGCTTGGTGATCTTGGCGCTGATATAATTAAAGTTGAAAGGCCTGGAGGAGGTGATGATACTCGTGGATTTGCTCCACCATTTGTTAAAAATGATAATGGTGAAGATACTGATTTAAGCGCGTATTATTGTGGGGCAAATAGAAATAAAAAATCTATTACAATAAATCTAAGTGAGAAAGAAGGACAAGGCCTAGTAAGAAAATTGTTGTCAGACTGTGATATCTTAGTTGAAAATTTTAAAACAGGTACTTTAGAAAAATATGGTCTTGGTTACAAAGACTTAAAAAAAGATTTTCCAAGATTAATTTACTGCTCAATCACTGGCTTTGGTCAAACCGGACCATATGCGTCTAGGCCTGGGTATGACGGTTTAATTCAAGCTATGGGTGGCGTTATGTCACTTACCGGAGATCCAGATGGTGAACCTATGAAAGTAGGAGTTCCAATTGGTGACTTAATGGCCGGAATGTTTGCATCAGTAGGAATATTAGCTGCAGTAAGGCATCAAATTCAAACAGGTCAAGGACAATTCATTGATATTGGAATGCTGGATACTCATGTCGCGTGGTTAGCAAACCAGGGGATGAATTATCTTTCTACTGATAAAAACCCTGACAGACTAGGCAATCAACATCCCAATATTGTCCCTTACCAAGTAATGCCAACTTCAGATGGTTATATAGTCTTATCGATAGGTAACGATCCTACTTTTGAAAGGTTTTGTAAGTTGGCTGGTGAAGAAAAGTTACTAGGAGATGAAAGGTTTAAAACTAACGCAGATAGAGTTTCAAATAGAGAATTTGTTACAAATACTTTAAACGAGATTACTAAAAAACATAAATCTGATTGGTGGTTAACAGAATTGGAAAAGCAAAAAATAGGTTGTGGCCCAATCAATACATTAAGCGAAGTTTTCTCTGATCCTCATGTTAAAGCAAGAGAAATGGTTGTCCAGATGGATCATAAAAAAACAGGGAAGGCTCCTTTAAAGTTGATAGCAAATCCAATTAAAATGGAACAGACACCTCCAACCTACAGGATGCCACCTCCTTTACTAGGAGAACATACAGATGAAATACTGTCAGAAAAAATTGGTCTTTCTAAAAGTGAAATTATAAACCTTAAAGATAAGGGTATCATATAATAAATTTTCTGAAAGTAACTGATGGTTGATTCTATAAAAAACAGACATACAATAACTTCAATTGAACAAGACAGTTTGAAGTCATGGTTAAGGTTGATACTTCTATTTACAATAGGTGTCGTTGGTACTGTAGGTATGTGGTCAGTAGTCGTTGTTATGCCTGCTATTGAAACTGAGTTTAATATAGATAGAGGTAAGGCAAGTTTACTATATGCGACTACTATGGTGGGTTTTGGGCTTGGTAATTTTTTAATTGGAAAAGTTATTGATAGATTTGGATTAAAAATACCAATTATTTTTGCAACATTTATACTTGTCTCTTCGTATTTAACAGCGATAATTTCAACTGAATTCTGGCATTTATTAATTTTACAAATTTTTATGGGAACTGCTGCAGCTACTTTTTTTGGGCCTGCAATGGCTGATATTGGTAATTTCTTTGAAAAAAGAAGAGGCTTAGCAGTAGCAATTATAGCTAGTGCAAATTACGTGGCGGGAGCCTTTTGGCCACTTCTCATAAGTTCTTTTCTAGAATCAAATAACTGGAAAGACGTTTATTTTATAATAGCAATCATTTGTGCAACCATTATGTTTCCCATTGCTTATTTCTTAAAAAACAACATTGCAAACAATATATCTGGTAATGATATAGCTACCAAAAACACTTCTCTAAATAATTTATCACCAAGCACATTACAAATTTTATTAATTTTAGCAGGTATTGGGTGTTGCTTAGCAATGGCAATGCCCCAAGTACATATCGTAGCCTTATGCGTTGAAAGAGGTTTTGGATTAGGAATAGGTGCTCAAGTGTTGTCTGTAATGCTCTTTTCAGGAATGATAAGCAGAATTGGATTTGGATATTTATCTGATAAAATTGGCCCAGTTTATACTTTGTTTATAGGGTCTTTTTTACAAATGCTTTCATTGGTATTTTTCTTACCCTTTGACAGTCAATTATCACTTTATATAGTTTCACTAATGTTTGGGCTTTCTCAGGGAGGGATTGTCCCGGCATATGCAATGATAATAAGAAAATATTTGCCTATTGAAGAAATTGGAGAAAGAGTTGGTTTAGTGATTATGGCTACAATTGTTGGTATGGGTCTAGGTGGCTGGATGTCAGGTGAAATATTTGACTTAACCCAATCATATAAATTAGCATTTGTGAATGGAATTTTTTGGAATTTCACAAATCTACTTATAGTTACGTTTATAATGTGGAAGATTTATTTTCAAAAAGATAAATTTCAATATAGTTAACCTTTTTAGAGAATGATTTATGAATAAAATTAAAGAACTATCCATATCATCTTATGAGATAACTCTAGAACTTTTCAAAGTGATGATACCAACTCTCATAGTTATTAAAATATTAGAGGAAATAGGTTTTGTTCAGGTTTTAAATACATTTTGTGCCCCTTTAATGCTTTTATTGGGATTACCTGAGGCTATTTCTTTAGTATTTACAACATCGATGCTTACAAGTCCTTATGCAGGTTTAATAATTTTTTCAGGGCTTCCAATTGATGAAACTTTTACAGCTGCACAGGCAAGTGTGTTAGGGTTATTAATATTATTTACTCATTCTTTACCTATAGAAGTTATTATCTGTCGAAAAGCAGGAGTGAGAGCTCGTGCAATGATATTTGTTAGGCTAGGTCTCGGTGTTTTGTCATGCTACCTTCTAAATTTGTTTTTCCAGATTACTGGATATATGAACTACTCAGCTACAATTTTATTACCAAGCTTAGAAAGTGCGCCAGATATTTTAAGTTGGGCTTTGTCCCAGTTGAAGGGACTTGCTATGATATTTATTATAATTGTTGCGTTAGTAATAATTTTAGATTTTTTAAAATATATAGGTGTTGAGAGATTAATTGAAAAAGCTTTAAAGCCTTTTTTGAATTTTCTTGGTGTTGGAGAAAAAGCTTCTACGATTGCCGTTGTTGGGGTCACTTTAGGGATTGGTTTTGGAGCAGGTCTTTTAATTAAGGAAGTTAAAACTGGAAAATTACATTACAAGGATGTGTTTGGTATCATAATTCTAATAGGAATGCTTCACAGTATAATAGAAGATACTGCAGTTGTATCTCTAATAGGTTCTAATATAATTGTAACTCTTTTTTTAAGAGCGGTTTTGACATTATGTATAGTTTACATTTTCATGAGGTTGGGAAAAAGTTTTACAGATGAGTTTTGGCAGAAACATCTTACTAATTACAATATACCGGAATATAAGCCTAACACTTAGTATGGAATTACTTTATTATCCCAAGCAAATATTTTGCCGTTGTCATTTATAGATTTACTTTCAATTACCTCCCTTAACTTTTGGGCAGAAAATTCAGGTGTAAAATATTCTTTATTCTTTTTCCGAAATGGTTGTGATAACTTAGAATCTACTGTTCCAGGATGTAACCCAAAAATTATACTTTCAGGGTTCAATCTTTTTTGTTCAATAGAAAGCCCTTTTAAAATCATATTTAAAGCTGACTTAGATGCACGATAAGAGTACCAACCACCTAGTTGGTTGTCTTCAATACTTCCTACTCTAGCAGATAAAGAAGCAAATTTAGTTACTCTGTCTCGATGAAGTAAAGGCAAAAAGTATTTAGCAATTAAAGCAGTCGGTATTGTATTAACATTAAACATATCTATGAATTTATTTGCAGAAAAGTCTTTTATTGATTTCTCTGGATTGTCTAGAGCACCAACTGTTATCAAAATAACATCTAATCTATAGTCAAGAGATTGTGCTTCAATTTTCAAACTTTCTTCGTTTGCATAGTCAACTTTTCTTGATGTAACCAAATTGTTATTTAAGCTCTCACCAGTTCTTGAAAAAGCGAAAATTTTATTTACGTTTTCATATTTTGAATACTCAAGACATAAAGCCTTTCCAATTGCTCCTGAGCTTCCAAAGATAGCGATGTTAATTGTTTTCATGATAATTCTTAAATTAGCTCGAGACAAAATTAGTTGATCAATATACTTTATTATAATGATATATATATTATCATTTTATTCATTAATTTAAAGAGAGTGATATGAAAAATAATAAACCCCATTTTGTTTTAATTCATGGAGCATGGCACGGTGGATGGGTTTGGACAGAGGTTGCGCAATCTTTAATCTATCAAGGTTATAGTGTCACTTGCCCTACACAAACGGGTTTAGGTGAAAGAAAGCATTTGTTATCTTCAAACATTACCTTAGATACTTTCATTGAAGATATTGTTAATCATATTATTTTCAATAATTTAGACAATGTAATATTAGTTGGACATAGTTTTGCTGGGAGCACAATTAGTGGTGTGGCAGACATATTGAAAGATAGAATTAATAGACTTATTTACTTCGACGCAGTAATTTTATCTGATGGTCAAAGTCCTTTTGATATAGCTCCACCTGAAGTGGTTAAAGAAAGAATTGCGCTTGCTGAAAAATCAGAAGGTAAACTTTCAGTCCCAGCACCTAATCCAGAGGCATTTGGAGTTTTTGATATCAGAAAATCAATTATGCTTAACAAACAATTAACACCTCACCCCATTAGTACTTTTCAATCTAAGCTAAAGTTAAAAAATGAAATTGGAAATGGCCTTCCTCTAAGTTATATCTTTTGTACTAATCCTGTTTATGAATCTCTAGAAAGTTCAAGAGAAGTTGTAAGGAAAAGTAAGTGGCCAATTTTTGAATTACATGCAGGTCACAATGCCATGTACACACATGCAAAGGAAACTTTAAATTTACTTATGAAGATTTGTAATTAAAATAATATTTTGGAGGTCTATATGTCATCTTGTATTACTGGTTGGGGACACAATAAATTTGGTATAAATAAAGAACAAACATCCGAAAACATGATTGCTGATGTTGTTCAACAAGCAATAAATCATGCTGAAATATCACCAAAAGATATTGATGCGATCTTTGTAGGTACTTTTAACAATGGATTTCAAAAACAAGATTTTCATGGTGCTTTGCCTGCTGTTTCTCAGTTAGACTTAAGGTATGTTCCTGCTATGCGAGTTGAAAACGCTTGTGCAACTGGCTCTGCAGCTATCCACACAGCAATGAATGCAA
This sequence comes from Candidatus Levibacter sp. Uisw_134_01, assembly GCF_047717795.1. GTDB lineage: Bacteria > Pseudomonadota > Alphaproteobacteria > Puniceispirillales > Marisalimonadaceae > Marisalimonas. The sequence goes on along the minus strand of NZ_CP159808.1, from coordinate 1,597,068 downwards.
TAGAAGCTAAAAGAGCTAAAACTACGCTTGTTGTTGGTGTTGAAAAAATGACAGATACATCTTCTGAGAAAGTTGGTGACATTCTCTTAGGGGCTAGTTATCGACCTGAAGAAGGCGATACAAAAGGAGGTTTTACGGGCGTATTTGCCACTATTGCAAATGCTTATTTTCAAAAATATGGAGATAAGTCAGATATATTAGCTAAGATAGCAGCTAAAAATCATGCAAACGGGTATTTTAATCCACTAGCTCATATGCAAAAAAATCTTGATTTTAATTTTTGCAATTCTATTTCAGACAAAAACCCTTATGTTGCCGAGCCACTTAGAAGAACAGATTGTTCTATGGTATCAGATGGCGCAGCTGCATTAATTATTCAAGACTTTGATCTTGCTCTTTCGGCTAAACGAGCAATCGCATTTAGAGCAAGAAGACATGTGAATGATATTTTACCTTTAAGTAAGCGAGAAAAAACTGAATTTGAAGGTGCTCGTCAAGCTTGGAGTAATGCCTTACAAGATGCAAAAATAAACCTAGATGATTTATCTTTTGTCGAAACTCATGACTGTTTCACTATTGCAGAACTTATCGAATACGAAGCAATGGGTTTAACCAAAGTAGGTGAAGGCTATAAAGCCATTGAAGAGGGCTGGGTTCATAAGCATGGAAAACTGCCTATAAATCCATCAGGAGGTTTGAAGTCAAAAGGACACCCAGTTGGTGCAACAGGCGTTTCTCAACATGTAATGTCTGCTATGCAGTTGACTGGTGAAGCAGGAGACATGCAGATTCAAGATGCGAATTTAGCAGGCATTTTTAATATGGGTGGTGCTTCAGTAGCGAATTATGTCTCTATTCTAGAAAGAATAAGATAGTTCTTTTACTTGACTACTTTAAATGTATTTATAATTCTAAGAATTAGTATAATTAGGTTTTCTTTTTTCTAAAAGTGCGTCTATGGCCTCTCTATGATCATCAAGCTGTTGAAGAATAGCTTGTTGACTAGCTGCCATTTCTAGAGCTTTGTCTAAAGGTACATCTTGTGACATTTTTAATAACCTTTTAGCTCTCCTTGAAGCTTCAGGAGGTTGAGATACTATTTTATCAGCTATTTTATAAGCTTCATCCAATAATTCTTCATTCTTAACAACTTTTGATACAAGCCCCCAATTTAATGCCTTATAAGCGTCGAGAACATCGCACGTTAAAATCATTTCATTTGCTCTTGCAAGGCCTATTATTTTAGGAAGAAACCAGGATCCTCCGTCACCTGGTATAATTCCAATTCTAAGAAAACTCTCAGAAAATTTTGCATCTTCTGCAGCAATTCTTATATCGCACATTGTACATAAATCATTTCCTGCACCAATAGCATGTCCATTTACCGCTGCTATGACAGGAACATCAATTGAGTTCATCGTAAGAGGTATTTTTTGGATGCCAAACCTGTACCAATCTTCTAACTCAGTAAGTGACATATTATCTTTCGTGGTCATGTTTTTAATTTCTTGAAGGTTTCCACCAGATGAAAAGCTTTTTCCAGCTCCAGTCAAAATAATGCAACCAACATTTTTGTCTTTATCTGCTTTTTTTAATGAATTTACCAATCCATCAATTATATCATCTGAAAGAGCATTTCTTGTGTCAGGTCTGTTAAGTGTAATTTTAACAATTCTTTTATCTTGTTCATATAAAACTGATTTTGACATTCTGTTCCTTTTTAAAATTTAAGTATTAATAAGTTAAATATTCCCATAAATTTTGATTGTTGTTTTCTAAGAATTTTTTTCCTAAAAAAGTTTCCCAAAAATTTTCATTTCCAAAATCATTTCTCCAACTATTAAGATTTCTAGTAAAATAAGCTAATTCATATTCTTGGGTAAAGCCAATAGCACCATGAACTTGGTGAGAAATAGCAATAATTTTTCCTGCTGCAATTCCAGCTCTTATTTTCAATATAGCAATATCTTGAATATTTTTATTGGCTTCATCTATGTTTCCTACAGCAGATAAAGCTGCTGATGAAGCAGATAATTCAACGGCCATTTCTGAAATTTGATGTTGTATAGCTTGAAACTTAGACAATGTTCTTCCAAATTGTTTTCTTTGAGAGCAATAATCAATTGATAAGGCTAAAGCCTTCTCCATTGAACCAATCATCTGAGCAGATCTCATCAGAGCTCCCAAATGATTGAAATCAATTTTTGAGTTTAGTGGCTTTATATCTATTATTTCACAGTTTTTAATTTGTAAATCAAAGCGTGGATCAGCTAGAAAGTTTTTTTTAGGCTGAAGTTTTTCGCTTGTATTATGTAAAAGAATAATATTTTTAATATTCTTAATTTCAGTAATAAGGATAATTTTATCTGTTAAGTTTAAAAATGGAATAGAACGTAAATTTCCAGAAATTTTATTATTTGTAATATTAATGTCTACGCCATCAGTTGCAAAAGTTACTATGCCATTTGGTGGGTTAATATCAGATTCAGATAATAAGTAATTACTTAATATTGTTTCTGAAAATGGTAGAGGCGTTCCAAAGTTATTAGACATTTTGATGAGGGGTAAAATAAAAGAAAATGGTAATCCTGACCCATTAAATTTTTCTTTAACAATTATCTTTGAAAGACCCTGTTCTTCAATATCATTCCATAAATTTATCAAATTTATATTTTCTTTATCTATGAACTGACGTAGATCGTGATTGACATGTTTGTTGAAGATTTTAGAGGCTGTTTCTAAAATAATAGCCAGTTCTTCATTCATCTTAAACCTAACTGCCTAGCTATTATTCCTTTCATAATTTCAGTTGTGCCACCTCTTAACGAATTGGAAGGTATTCTTAGAGTAGCATCCTCAAACAAATTTTGTAATTGGTTTGGCCACTCATAAAGTGGAATAATATTTGAAAACTCTCTTAATGTTTCAATCATCGTTTTTTCAAATTTATTACCTAGCTCTTTTACAAAAGCTGCCTGTGTCTCAGGAGATTCTCCATTTTGTAACATTGATGCTATAGAAAAACTCATTCTTCTTAATGTTTGTAATTCAGCAATTAGCTTACCAATTATATTTGAACCAGATTTCAATAATTTATTTCGAAATTCATTAATAAATCTATCAAGTAGAGTAAAGTGAGAGAGAAATCTTTCGGGACCAGATCGTTCAAGAGCTAGTTCACCAACAACTTGTGACCAGCCTTTACCCTCTTCACCTAATAATGCATCTTCAGACAATTGAACATTGTCAAATAAGGTCTCATTAAAATGACGCTGACCAGTCATATCTGGTATACCCGTGATGTTTACGTTTGGAAGAGATAAATCAACTAAAAATTGGGAAAGACCCTCATGTCTATTTTTTTCAGATGGAGGGCCAGTTCTTGCAAGAACTATCATATAGTTACATAGATGGGCGCCAGTAGACCAAATTTTACGTCCTTCCAAGTTCCATCCAGTTACAGTTTTTGTTGCTTTAGTTTTTACAGAAGCAAGGTCCGAACCAGAGTCTGGTTCGCTCATACCTATAGCAAAAAAACATTCACCAGAAGTTATTTTAGGAATTATTGATGATTTTTGTTTCTCTGTTCCATACCTTAAAATCTGACTTCCACTTTGCCTGTCTGCAATCCAATGAGCGGCAACAGGCGCTCCTGAAGCTAAAAGTTCTTCTGTAATAACATATCTCTCAAGGGCAGTTCTTTCATTGCCTCCATATTGTTTAGGGAATGACATTCCAAGCCAGCCTTTTGATCCAAGTTTTCTACTAAATTCAGGGTCTGCAGCAAAAACCCAAGAGTCAGCCGCTGGAACAAATTCGTTGTTGTTTATACATTCACTAATAAACCCTCTTACTTCAAATCGTAAACTTGAAAGATCATTTGTTTCTTTAATTGAAGGGAAAGTAAATTTAGACATAAGTTATGCTTTTTGTTTATTAAATATTATAAATAATTTAAATTATATAGAGTAAACGTCAATATAATTAATTGGATAATATTAAGTTTCTTAATTGAAATAAAAGGTTCAATAACTTAGAATTTTAAGCAATTACAAGGAATAAAATATAATGTTTGTAGATGATAAAATCTTAGAAAGATTGAAAAAAATAGCAACTCCTACACTGGCAAATGCATTAGACGATTTTGGTTTTCAGGGTGTTATGAATGATTTGTCTCCAGCTGGTCCGGGTATGACCGTTGTGGGAAGAGCTGTAACAGTTCAGGAAATTACAGGTCCATTTGGAAGTTTTTCCACAAGTGACTTTAAAGTAGGTCATATGATTGATGCCGCTGGCTCAGGAGAGGTTATAGTAGTTGCAAATGATGGAGCGCAAGTTTCGACATGGGGAGGGATGGCTTCGTATGCTGCAAAATTAAAGGGTATTGGCGGCCTTGTTGTTGACGGTGGAATTCGTGATAGGGAGGAGATAGTAGAGTTTTCTTTTCCTGCATTTTCTAAGCACATGGTTCCTACACCAGGCAAAACAAGAATAAAGGTTCTTTCTATTAATGAACCAATAGTATGTGCCGGTGTAAGGGTGAGGAAAGGTGATGTTATAGTTGCAGACGGAACTGGTGTCTTATGCCTCCCGGCTGAGCATGCTGAAGAAATAACAATAGCGTCTGAAAAATTTTCTGCTGACGACAAGCAAGCAATGAATGAGATGGATAAGGGTTTAACTTTTACTGAAGCTCTTAAAAAATTTTCAAAGATTTAACATTATGAGTTTTTTAGAGCCTTTAAAGCTCTTTTAAAAAAATCATCTTGACCAAAATTACCTGATTTAAGTGTAACGAAAACAGGCTTGTTACCGATTGAATGTGGCGACCAAAGTGCTGGAACCCCATGAGCAATTTCTTTGCCTATTTTTAGTTCTTGGATCCCGAGACCTTTTATAATAGCCCCCGAGGTTTCACCACCAGCAGATATAAAAGTTCCAAAGTTATCTTTCACAAGTCTTTTTGATAATACTTCAAAGAAATTTTCAATCTTATTTGCTAAAATTTCTTGTCCATATTGTTTTTGTTTTTCTGATACAACTTTAGTGTCTGAAGATGAGTAAACAAGAGGAGAGAGGGTTTCATTATCCTTAATCCATGATAAAACTTTTTCAATTAAGTCTTCACTATTAATTACCTCGTCAGGAGAAATATAAAAAGATGGATTATTCTTTTTATATATATCAATTTGATTTATTGTTGTAACTGAACATGATCCCGATAAAATAACTGCATTAGAATTATTTTCAGGAATCTGAAAATTAGATACAGACAATAAGCCTCTATCTTTATAAATTTTTGGTAATCCAAGAGCAATACCAGATCCTCCAGTTAGAAACGGTAGATCTTTTACGCCATTACAAATAATATTAAAATCCTCATTTTTGATTGTGTCAATAATTGCATATTTATATCCATTGGTTTTTAAACCTTCAATTTTTTCTTTTACGCTTTCTGTTCCTTTTGAAATATCTTGAGTGTTTATTAGTCCAACTTTATTTTTGGTTTGATAATCAAGCCATCTTACTAAATTATGATCTGTCATTGGAGTTAGAGGATGATTTTCCATTCCTGATTCATTCAATGGTTTTCCATTTACGAACATATGTCCAAAATAAACTGTTCGTCCAGCATCAGGAAAGGATGGGCAGGCAATAGTAAAATCTGTATTTAATGCTTCCATAATTGCGTCAGTTACTGGCCCTATATTTCCTTCTTTTGTAGAATCAAATGTTGAGCAATATTTAAAAATAAATTGTTCACATCCGCAATCTCTTAGCCATGAAAGAGCCTCTAAGCTCTCTTTTATTGCGTCTTTAATTGGTATAGTTCTAGTTTTAAGAGCGATTACAGCAGCATCAGTTAGCTCTTTTTTTGTTTCCTCTGGAAGAAGAGTGGGAACACCTGCATACATTGAAACCTGCATCCCTGATTTTTTTAAATTATTTGCAATGTCAGATGAGCCAGTAAAATCATCGCCTATTATTCCTAATTTCATGAATTGCTCTTTTTTCTATAACGCTTGTTTTTCTAATTGGGTTACTATTTTTTCTTTAACCCAAGGAGTTACTTCTTCATTGAATGCTAGATAATGTTTGCTATTAAGGTGAACATCAAAAGCTTTTTTATTAGTATAAGTTTCATACAAAAAAATTATATTTTTGTTATTGGGGTCATGGCAGACATCAAATTCGTGACAATCTTTTTCAAGTTCAAGAGAATCTCTGGCTTGTTGTAGAATCCTTACTTTAAACTTTTCTGTATCTTTTTCATGAATTACAAATTTTACAGTTATCACAAACATTATTTAATTTTACTCCTATTAGGTTAATGCTTTATTTTGAATGCCTTTATCTTTTAACAATGTAATCAATTTATCAGTTACGGATTTTGTGCCCATGTCGCCTCCAAACTCCATTGGTCTTAATTCATTTCGTTCAAAGCCTTCTTCAATTGCTGTTTCTATTAGTTTTGAACCATCAGATGCACTTTTACAATTTTGTTTGTCTGATAAATAGTCAAGCATCAAAGTAGAACTAAGAATGGTGGCTAATGGATTTGCTTTATCTTTTCCCATTATGTCTGGAGCGCTCCCATGGGCAGGTTGAAATAGGCCATGGTTATCACCAATTTCTGCACATGAAGCCATCCCCATACCACCAACTAACCCGCCTCCAAGGTCAGATAGTATATCGCCAAACATATTCTCCATTACCATGACGTCATATTCCCAAGGATTTCTAATTAGGTTTAATGCCATTGCATCAACATAACAATGCTCTGATTTAATATCCTTGAAACTATGCTTTCTTTCATCAAATATTTTTCTGAACAAGGCTTGAGAGCGAAAAACATTTGCTTTGTCAACGCAAGTAACTTTGCCTAACTTTCCTTTACTTTTTCTTTGTCTAGCCAATCTAAATGCAAAATCATGTAGCTTTTCAGTGGTCTTTCTAGTAATCCGCATAATATCTTGAACTTCGTCATTGTTATCTACTGGACATCTGTTATGCACAGCTGCCGTATAAAACAATCCTTCTGTAGACTTCTCTCAATATAACTAAATCAATCTTACTTGCTAATTCATTACTTAGTCTGTTTACAATGTTTGGGTAGGCCTTAACTGGTCTAACACCAGCATATAATCCAAACATTTCTCTAAATCTGAGGTGTGGGCACACTTCTGTTCCATCTTTGTGTCTAACAGTTGGTAATCCAATTGCCCCAAGAAAAATACTATCTGCATTACTGATTTTATCTTCGCCGCCTGGTTCTACATCACATCCTTCTCTAGCAAAATACTCTGCGCCAGCATTTATTATTTCCCAGTTACATTTAAATCCACCAATGATCTCAGAAGATAGATCAATAATTGATGTTGCAGATTTAATTATATCTTCACCTATTCCGTCACCTGGAACAGTTGCTATTTGAAAGTGATTCATTTTAATCAATAAAACCTTATATAATTCTATTTGACATTAATATTGAAAACTTAGTTTTACAATATTTAACTTCTGTTGCTTTATAATAAATAAGGAAAATAGTATGTGGATGACTTAAGTCAATCTTGGGAGATATAGCTTGAATTCATCCACATGTTTTAATTAATAATGACAATGAATATCAATGTTAATCATTTTAATAATATTAATTTTAGTAACTATTATCATTTGCAATTTTAATCAATTAATTCAATGACTTATTATAAAAAACAATATATTAAAATTATAGAAAGGAATTTGTTTTTTGTTCAGCTTATTTAATAAAAAAAAATCTATTGTTGATTTAAAAGATTATGAAATTTTATCTTTAGCTATATGTGCTTTAGAAGAGGATCTAAAATATTATGATAATTATGTTTCAAATTTTATATTAGATTATCCAGAAACTTCTAAGTTATTCAAGAAAATGTCTAACACTAAAAATGAATTTAGACTTAAGTTAATAAATTTATACAAAAAAAAATTTTCTCATATAATGAATATTAGTGATACTAATCAAATTTCTAATTTTTATAAACGTAAACCATTTTGGTTAGTTAAATTCAATTCCATTGAAGAAGTTCGTTCTGAAGTTCTTAAAATAGAAAATATTTCAGCTGATTATTTTTATATTGCTGCAAAAAATTCAAAAGACATTGGCTGTAGGCATTTGTTAGGTGATTTAGCAAAAATAACTAGAGATCTAAGAGATAAGGCAAACGTAATTTTAGCAAAAATTGAAAATACTAAAAGTGCCAAAGATGAAATTGTTAAAGATAAACGTCAATTCATATTAACTTGGGTTCAGCCAGGTTTGGCAGGGTTAATGGATGGTTCTGTCTCTACATTAGCTCCAATCTTTGCAACTGCATTTGCAACTAAAGACAGTCATACAACATTACTCGTTGGCCTTGCTGCCTCAATCGGAGCAGGTATATCTATGGGTTTTACGGAAGCAGTTCATGATGATGGAGTGATATCAGGAAGAGGGTCTCCTGTTAAAAGAGGATTTGCCTCTGGTGTAATGACTACTATTGGTGGGTTAGGTCATGCTTTGCCGTATTTAATTACAGATTTTTATATTGCTACAGTCATTGCAATGTTTTTTGTTATTGTTGAATTATGGGCAATAGCTTGGATACAGGCTAAATATATGAAAATTAAGTTTACCAAAGCAGTGTTTCAAGTCGTTTTTGGCGGGTCATTAGTACTTGGAGCTGGAATATTAATAGGAGGGGGGTAAAAAAACATTGACAATGATAATAGTTATGATAATGATTATGAGAATGATTCTTATTATTAAGTAAATTTGAGGCTGTTATTATGAAAAAATTAAAATCGTTAGTATTCTGTTTTGTTAACTTAATGTTTTGTCTATCTATATTGTTTTTTGGTTTACAACGTGCCAGTGCAAAAGAACTAAATATTTACTCTTATAGAAGTCCAGCGCTATTAGAGCCATTTACTAAGCAATATGAAAAAGAATTTAATGTAAAGTTTAATATACTTCACGCCAAAAAAGGTCTTGCACAAAGACTAAAACTTGAAGGAAAAAATTCACCTGCAGATATTATTTTAACAGTAGATATTTCAAGATTATCAGAGCTTGCTGATATGGATCTAGTAAAACAAATAGACTCAAAAATAATCAATAATAATGTGCCAAAACATTTAAGAGACATAAATAAAAAATGGGTAAGTTTATCAACAAGAGCAAGGATAATTGGTGTTTCCAATAAAAGAGTTAATAAAAATGATATACTTAACATAGAGGATTTAGCCAATCCAAAGTATAAAGGTAAAATTTGTACAAGGATTGGAAGTCACCCATATAATAGGGCATTGTTGGCATCAATTGTTGCACATAGTGGAGAAACTAAAGCTACGGCATGGGCAGAAGGACTTGTATCTAATTTTGCAAGAAAACCAAAAGGAAATGATAGAGCTCAAGCTAAGGCTATTTTTTCTGGTGAGTGTGATATCGTATTAATGAATACCTATTATTTTGCTCTAATGAAATTTAATAATAAAAAACCAGAACAAAAAAAGTGGGCAAAAGCCACGGATGTTATTTTTTATAATCAAGGTGGAAGAGGTCAGCACATAAATGTATCTGGAGGAGCGATTGCAAAATATTCAAAAAATAACGAAGAAGCAATCCGATTTTTAGAATGGATGACTCAGCCTAAAGCTCAAAAAATTTATTCAGCAGTGAATTTTGAGTATCCAGTAAACCCTAAAGTGAAGCTAAGTGGTAAAATTATGGAGTGGGGAACATTTAAGGCTGATAATTTATCTATTAGTGAAATAGCAAAAAACTCTAAAAAGGCGCAAATGATTATTGATAAAGTTGGATGGTAACTATAGCAAATATAATATTTCCAAAAATGAATTACCTAAAAATCCTTTTGAATAAAAAAAAGGTGCAAGCATAATCTTTTTTAAGTTAAAATTATTGATAAAATAATTATAATGTTTAAGCGCCTTATATCTAAACCTCGGTGCCATTAGCATATGAAAAGGTGTCAGAGCAAATAGAATGAATAACACATGCCCATTCTTCAGGAGTTCCAAAACGCTTTATTGGAATTTTTTTGAAGCAGCATCACAAAAGCCCTTGCAACTTCAGATAAGAATAATAATTTTAACGGTGTTTCTCATTATGTGTTTCTTAATTGATAATGATTATTATGATAGAACATAAATTTAAAATGTTCAAAATATCAAATAAACCTAATTTTTAATTTTTTTACCAAATAGTTCTAAACGATGATCAACTAATTCATAACCCATTTTAAGAGCAACTTGTCTTTTCATTTCTTCTAATTCTTCATTTTGAAATTCTATTATTTCACCTGATTCAATATCGATTAAATGTTCATGGTGCTCACCCGCCTCTTCATACCTGGCGCGACCGTCTCCAATATCTAATCTTTCAATTATTCCTGATTCTTCAAATAGTTTAATCGTACGATAAACCGTAGCAATAGAAATGGATCTATCTTTTGAAACAGCTCTTCTATATAATTCATCTACGTCGGGATGATCTTCAGAATCTTCTATAACTTCTAGTATGACCTTTCTTGGTAAAGTCATTCTTAAGCCATTTTTTATACACTTATCATATAGTTCAGCCATATTTTATCTCTAATTCAAATTATAAATATTCTAATGTAATAAAATATTTAAAACAATTAAATTGTTTTTTTAGACATGAGATTGTTTATGAATAAAATAGGTATTAGCCCTATTAATACAATAATAAGAGCTGCCGCTGATGCTCTTCCAAGCATTTCGTCACTGGCAAATTGATAAACATAAGTGGCTAAGGTTTCAAAATTTAAGGGCCTTAAAAGTAGAGTTATCGGTAATTCTTTTACAATATCTACAAATGTGAGTATGGCAGCAGTTAAGATTGATGGTTTTATCAGCGGAAATAAAACTTTTTTTAAACTATACCAAAAAGAATTTCCTAGAGTTAAGCTTGCTTCAACCATATTGGGAGGTAATCTATTGATACCACTATTAATTGCGCCAAAAGCTACAGCATTAAATCTGCAAACATATGTAAATATTAAAATATAAAATGAACCAATTAATACCAAATTTTGATTTATATTTAGAAACAATAATAAAGCATTTATTGATGTTTCTAGGGATGATACGAAAAAAAGGGCTCCAAGCGCTAAAATTACTCCTGGAAAAGCATAACCTATACCAGCTATGGTGGACAAAAAACTCAACCCTTTAAAACCATGAAATTTTAGTCCTATTGTTAGTAAAATTGTCGTTAAAATAATTATTACAGTTGCTACAAAGCTAATAAAAAAGGAATTCTTTGTAATTAAAATTAAATTATGTAAATTTTGAATGTCAAAATAACTAATTGAATTTTCAAATAAAATTAATACTGGAATAATGAAGCCAAAAATAATAGGGATGATGCATATAAAAAAAATAAAAATATTATGGTGAATTGATATTTTTTGATTAAGTCCATTGTATCCTCTGATTTTAGTGTCATTAAACTTTTGTTTTTTTCTCGCAGATAATTCAAAGGCCAATAATATCATGATAAAGAAAAATCCAATTAAAGCTAGTTGTGATGCGCCAGCTAAATTATTCATACCAAGCCAAAGATTAAAGATTCCTAAAGTTATTGTTTCTACTGCAAAAAAATCAACTGTACCAAAATCTGAAACAGTTTCCATAAGTACTAAAGACAAACCGGCAATTATAGCAGGTTTGGCTAGTGGAAGCGCTACATAATAAAATTGATTTTTTCCATTCAATTCAGCTAATTCAAATAAAGAAGAAGGTGTCGATTTAAAAGCTACTTTTGTAATTAAGTATATGTATGGATATAATACAAAAGATATAACAAATATAGCTCCTCCTAATGATCTAATTTCTGGAAAAAAATAATCATTTGGTGAATCAAAATTAAATAATTCTCTAATACTTGTTTGTAAAAAACCACTATATTCAAAAAAATCTGTATAACAATAAGCAACAATATACGACGGTAAAGCTAGAGGTAGAAGTAAAGCCCATTCAATTACATTTCTCATAAAAAAATCATATTTACAAATTAACCATGCAAGGCTTACCCCAATAAAAAAAGTTGTAAACCCAACTCCGAGCATCAGAATGAAAGTATTATACAGATAAAATTTTAATCTAGTTTTGAAAAGATGTTCCCACAAAGAAAAGGTGTTTTCAAAACTAGAAAATATAATTGAAATTATTGGAGAGAGAAGAAGAAAAATAATTGCTATACATAACAATTTCAAATAAGAAGATGAAACAAAGGTAGAAATTTTTGAAAACAAAACCATGATAATAATTTTTACAAATTAATTTATTTAAATAATTAAATATTAAATTTTATATCACCTTTTTTTTGGATTTAATATTAAATTTAATATTTAAAAGAGGTTTTAATGTATAAAATAGCAGTAATTCCAGGTGATGGAATAGGGTCTGAAGTCATAAATAGTGGTGTTGAAGTTTTAAAAGCGTTATCAAAAACTGCTGACAATCTTCCAATGGAGTTTACTGAATTCGATTGGGGATCTGATTATTATAGAAAACATGGTATTATGATGCCACAAGATGGCGTAGAATTGCTTAAAGATTATAACTCAATATATTTTGGATCAGCAGGGGATCCAGATGTTCCTGACCATGTAACTTTATGGGGTTTAAGGTTAAAAATATGTCAAGGTCTTGATCAATACGCTAATTTAAGACCAGTAAAATTACTTCCTGGAATATCTTCACCTTTAAAAAACATTGAAAACAAAGATATTGATTGGAGTTTTATCAGAGAAAACTCTGAAGGTGAATACTCTGGAATTGGAGGTAGAAGTCATAAAGGTTATAGTCATGACACAGCAATGGATATCACTCTTTTTACAAGACAAGGAGTTGAAAGAATTCAAAGGTTCGCTTTTGAAATAGCTAGGTCTAGACCAAGAAAGCTTTTAACATTGGTTACTAAATCTAATGCTCAAAGGCACGGTATGGTCATGTGGGACGAGATTTTTGAAGAAATATCGCAAGATTATAGAGATATAACAACTGATAAAATGCTTGTGGATGCTATGACTACTAGAATGGTTTTGGATCCTCAAAGTATAGATACTGTTGTAGCATCTAATCTACATGCTGATATTTTAACAGATCTGGCAGCATCTTTATCTGGTTCAATGGGTATAGCGCCTACTGGTAATCTAGACCCTGAAAAAAGACATCCATCAATGTTTGAACCAATCCATGGTTCAGCTTTTGATATTATGGGTCAGGGGATTGCCAATCCCATTGGATCATACTGGTCAGCTGTAATGATGTTAGAAAATTTGGGAGAACTTAAAGCTTCACAAAGATTAATGTCAGCAATTGAAAAACTTACTTCTGATAAAAAAATACTTCCAAAGGACCTTGGCGGAAAAAGCTCTACAAAGGAAGTAACAAAAGCAATGATTAATATTATTTCAGGCAAAAATAAGTAATTAATATTTATAGGATTGAATTATGGAAAATAGCTATGTAAGTCATTTAGAATGTTCAATAACTGGGAAGAAATATGAAGCTAATAAAATTCATGGTTTATCTGAAGCAGGAAGACCCTTATTAGTTAGATATAATCTAGAAAAATTAAAAAATGAAATATCTAGGGAAGAGATATCTAATTCTAAAGTTGATGGACTTTGGAGGTATTCACCGCTTTTGCCAGTAGCTGATCCCAAAAATAGAATTTCCCTTGGAGAAACAATAACTCCTTTAATTAAATTAAATAGATCTGTAAATTACTCGAACAGTGATAAGGGCCAGGTTTTAATAAAAGATGAAGGAAGATTACCTACAGGATCTTTTAAAGCTAGAGGTCTATGTTTAGCTGTATCAATGGCAAAACAATTCAAATTAAATCATTTAGCTATTCCAACCAATGGAAATGCTGGAGCAGCTATGGCAGCATATGCTTCATGCGCTGGAATAAGATCAACTGTTTTTTGCCCTGATGATACTCCTGATATAAATATTAGGGAGATACAGTCTCTTGGTGCAGAGACTTATTTAGTTAATGGTCTTATCAATGACTGTGGCAAAATAGTAGGGGATGGAAAAGAAAAAGTTGGTTGGTTTGATGTATCTACTCTTAAAGAACCTTACAGGATTGAAGGTAAAAAAACCATGGGTCTTGAACTTGCAGAACAGCTTAGTTGGAAATTACCAGATGTTATTTTCTATCCAACTGGAGGGGGAACTGGTCTAATTGGTATGTGGAAAGCTTTTTTAGAGTTAAAAGAACTTGGTTGGATCAAAGGAAAATTACCTAAAATGGTTGCAGTTCAGGCTAAGGGTTGCTCGCCTATTGTTAAGGCTTGGAAAAATGGTGATGAACATGCTCCAGTTTGGCAAAATGCCTTCACCAAAGCTGCTGGGATAAGGGTGCCAGTTGCAGTAGGAGATTTTTTAATTATAAGAGCTGTCCGAGAAAGTAATGGATTTGCTATTGCTGTTTCTGATGAGGATATAATGGAGACAAGAGATAGGGTTGCATCAGTTGAGGGATGTTTTTTATGTCCCGAGGGCGCGGCAACGATGAGTGCTTATGAACAAGCTATGTCTTCAAAATTAATTACACCCAATGACAAGGTTGTTCTATTTAACTGCGCCACTGGATTAAAGTATCCTTTACCAGAAGTTACTAATATGATTAATAAAAATAAAAAAATAAATTACACTAAATTTATATAGTCAATTTCTTGTTGTAATTGCAAAAACTTTGAAATAAATTCCAAAAACTATAGGATCTAATTTTTTTTTGTCTAAATATGCATTAAACTCATTTTTTAAATCTTCCAAAAATTTCTTTTTCCCTTGACTGCCGTCAAAACTTTCAAGAGTTTTCTGACTAATTAATTTATAAACAATTTTTCTTAAATCAACGTCATAATCAGTAAGATAATCTGTTAATTTTTCTCCTTCGTATGAGGATATAGATAAATCAAAACTTATAAAAGATTTAGATTTATTGATGTTAGTCCAAAAGCTTTTGTTAGAGTTTTCACCCATACCTCCAATATCTACATATGTTAGGGTTGGTACAATCACTTTACCATCAGCGCCAATAACTTTAACTATCTCTTTTTCATCAGGTTCTATTCTTCCTAGTTTAACAGCCTCTTTTTTAGCAACATCATAAATATCAATATTTTCTTTCACTATTTTATCTTCCGTTAAAATATTTTTTGTTACATAAAAAAATAGAAAAGTTAGTAAAGATGAAATAATAGCAAATAAATAAACATAAAAACTTTTAATATTCATTATTTTATTTTTTATTATTTGTACTTTATTTGCCATTTAAATTACTTTAGTGCTAAAAATTAAACTTTATTTACCAAGAGACTTATATACACTTAATTCTAACCAATGTTTTTCAGCTAGTGCATTAGCATCTCCAATTCTAAGCGATAATCCTCTAATTATTGCTGCTAACACAGGATCTGCATTATTCATTTTTTCTTTAACTGTTTTTTCATCTATAACCTTTATTAGAGAATTAGTAATAGCTATAGCGGTAACAGTTCTAGGAGTTTCAATTATGTGTCCAACTTCTCCAAAAATTTCACCTGTTTCTAATATTCCCAACTGCAATCCGTGCTTAGACTCAATTCTAACTTTGCCACTATGTATCAAGAATATAAACTCAGCCGGATCATTATGAGAATAAATTATTTCACCAGCTTTGAATGTTTTAGTTTCTAATTTATTTTTTTTCATAAAATTTATTCCTAATAAACATATAATGTATTCTAAAAAGTTGAATAAACAAATTCTAAAATTTATCTTTCACATCTCATATAACCTGATAATGTAATAAAATTAATAACAAATGAAAAGGAGGTGATCTGATGTCTAGTGTTTTTTATGAAAATTATTTTCACAGTAATAAAAATTTATCAGAGCTACCTTTGATGATTTCTTCCTGTAAAGGTTTATAATTTTCAATCAAATACGAAACAGGGTCTTTTTAGACCCTGTTTTTTTTTATATCATTTGAAATCATTTGTTTAAAAACATCTGTTAATACTGATCTTTCTTTAATTCTTTTTGAAGTGTTTTTTCTTTTAATAGTAATATCTCCGTGTAAGTTAATTTTAGCCTCTTCAAAATCATCAAAGTTTTTTAAAGTTATATTTAATTCTTCAATTAATTTATCCTCAACCTGCTTAAACTTATTCATTCTTTATTACTCTTTTTTATTAGATTATTAGTTATTACGACATAACTAAACATAATTTAATATAAGTCGTATAATTAGTATGTCTAAATTATTAAATAATATTACATCACAAATTAAAGAAAACTCAGTTGAAGAGAATCTATTTGTTAAAAACATTATTGTTAATAAAAATAAAATTGATAATACTGATAGTATATATATTCCAACTGAGAAGTGGGTTATGCAGTTGGGGAAAAGACTAGAGCTTAATTTTTAACTTTTCCAAATGGAATGATGTTTTCTTCAACATTTTTTTCATTATAAATTTTATCTAATTTGCCATTTAAAACATATTTTTGAACAAAAGATCCAAATTTTTCAAAATCATTTTTAGCATTGCCGTCACTCTTCTTTTCCCAGGCTTCACTTCTTCCGTTATAGAAGTGTCTAACACTGGCTAAATCTCTCAAGGCTGGGCCAATCACAACATCGTGATTTTTAAGTCGTTCTGCCATTAATGAGAAATCTTTTTGACCAAAGGGTATTTTGTTTGGACAAACTACAAGATGTGGTAGTGACTTTGCATATCTTGCTTTTACCTTATCCATACTTCTTATAAAATTTTCTGTAGGTAAAAGGTCTGCATTGCTAAGTGTAGTTGGAATTAATACACAATATCCTTCAGCAACTAAATTCCATAGCCTTTGAGAACTTCCAGCGGGTGTGTCAACTATAACAACATGACCTGTTTTAAATTCATTTTGCTTAATAAATTGTTGAACTAAAGAAATGTTTGTGTTTTCAAAAGCGGGAGTAATTGGAAGAAATTCTACATTAATTTCGGGATTGCTAACGGTTAAGAATTCAGTAGCAGTTCTTTGTAAGTCAGTATCAATGACTGTAATATTTTGTGGCGGCATTAGTTTAGCTAAGGATCGTGCAAGCATAATAGAAAGTGTACTTTTACCGACGCCACCTTTTACATTAGCAACAAATATTGACTTTGCAGGCTCATTATTTTTGTCATTTACCATCATTTTCCCTTTTATCTAAAAGTTTTTTAAGTTTTTAATAACAGTTATTGTTTTATCTAACATTTCACTTTCTTTGGACATAGTTTTTATTTTTTCTTCAGTTTGGTGCTTTTTAGATTGGAATTTAGCCTCAATAATTTTTAATTGGTTTTTTAATAAAGTTTTATCATTCTCTAATTTTTCCAATTTTGCAATAATCGAATTAACTTCATTTATATCATTAAGGAAATTCTCTTCTTTTAAATGTTCTGACAAAACTTTTGCTTCTGGTTCAATGTGGTTGTATTCTACCTCGTTTTGATCAATAGTATCCAAAAGTAAATCCTTCGATTTTACTTTTTTCCAGTTACCATCTCTTCTTAAAATATTTATTTCATAATCTTCCATATTTAGATATTAATTCAAATAATTGGATTTGCCTATAAATAATTGAAATTATTAAATTTTTTTTTATACATATACAACATATAGTGGTTTTGTTACTTTGTGAGTTTATATATAGGATATATTTTAAGTCTTCATTGGTTCTCTTGTTTACATTTAAATGACTTTTGGCATATCGCAGATGGTTGAAAAACAGTTACATCTTTTCCTTTTTTTTGTCTTTTATATACACATTTATAACCATCTTTTTCACCATCTTTAATATTTAATAATGTTTCTTTAAGACGACACTTTTCATATTTCGTGTATTCTTTTGAAAGAGTTTTAGATTGACCGTAAATCTTCCCTTTTGCAAATGAATGAAACGGGGAAAAAAATAAACTCATTGTTACTGTTAAAAAGAATATTAACTTAGTTTTTTTTAACATATGAAATTTTTCCATTTATTCGTCTTTACCAGGTAGATAAGCTTGTCCTTGAACAGCTTTAGCTCCTACTTCTTCAAAGAAAGTTGAGTTACTTTTAATAAAAGTTTCAATTTTATCCTTAATAATTTTTTCAGCATCCTCGGAATTCTTTGCATCAATTTCTATTAGGCCGTCAATCAACCAATGAACTTTATGTTTCAATTACACCTCCTCTAACTATTAATCTGCTTGAATAATTTAATTGATAAGGTTTGAGCTTTAAGTAAATCTTCTTGATCAAGTTTGTTTAAAAACTCGTTTCTTTTAATTTTTGCCGTCTTAATACCAACTGCAACTGCTATATTATACCATGTATAAGCATTAATTATATCAGGTGGATCTAAATAGCTCTCATAGAATTTAGCAATTTGAATTATTGCTCGCTTATCTTTAATGAGAGCTCTTTTTTCAAAAAATAATTTTAGTCTATTCTTGACATCATCTGTTTGTTTCTCTGTTAAATAATTATTTAATTTTTCAACGATGTTTTGGGAGCTCTTCATTCCACCAAGCAATGCTGAAGAAGCCCAAAGGTAGGAATTCTCAAAATCTTGAGGAGTTATATCTCCAGTAAATAAAATTTTTGAGTATAGTAATTGCGCATCAATATTATTCTGCAATGATAGTGCCTTAAGCTGTTCAACCCCTTCATTAAATTTTTTTTGCTGAAGGAGTTCATAAACATTATCAATTTCTTTTTTGGAGACGTCTGAAAAAGCGATAGAATAACTAAAAAAATAGAAATTAATTAATGAAAAACATAAGATAAACTTTATAAATATAAATATTTTTTTTATACAGCAAGGCAAGTCTATCTTCCTGCTATCATAACTAGTTGCAGTTGCACAACTCTAACTTTAAAAGTGGAATTAGGTTTTTTTTCATAAACTATAATTTTAGGACGATCTGAGTTTGGTTTTTGAAATTCTAAAATCATATCGTCAGGTAAATGAACACCATTTTCATCCAAAACAGATTTTGGATCTGATTTGAAGCTATCTTTAAAATTTTTATCAATCCAAATTCTAGCTAAAACTCTGCCTAAAATATCAGGCAGGAATTTCTTTACATCGTCTCTGTTTTTTAAAAACAAATCCTTATCTACAAGCTCAAGGGCATGTTTAATTTCGTTAGGATTTAATTTTATGGGTAAATTTGATTTTTTTTCATCAACTTTTACTAAATCAGTGCTTTTAGATGATGATCTCATTTTTTAAAAACCTTTATTATCTAATAAATACCATAATATCTTTACTAATACGTTATTATTATCACTTTGTTTACCCAAATTCAATATATGTAAATGTAATGGCATAAAATTTGCTCAATAATTGTATTACAGGAGATCACAAATGTTATCAATTTTAAAAAGTGCTTTGAATGCTAATTCAAAAGAGATGGGCATTGTATCAAATAATATTGCAAACGCGAACAGTACAGGTTTCAAAAAAAGTTCAACTAATTTTGAACATATTTATTCTGCTAATCATGCCTCAGATCCAGATGCATTTTCTGGTCAAGGAGTAAATATAAGTGATCCTCGAATTCAAATGAGCCAAGGGGCTCTTCAGGCAACAGGAGGTGCTCTAGATTTAGCAGTTACTGGTCAAGGTTTCTTTACAGTTGTTCAAGGCAACCAAATTGAAACACCTTTCTTTACCAGAGATGGTTCATTTAATATAACAGCTGATGGGCAAGTTGTAACAAATGACGGTTTAAAAGTTATGGGCTATAATGGGGATCAAACGATTGGCGGTTTAGTAAATTTAGTAATACCTACAACAAAAACCAATTTAGACAATACTGTTTCTATTATCACTAATGTTAATGTAAATTCAAAAGGAAAGATCACAGCTACATATGGTTTAGATGATGAAGTAGTGGTAGGTAGTTTTGGTCTTGCCGCATTTACTAACGAACCAGGTTTAAATCCTGTAGGTAATAACCGTTATCAGCAAAATACTAAATCTGGACCAGCTGCGTATGGTGTTGCTATGGACAATCAATTTGGAAAAATTGAAGCAGGGCACATAGAAAGAGCTAATGTCGATATAACTAGTGAAATGGTTACTATGTTAAAAACACAACAAGCCTTTTCAGGTGTGTCAAGGCTTCTGCAGACTGAAGTTGATATGACTAAAAGATTAATTGATGGTTAAATTTGTAGCTAATTTTTCTAACTAGACTATTTATATCATATACTTCACAAAAGTGGCATGTAAAATTTGTATTCTAATATTTCAGAAGTAAGCTCTTTATCTAAAAATAATATCCCATTTTTATTAATATTTAGCTTATCTTTTATGACTAACTCTAACCTTGCTGGTCGTTCGTTTTTATTAGAAAATTGAAATTGAAAATTTTTAAAAAAACTATCTTTTACTTTAATTGAACCAGACATTACTGCTCTTTCAAGTTGAATAGTAATTTTATTTGTGAAATGACTTGTTTCATTAACTATCATTAAATTACAAGTGCCTCTGGCAATGTTCAATAGACTGCATGTTAAATAGTAGCAATGAATTTCATGTAAGCTGTCATAGTGTGAGTCTACAGTTTTAATTAACATTTCAAGTTTTTGCATTATGAATTAGATTTCTTTTTGTAGGGTTTCTCTAATTTTTTTAATTGCAGATGTTTTAATTTGTGAAACTCTTCCTGTAGATACATCCATAACTTCTGCTATTTCATATATATTTAGTTCTTCAACAAAATATAGTTGTATTACTAGTGCTTCTTTACCTTCAAGCTTTCCTAATGTGGTTTTCAGTATTTCCCTCAATTGTGTATCATTTATTTGTTCTTCGGGGTTCATGTCTTTTGTGACAAACCAACTGGAATAATCGTCATATGATTCATCTAAACTTTTTGTTACGCTAGCTTCAAAAGCATTAGACCATTCAAAATATTTTTCATTTGATATACCAAGTTCGGTTGCAATTTCATGATTAAATGGTTCGCGACCTAATTTATTTTTTAGAGTATGTATTGCTTTTTCTGCATTTTTTTTGACATTTATAGTAGTACGATCTAGGTTTGAACTCTTTCTTAGATAGTCCAAAATTTCTCCTTTGATTCTTATGCTAGCATATGAAGAAAATGATGCATCGGATTGGGGTACATAATTTTGAGCTGCATTTATTAGGCCAACCATACCGAGTTGAATAATATCTTCAATATCTACTACCGAATTAACCCTTCCATGAAGATGCCATGAAATTTTTTTAACTAAGTTTGTATGATTCTGAATTAGTTGATTAATATCGGTTTTTGCTATTTTAGAATAAATATTCATTTCAATACCTTTTAATAAAAATTTTATTAATCAAAAAACTTAATAGAACCAGTATTATTACTGTCTAATAACGATAATGCTTGAGATATATTGTCAAAATATTGTGTATCAGAGTTTTTGTTATTTTTTGACATTAATGGTGTTCTAGAGATAATAGAATTTCTAATTTTTTGAGAAGAATTAACGTGCCCTAAATATTTCAAATTAACATCTAAAAACTTTTGTGTAATCGATTGAAATTTATTGAAGTTTAATTTAGCTTGCATTGCTGAAACAGTCATATTTAATACTATTCCAAAGTTATTTATTTTATAATCTAAAAACGCAGCTTTAATAAGGCTGTAAGCGTCTATAAAACTTGTAGGCTCTCCAGTTAAAACAATTATAATTTTATCAGATGACGCCATAAAAGACATTGAGGAGGCTTCCGCACCTGCTCCAACATCAATAAGCATATATTCAGGACGTTTTTTAATGTTGTTAAAACTTTGAATAATTTTATGTCTCTCAAGATCACTTAAGTTCAAAAGATTATTTATAGCACTACCACCAGAAATAAATTTTAATTTATCTTTTGTAATTGTAATTACATCATCAATGGAGGACTTTCCTGTTACAAAATCATCTAAAGTAAATTTTGGATTAATACCTAAAAGTATATGAGAATTAGCCATACCTAAATCAGCATCTAATAATAGTGTTTCTTTATTTTGTAATGCGAGGCTCAAAGAAAGATTTACAGATATTGTGGTTTTACCTACTCCACCTTTACCTGAGGCAATTGCGATTGTTGTAGTCATAATTGATCCTATCAAACTATATTATAAAGATAAGTTATTCATATATTGTGCCAAAACTTCTTTTTTAGCAAAAGCTAAGGATCCAATAACTGATCGTGATCCTGATAATATACCGACTTTACAGTTTAGCTCTCCTAAAATTGACAGTTCTTCAGCACATATGTGTGATTCATCAAGTTTAGTTAGAGCTATTGTAGGAAAAGTATTTTTATAAAAGTTCATTGTTGAATTTATCATACTCTTATTTGAACTAGCTTGAAGAGTTAAAATATTTATAAATTTTTTATTTAATGATAATTTTTCAAGATATTGGATATAGCCGGATGTATGCTTGTTTTCTTGGGAAACGTCAACAATCACTTTGTTATTTTCCTTATTAGCATCAATAAAAGCATTAAGATCTTCTAGATTTGAAATATTATTAACATTTAAATTTAATAGTCTTCCAAAATTGAGAAGTTCAGAGTGATTAGTTGATATGGGTGCAAAATTAACAATGGATAATTTATGTCTTTCGTTACCACTGAATTTATTATCTAAAATATATGAAGCAATTTTTGAACAAAGCGTGGTTTTTCCTGAACCACTTGGTCCATTTATAAAAATAATATCTGCTCCTAAAATTTTATCTTCACATGGAGAAACTAACTTATTTGCCAAACAATGGAAAAAAATTAACTCAGGGTCAATATTTTCACTAGTCATAATTTTTTCTTTAAATTCAGAAATTATTTTTTTAGAAAAACCTTTTTTTAGAAGCTCTATTCTGAACGATTGATTGTTACATAATTCATTATCACTAATGTCTGTGATAATCATATTTTCAAGTAAATTCTCCATTTTTTTTGTAAAATCAATTAAAGTTTTATTATTTACAATGTCAATATTTGAATTGGTTTGATCTATATTATTAAAAGATTTTTCCTCTTTTTTTTCATTAACAATGGAGTCTAATTTTCTAACTTGTGTACCTTCTTCTAATTTGTGATTCGAAAATAAATGACTAAAACCTGATTTTTCTTTTTTTCTTTTTTTTGCATTTGACGAAGCTATATCTTGAATATTATTAGAACCTAAAATTTCAATCTTTCCGTTAACTTTATTAGTTTCTAATATAACAGCATCCTTACCAAGAATCTTTGAAATTTGATCCATAGCCGACAAGCTATCTTCTGCAATTACTCTATGTTGTGTCATTTTGGTCTCCTACTCTTTTATTTCTAAAGTTTAACTATTACTTTCTTCATCTGATCCAATATTTGCCACTACTTCTATTTTTTTATTATCAGGTAGTTCAGTGAATGAAAGGATATCTAATGTAGGTATATGTTGCCTTAGCATTTGTGATAAATCGCGTCTTATCACAGGTGCCGTAATCATAACAGCTTTCCTATTTTCAGTTTGCATTTTTTCCATGACACTATTAATGCCAGAGACTATTTTTTGTATTAAGCTTCCTTCAAGAATTAATCCATTTGCACCTGTTTGCTTGGCAATATTCACGATCATTTGTTCTAACTCTGCTGAAAATGTTATTATTGGAAGTGCATTATTTAATGGAGCTATTTGTTGAATTAATAAGCTAGAAACTGTTGGTCTTATAGCTTCAGCTAATTCAATTGGGGACATGGTTTTAACATTAAGACTTGCTAATACTTCTAATATCCTTTTTAGATCACTAATAGGCATATTTTCAATTAACAATAATTTAAGTATAGATGTAAGAATATTTAAGGGAACTAATTTAGGTACAGTTGATGACACTAACTGTGGTGAAGTCTTTGACAAATTATCTAATAAAGCCTGGACATCATCTTGACCAAGTAAATCAGCAGCTTGTTTGGATAAAATTTGATTTAAATGAGTTGCAATTACTGCTTCTGGTTCAACAACCATATAACCTAAATTTTCTGCTCTAGCTTGCTGATGAGGTTCAATCCATGTGGCATCCATATTAAAACTTGGATCTTTGACGTCTGTTCCTTCAATTTTTGTTTGTGCGGAATCACCTGGGATGGCTAGTAATAATTGAGGGAAAATTTTATCCTCAGCTACAATTTCTTGTCCAATCCGTATCCTATAATGGTTTGCCTCTAGGGATAAATCGTCTCTTATTCTTACCTGAGGAATTATAAAACCTAAATCTTTTGAAATTTGTTTTCTTACCCCAGTAATCCTTGCTATTAATGGCCCGTCATTTTCATCATCAACAAGTTGAATAAGTCCATATCCTAACTGCATTGAAATTGCAGAATTATCAGCTATTTCAGATAAAGACAAAGCATTATCATCGTCTGTATTATCTAACTTATCTTCATCATTTTCTTTAACACTTTTATCATTTATCTCTCCAGAAGATTCCCCCTGTTTTTTGATAGTCCACCAAATAAAAAAAGTTAAAGCTGATGCCGTTAAGAATAACAAATTTGGCATCCCAGGAATTATACCAAGAAGAAATAAAACACCTGCACTTGGCAACCAAGCTTGTTTAATACCTATTTGTGTACCAATTTGCTTTGATAGATCTTGACTTGTTGAAACTCTTGTAACTATTATGGCTGTAGCAATAGCAAGCAATAATGAAGGAATTTGGGCCACTAAACCATCTCCAACAGATAGAATAATATAATTTTCAGCAGCTGTTGATACAGGTAAATTGTGCTGTGCGATTCCAATAATTAATCCTCCAATAATATTAATTAAGAGTATTAAAATACCTGCAATAGCATCTCCCTTTACAAATTTTGACGCACCATCCATTGATCCATAAAAATCTGCTTCCTTAGCTATGTCATCTCTACGTTGTTTAGCTTCTTCGCTTGTTAATAGACCTGCATTAAGATCTGCGTCGATAGCCATTTGCTTGCCAGGCATTGCATCAAGCGTAAACCTAGCTGAAACTTCTGAAACACGACCAGCTCCTTTAGTAATAACAACTAAGTTGATAATAATTAATATTGCAAAAACAAAAATACCTACTACATAATTTCCTGCTATAACGAACTCACCAAAAGCCTCTATTACTTTACCTGCAGCGTCTGATCCAGTATGTCCTGAACTTAGAACAATTCTAGTTGAAGCAACATTAAGGCCAAGCCTTAATATTGTTGCAAATAGAAGAACAGTAGGAAAACTTGAAAAATCTAATGGTCTAAAGGTATGAAGTGATACCATTAATATTAGTAAAGACAGTAGAATATTTGTTGTAAAGAAAACATCTAATAAGAAGGCAGGTAATGGTATTACCATCATTACCATAAGCATTAAAATTGCTAATGGTAAACCAAATGGTTTTAATTTTTCTAATATAAAAAATTGTCCGCCTAATGTGCTTGTCAAATTCATGACGTCTCCTCAAAACTTTTATTAATTATAATATTCAATAAAATCAGTTAGTTAATTTCGTGAATGTTATAAAAACCTTGTGTTTGATAAGAAGCAAGAACGATGCCAGAAATACAATATATTAATATTTAAAATAGAGTTTTTGTTTATTTCGATTAAATATGAGGACGTTTTTAACATTGGCATGTTATCTGCATTCCATTCTCAGAATTAATTTATCCTTCAGGAGTTTTCAAAATGTTAAATAAATCAAAAAAAAATGTAGCGCTTACATTTACTATATGTTCATTGTTATTAAGTTCAGGATGTTTGCAAAATGTTGCAAGCTCTAAGTTTTCACCTATGAACGGATTTAATGCGAATAAAATTGAATCAGACAGTGATGGAATAGTGGCATTGAAAGAAGTCTTTGATAGTTCAGTAGAAAAAATTCCTACTTTATCTGCTATAGGTTATGCCGTTGTTTCAAGTCAACCTGGTAGAACAGATGCACAAAAAAGATTGATGGCAATAAGATCTGCTAGAATGGCAGCTATGAGAGAATTAGCTGAACAAATACATGGTATTCAGGTGGATTCAAATACAACAGTTATTGATTTAATGGTTCAAAATGACACTTTTAGAGCTGTTGTAAAAGGTGTTATCCGAGGAGCCAAAACTGTCCGTATAAATCCTACTGGAGTTGACACATATGAAACAGTTTTAGAAATAGACAAGGATATGATGTTAATGATGTTAAGAAATGCTCGAAGAACATAATCTGAAATTATACAAATGTTTAATCTGAAAAATAAATTAATCAATAAATTAGTAGTACTTGTTTTATTAAGTTTTATTAGTAGTTCTTTATCCGCTGAAGAAGATAAAAATTTTAAACAAGTTGAAGCAACTGGAAGATCTGTAGTTATAGACGGTAACATAGAGGTATCAAGAAAGAGGGCTCTAGAAGATGCTCTCTATCTTGCTGCTCTTAAAGGGGGTGCAGATGTAAACGGTTTTTCAGCTATAAATTCAAGTACTATTATTAATGATCAATCAGTTATAAGAGCGACAAATAGAGTAATTGATTTTAAAATTTTAAATGAAAGACAAGATAAAGAGTTCCTGAGCATTAAAATCAGTGCCATTGTAGGCGGAAAAAAATCATCTAAGAATTGTACCATAAAACCTATCAATATAACTTTCTTTAAAGGATCATATATAAATGATTCAAACATACCATCAAAACTTTCTAGAAAAATACCAAAATGGTATAATACATTTTTTGATATTATTGGTGAATTACCTAATGTTGTATCAATAAATCATAGACATGAATCTCTCGAAAAAGTTCTTAAATCAAATATTAATCCGTCATTTGATTATAGTGCATTAGTTAATGGATTACCTTTAATTCAGTCTGGAAACTACAGTATGGTAACAGAATTTAAATTATCTGAAAATGATAAGGATAATAGTTTCTCAAATTATTTATTAAAAATTTCACTTAAAATTTTTAAAGGAGAGAATTTTAAGTTATTAACGACTAAGAATTATGATTTACCTATTAGATATAAAATCAAAAGTAATTTTCAGTTTATAAGAAATATATCGACATTAGATATTGATAATGTAGATAAAAAAGTCAATGAACACTTGATGGATGTAGCTGATAGTTTTTTAAAAGAATTTAATTGCAGACCTCTAGAGGGTAAGTTGAAAGTTACAAAAGATGGATTAAGTGTTGATTTAGGTTCAAAACAGGGTCTTAAACACAAGCAAATGGGTTTAATTAAAGGTATTAACATTAAAAACTCAATGCTTAGCAATAGTTCAGCAATAGTGCATACAAGTAAAATTTTTGAAAATCACAGTATTCTATTACCTTTAAATGATAATATAAACATAAGCACACTTAATAATTTAATTGTAGAGTTCACGGAGTAATTCAATGAAAAACAAACTATCTGCTTTAAAAATTATTTTTATAATTTGGTTGCTTTTATATCCAACATTATCTTTTTCTGAACCGTTTGTGGTTTTAGAATACAGGGGGCATTCAGCAAAAGAGCAAATTGAGACTGACAATGTTTTTTTAAATGATTTGAACCATAGCTCAAAACATATTGTTTTAAAAAATGAAACTCTAAGTGATATAATGTTAAATTATTATGGTACAAAATCTTTTAATAATAATATTTTAAGTCTAGCCATTGTTCATTTTAATAAGAATGCTTTTGTGAGAAATAACCCAAATTATTTGTATTCAGGTAAAAAATTATATCTTCCAAGTATCAATGAGATTAGAAATTTAATAATTAAGAAAAATAAAAAAATAGATAGCAAACAAAAATACACCTCACCTAACTCATCACAAATTTACTTTTTTGGAGGATGATCATTGATAAAAAAACTCTTTTACTATGTGCTAACTATATTAATTATTTCAACTATTAGTAAACAGACTATAGCCATTACAGGAAAAGAAGTATCCGAAAAAATATCTACTTGGTTATTGACACAAGGTATAGAAGGTAAGCCACTTTTTTCGAAAACAATCGTCTTTAAGGATTGTGGAAGTGATATTCAAATCAATAAAGCATACAATAATTACAAAACTTTAAACGTAAAATGTTTAGAAAAAAATGGATTTAACTTATTTGTTAGGATTAAAGTAAACAAACCTGTCAAAGATACTAAAAAGAACAAGATAATTTCTAAAGCTACAAATAGAAATACTAAAATGATATCTAGGAAAGAATTGAAAAAAAATAAAACTTTTCATACAGTAAAACTTAAAAGATCTTTAGAAAAAAATGATATAATAAAGATAGAAGATCTGGATTTAATTATTACATCAAAACCATCTGAAAAATCTTTTTTTAACAACAAAGAAGATTTAGTAGGGAGAAAATTGAAAAAAAATTTAAAAGTGGATCAATTATTGCACCCTCGACATTTATATGAAAGGTTTGAGATAAATATAGGAGATTTTTTGTCAATTGTGTCTCAAATGGGAAATGCTTCGGTTGCTGTTGCAGGTGAAGCTGAAGATTCGGGGAATTTAGGGGATATAATTAAGGTCAAAAACTTAAGAAGTGGTAAGGTAATTAAGGGTTACGTAAATAAAAATAAAATAATAAGAGTTTTTCGCTAAAATTATTAAACGTTAAGTCGTTAAGGTTACTGTGGAGATAGATAAAATGGATAAATTAACAAATAACATTACAAATAATATACCAAAGACTGATTTAAAAAGTTCTCATAAAACTATAAATGATGTGGCTTCTGGTAAAATTTCAGACACAAGTGTATCTGTTGATAATATTGTAGATATTAATACAACTAAAAAAATTGTATCTGAAATGGCAGCGTCAGCACCAATAGATGCTGATAAAGTTGCTACTATTAAAGAGGCTATTTCGTCTGGTAAATATCCTTTAGACATGGATAAATTGTCGGATGCCTTAATGCAGGCTTACAGAGAAATGAAATCTTAGTTTTTGGTTTACCATGGAAAATAAATTACATACGTTTGAAAAATCTTTAGATAAACTAAACTTAGTTGATGTTAATAAATTCTCAACAACTGACTTTAAATCAGTGAACAAAGATATTGAAACTCAATTAATTAATTTTAAAGAATTGTTGGATTTAGATAATTTAACAAATGTTTCTTCTGATGATCAAATTCAAATAAAAAATATCATTAATAAAATAGAAAAATTAGAAGCTAGAATTTTACCTAAAGCTGATCTAATTAATTCTTTTTCTGAAAAATCACTCTAAATTTTTAAAATTTATATAGCATTTTTTTATAAAATAATGAGAATAAAAACATGCTTGTAGAATTTTTACTATCAAATTTTGAAATCTTAATATTTTTTTCTATTATTTTTGTAATAGTTGGTTTTCTAATTTTGTTTTTAATGCAAAATATTAAGTTTCAACAGAATAAACAATCAATTATTGATTATGCAAATATAATACATAATTCAAATAAAGAGCTAAAAGATTATTTAAATAGCATAGTTAACATATTAGAATCACAAAAAAATGAAATTGTTAAAATTACTGATAAAATTAGTTTCATTGAAAGAGAAATAAATAGATTAGGAAACGTTAAAGGTTCAGAAGACATATTGGGGATAGCAATCGATATGGCGAGAAAAGGAGAAGATAAAGAGAGTATTAAAAAGAATACTGGTTTAAGAGAGGATGAAGTAGAAGCTATCTATACGTATTACAGAAAATAGTTTTAAACACTTTCTTTTGTTTCTAAATCTTCTAACAAAATAGCTTTTCCACCATCTATCATCTTTTTTGAGTCTTCATCTGTGACATCAATTTGAATTCCTGATGGAAATCTTACGCCATTTACTTCTGTAGTTTCTTTAATTTGAACTCTTACCCACTCTATTGGATTGTTAGTAGGATCGGGGGAAGGCTCTAAAATTTTTTCAACAATATTTGTGTTTTTGCCTCTATTATTTTCAATTAAATTATCATTGAGCACGTTTTCACCCATAATTGCTTTTATTCTTTCATTTAAAACTGAGACACGGGCAGCTAAGCAGGCGATTTGGAATATTACATCAGTTTCTCGGTTTGAAATTTCTTTAATTTTTATTGCTAATTGATCTAGAGTTAAATTCTGAAACTCATCTAGCAATTCTTCTTTTTTATCAATAATTTTATCTGAAAATTCCATAATTTATATCCTATGTTCTTATATTAAATACGACAATATAAAAAATGTTAAAGTTTTATTTATAAATAAAAAAATATAAATTTAAATTTGATGAATTTAATTGGCATTCTATTTGCAAACACTCTTTGAATAAAAGTTATTACAAGAGTTAAAGTTATGGATACTATTAAAGATCAATTATCTTTTTATGCTTCTTCCCTCCAATTAAGAGGTAGAAGAAACAATATTTTAGCATCTAATATAGCTAATGCGGCAACTCCTAATTATAAAGCTAGAGATATTAGCTTTGAAGATGAGATTAAAAAATTTGACCAAAATGGACCTATTAAAACTTCGCATGAGAAGCATTTTGTTCACAATTCAGGTAAGTCAATTCATGAAACATCATATAGAGAGCCACTCATACCATCTCTAGATGGTAACACTGTTGAATTAGCTGTCGAACAAATGCAGTTTGCTGAGAATTCTATGCGATATACTTCAACTGTAAACTTTCTAAATGGCAAAATTAATAAAATTATGTCAGCAATTAAGGGTGAATAATGGATATTAAATCAGTATATGATATTGCGGGTAGAGCTATGGCAGCTCAATTGGTTAGATTAAACACCGTAGCATCGAACTTAGCTAATGCCGGATCAACAACTGGAGATCCTAACACAGCATATAAACCACTGAAACCTGTTTTTAAAACTGAATATAGTGATTTAGTCAAAAAAAATGGAGTGGCAACTGTTGATGCAATTCAAGTAAAAGAAATTGATCGAGATCCTATCAAAACATATATGCCATCCCATCCAGCGGCTAATAAGGATGGCTACATATTTAAGGCTCCAGTCAATGTAGATGAAGAAATGGTAGATATGATGGAAGCATCTAGACAATACCAAAATAATGTTGAGGTAGTTACTACTCTCAGAGCTTTAACAATGCGAACTTTACAAATTGGAAAATAAGGAAATATAATGTCTGAAATTAATTCTTCAAATCAATCGTTAACAAATATTTTAGATAAATTAGGTATTAACGCATCAAAAGAAAAATTTGCACCAAAAGAAACTAAAGATCAACTTGGTCAAGATGACTTTTTAAAATTAATGACTACCCAATTACAAAATCAAGATCCATTTGCACCAGTTGATAATGCAGACTTTATTGCTCAAATGGCACAGTTTTCAACTGTAACTGGCATAACTTCAATGGATCAGTCTATAAAGTCAATAAGTGACCAATTATCTGAGATGCGAATAGCTTCCACAACCCAATTGATGGGACATTCAGTTCTAGTACCAGGTAAGTATGCTAGACCAGACAAGGAAGGTATCATAAGCGGGGTTGTTGATTTACCAGAGACAGCTGGAAATCTTAATATCATATTCGAAAATAGTGATGGTCAAGTATTACATCAAGATGCCTTAGGCATGCAAAAAGCAGGTTTAGTTGGATTTGAATGGAAAGACCTTCCAGAAGAAATTAAATCTTCTAACTCTCCGATTACCATTAGGGCATTTACTGGAAACGTTGGCGATACAGGCGAGTTATCTACGCAAGTTTTTGCTAGTGTATCTGGAACTTCTAAAACCGATACAGGTGTGATGTTAGAAGTTGAAGATTATGGGACTATTGATCCATCACAGGTAGTAAGATTTAAAAATTAAAAAATTAATATATACTAGGAGAAATTAGAGATGTCATTTTATACCGCTCTTACAGGACTAAACGGATCACAGGCAGATATTTCAGCTACTTCAAATAACATAGCAAACGTGGCTACAACTGGTTATAAAAGAAGTAAAGCAGAATTTGGTGATATTTTTGCTACCTCGCCGTTACAGAATAGTTCATCTTCTATTGGTTCAGGTACTATTTTAAAAGGTATTAAACAACAATTTACACAAGGTAACGTTTCTTCGTCATTAAATGCATTAGATATGGCCATTTCTGGACAAGGGTTTTTTGCCTTGAAACCTTCATTAACAACTAACCAAACGGTTTATACTAGAAACGGTTCTTTTTCCGTTAACAATGATAGATATGTTGTGGACTCTGCAGGACAATTTGTACTTGCATTACCAGTTTCTGATGATGGATCCGTCCAGGGTGGTGAAATCGCAGACGCCGAACCTCTTAAATTAGAGTTAGAAGCTGGAGAGGCTAAAAAAACTGATAACCTTGAACTTGCAGTTAATTTACCTGCTTCGTCAACAGTCTTCGCTTCAGCAGATGATTTCGATCCGAAAAATCCAGCCACTTTTAACTCATCTACTTCTGTGACTATATTCGATAATTTAGGTAACCCAGTTATTGCAACTGCTTATTTTATAAAAACACAAGCTGCTTCAGGTTCAGAGGCAACTCATAAATACCAAACTAAATTTATTGTAGATGGCAGAGAAGTTGAACCATCTTTAACAGAAGCCATTTCGCCAACTGGTCAAACTTTAGTGGTCGATAGATTTGGTCAAATTATACCAATGAATGAGAAGCCACAAATTATCTCTGTGGCTCAAACACAGCCATTATTTTATTTAGATGATTTATCAAATAAAACTGTTTCTAAAGCAGCTACAGTCACCTCTACTGTCCTTGAAGATGCTGCGTTTACAGCAACCGCTCCATCAATCACAGTTGTAACTGACCCATTACAATACAATACTACTTATGAAGCAAACCCAACTTTGAACAAATCTACTTACTGGGGTAAAGATTTTCTCACAGTACGTGTTGATGATACTACTGGTAGTGCGGGTTTTAAGAGCATTGACATTAGGCCAGGAACTTATACCGCAGCAACTCTTGCATCTGAAGTACAAAGAGCTATAAACGCGGGTTTAGGTGATGATGCTAAATTATCAATTGACCCGGTAACTGATGGAAGTTTTTCAATACAATTTAACCAGTTAGATAATAACGACGAACTTCAAACACTATCAGCAATTAAAGTTGATTTAATGCAAGACAGCTTCATTACTGAAGATTTATTTTCTGCAACTAGCGGTATTGAAAACGTTGCATCTCCTAATTTTACACGAGAAGAATTTTTAGCTCATGCTCAGCTTCAAATTAATGACGCTTTAAATAGAGCTGCTGTTTCAGCTGATGGAAACACAAATAGTGCCTCAACTTATGGAGTAAGTTCCTCATTGTTTGCAAGAGCTTCAGGTGCAAAATTAGCAGGTGCCATTAAAGAAACTGAAGTATTAAGTTTTAATTATAAGCAACCAGCAACTGATTTATTAGATGAAAATGCAATTACTAATGAAACAAAATTTTTATTGCATAGCTACTATAATTCTTCTCCAGATTTAAAGGTTTTTGAAAAAGCGCTAGATGTTAAAGCAGTCAGTGGTAATACGATGGTTCAAGACGCTAGTGGAACTTTAAAGGTATACGTAAATGACCCCGATAGTACAATTACCACTACAAGCTTTCCTACTGAAGTTTATATAGCTGGTGAATTTGATACTGCTACATCAGAGGTAAATAATTTAAAATATAATGGCGCACAATTCTCAGTTTCTAGTGCGGGTACTGATGCCAATGGTAATACTTTTTTAAACTTAAAGTCAGATTCAACTGCTGCTATAAATATTACAGAAACGAAAATTAAAGTATTACATACTACATCAAAAGATGTTTCCGCATATTTTGAGGGTGGTACTGATATTTTTGATAACCAAACACAACACTTTGGAAGTAATAGAATAGTTTTAAAAGAGTTGAATAAACATGGTTATTTGAATAAAGACGCTAACCAAGCAAATACTATTCTTAATGGAGCAATAACCAACTCAGACACTACACTTACAGTTGATACGACTACTGGCTTTCCAACTTCAGGTACTTTATTAATAGGTACTGAGGAAATGACGTATACTGGAAAAACCTCCACTACTTTTACTGGAATTACTAGAAACACAAATAGTGCTGGAGCTGCTAGTGCAGTAGATGATGCAACAGTAAAATTAGCTTCTTTTTCAGAAGATATTTTTAGTGGCTTTACTGACCAGTTAAGAAATACATTTGCAGCCGCTGCCGTTACAAGTATTGCGCCAGCAGCAGGAGGTACTTTAACAGTTGGTTCCACAGATGGTTTTCCTGATACAGGGACAATTAAGGTTGGTGACGAGCACATGACTTATACAGCTAAGACAGCAAATACCTTTACTATTGGTGTTAAAGCTCAAGATAATACAACGACATATACGGCTCCTACAGCAATTCTTGATGGTGCTATTACTGCAACAAGCACTACAATAACAGTTGATACTTTTCCTAACGGTGGTTTCCCCGAAACTGGAACTCTGTTGATTGGATCTGAACATGTTACTTATACTGGGTTTACAGCAAATAGTACTACAAGACCGTTTCCTAACAACGACACTATAGAAATCACTTTTACAGGTTTAACTAGAGGTGCTAACGGCACTACTGCAGCCATTGGAAGTGATAATGCAGCAGTAACCTTACTTTCTGAAGTTAGCTTAGTTGAAAGTGTTGAAACTATGGGTCTAGAAACAAGAACAACTGCTATAAATGATGGCGCTGGTATAACTGCTGCTGCAACTAGTATGACAGTAGATTCTACTGATGGTTTTGAAGATTCTGGTTTTATAAGGGTTGGTACTGAAGTAATGTCTTACACTGGTAAAACAGCAACTACTTTTACGGGTTTAACTAGAGGGGCAGGAGGCACTACAGCTCAAATACATGCCGATGATGCTAAAATTTTTCAAGAGATTTCAATTACAGATGATTGGGTTGATGAAGCGGACCCAGCTCTAAAAATAACTTATGATTCATCGGGACAAAATTTTACGTTGCAAGGTATTCCATCTAAAATAGGAACATCTACCGCAAGTAAAATGTTTTCTTTCTCAGCATATAGTCCTGGTGAAGGAAACAAAGCTAATGCAATAGGCTTAAAAACACAAAGTAACAAAGCATCATCAAATATTGGTGGTGGTGCATTATTAAAAGCTGAGTCAGTTTTATTTACAGGTGACCAAATAGCTGCTGATACTCAAAGAGCATATGGAGTAGAGGTTTCATATAACAACTTAACTCGTAAGTTTAGTATAGCTAGTGGTTCAACTGGTGAAAATATTCCTGCTAACTCAGCTGTTGGTGTTGGAGATTCTGGTCAAGCATCTTCTAATATTGAAATTGGAAGACTTGCTATAGTCGATGGTGTTGCTACTACATCTAATGCTGGAATTGGTGGTACAAGTGCTCTTTTAGGAATAAATGCTACAACTGCGATAACAACAGTCACTGCCGATACTTCAGGCAAAGGTCTACAATCTTCAGCAGCTGTGTTGAGTGGTAAAACCTCTAATGAAGATTTATCTGAAGATTTCTTCCTATCAGATGCAGCTGAAGAAACAATATTTGTTGTAAACGTCAATGATATTACGGCTGCTATTCAAGTTCCAGAGGGTGTTTATAATGGAACTTCTTTGGCAACTGCGTTGGAATCAAGAATTAATCAAATGGAAGATAGTGCTGGTAATACTGTTAATGGTGTAGCTGTGACTTA
The DNA here is from genome assembly GCF_047717795.1 of Candidatus Levibacter sp. Uisw_134_01. Lineage (GTDB taxonomy): Bacteria > Pseudomonadota > Alphaproteobacteria > Puniceispirillales > Marisalimonadaceae > Marisalimonas. Next base: position 1,561,295 of record NZ_CP159808.1, on the reverse strand, counting down.
CAGCACCGTTGATAATGCATTTACATTTACTACTGGTACTACAGGGATAAATAGTAAAATATTCGTATCAGCTAGCTCTCGAATGGGTTTAAACGATCTTGAACTTGTAACAGGTACAACTCCATCTTTTGTAAATATGGCTACAGCCACTGCAAGTTCAGCCACTGGTCAGTCATTATACGTTAATGATGCAGGTACGACTACTACATTGGCTCCTGAAAATTCTTGGACAGCTACAACAGACGGTTCATTTGCTAAAGTTTTCCTAAGGCCTGGTGAGTTAACATTTGATACACAAGGTAACTTGGTTAGTCCTATACAAAAAGTCGGATATCAAGGTGACTTTGCGGCTGATGCAGCAGCAGGAACCAATGCATTGTCAATTGATTTGGATTTAAACTTTGGCGGGTCCACACAATTTGCATCAGATTTTAACGTAAGATCTGTTACTCAAGATGGACAAACTGTCGGTAAGCTTGATGGATTGGATGTTGCTGCTAACGGATTAGTTAGTGCTAACTACACTAATGGTCTGAATATTGCTCTTGGTAGATTAGTCATGGTTAATTTTAACAACCAAAATGGATTAAAACAAATTGGTAACGCTACATACGTTGAAACTTCTGTTTCTGGTGTAGCAGCTGTTGGAGAGGCTGGAGCTGATGGATATGGGACAATTCTCTCAGGTTCATTAGAAAGGTCAAATGTTGATATTACTGAAGAGTTAGTCAATCTGATTACAGCGCAAAGAAACTTTCAGGCTAACGCTAAAACTATTGAGACTAATACGACACTTACTCAAGCAATTATTCAAATAAGATCATAATTAAAAGTTGGGTACTAGGTAAAGGAAAAGATAATGGATCGAAGTATTTATACAGCTCTTAATAGTATGCAAATTCTAAGAACTAACCAATCCGTTACGTCTCAGAATTTAGCAAATAGTTCTTCGACAGGGTTTCAAAAGGACATATCAACAAATTTTGCTTCAGTTTACCTAGATAGATCAAAGGGGTTAGATCCAAGAGTTATGGCTCTTCAAGACGCCAGTGGGTTTGATAGTTCACAAGGTCCCAAAAACCCAACAGATGCGCCACTAGATGTAGCACTTAATGGTGAAGGGTATTTTCTTGTAAAACCAGAAAATGGTAATATTGCGTTGTCTAGGAGAGGTGATTTCAAGGTTGCAGAAGATGGACTTTTTACTGATGGAACAGGAACAGCCATGTTAAATGTAGATCTAGAAGTTATGACAATTCCACCTCATAGAAAAATTTCTATCGCTGCTGATGGTACAATAGAAATTGAACCATTAAATGCACCGATTGGCCAAAAAATTAAAATAGGACAATTAGCTACTGTATCAGGATCCGAAGTACCACTTGCTAAATCAGAAGATGGTTTTGTAAGAACAGTTAATGGATCTGTTCCAGAGCCTGATAATAAAACTTCTTTATTAATAGGTTTTCTTGAAGGGTCTAATGTAAAGACAGTCGATGAATTAGTCTCTGGTATTGAACAATCAAGAGCTTATGAAATTAACGTAAAATTTGTTACTACTGCAAAAGAAATTGACGAAGCCACGGCATCTTTAATGAGGATGCCTAGTTAAAAGTTTCATCTTCATAAAAATGGCATATGTATTGCATTATTCTTATATCTTTATAAGAAGGAGTTTAATATGTCTAATGCCATGCACGTTGCTAAAACCGGATTAAATGCTCAAAATACTAGAATGCAGGTTATTGCTAATAACTTAGCTAACGTGAACACAACAGGGTTTAAAAAAGATAGAGCCAATTTTGAATCTCTTTTATATCAAGTAATTAAGGAATCTGGTGCTCAAACATCTGGTGATACAAAAACAAATTCAGCTTTTTCTGTTGGTACCGGAGTAAGAATTATAAACTCAGACAAGTTATTCTCTCAAGGTAACATAGTGTCGACTGATAACGCCCTAGATGTTTCAATAGACGGCTCAGGATTTTTTCAAGTTCTTATGCCTGATGGAAGAGTTGGTTTTACAAGAAATGGTGCTTTTGGAAGGAATGCAGAAGGCCTTTTAACTACTGCATCTGGATATGTAATTCAGCCTGAGGTTGCTATACCTGAGGGCGTAACAAGTATAAATATTTCAGCTGATGGAATAGTTACGGTTCAAAACCCAGGTGAAGTTGAAGCTGAAGAGGTAGGTCAATTTCAATTAGCTGATTTTGCAAATTCTAGAGGATTGCAACCTATAGGGCAGTCGATGTTAGTTGAAACTCCTGCAAGTGGACCAGCAATTGTTGCAAATCCGTTTGAAAATGGTTTTGGAAGCTTAGTCCAAGGTGCTTTAGAAAGTTCAAACGTTAATGTCGTACAAGAGTTAGTCGACATGATTGAAACGCAAAGAGCCTATGAAGTTAACTCAAAGGCTATTTCTGGTGTTGATGATATGCTTAGATTTATCAGTCAAAACCTTTAATAGCAGGAGTTAAAATGAAAAAGTTATTTTTGTTATTTTTTATATTTTTAATTAATGGTTGTTCTACTTATATAGAAGAAACTAATAATAAAGAGTTCAAACCTTTGACACCCTCCTTTGAAGAGTTTGCAAGAGATGAGCCATCCAATGGATCAATATATAGTGCTAGTTCCGCAGGTCTTTTTTCTTCAGATAGGAGAGCAAAAAAAGTTGGTGATATTTTATCCGTTACTTTAAGTGAGACATTTTCTTCTAATAAAGCAGTTTCTAATTCATCAGGAAAAACAGATACTATTGGAGCAGAAATTGGACCTACTGGCATAATGAGAAATTTTGCAGGTTTGGGTGGTAGCGCTTCTAAAACAAACTCATTTGCAGGGTCTATGGCAACTAACCAATCAAATAGTTTGAGTGGAACTTTATCTGCGACTGTAGTGAGAGTATTTCCTAATGGTAATCTAGAAATTAAAGGTCAAAAGAAATTAAGAATAACTGAAGGTACTGAATATATAAGATTAAGTGGGATAATAAGACCACAAGATGTATCTACAACAAATACAGTTTCATCTGCAAAAATTGCAGAGGCACAAATTGAGTACGTTGGTGCTGGAGTTCTTGACAGTGCTTCAAAACCTGGTTGGGGTAGTGCTTTATTTAGAGCAATTTCACCGTTTTAGGATATTAAAAACATGAAAATTTCAAAATTAATTCTTCTAATTTCATTTATTTTTTCGCTTATTTCAAACCAATTAATGGCAGATAGATTAAAAGATATGGTGAGTTTTGCTGGTATTAGATCCAATCAATTAATGGGCTACGGTATAGTCGTAGGACTTGATGGAACAGGTGATTCATCATTAGCTTTAACTCTTCAAAGTATGCAATCAACAATATCACAATTTGGAATGAATGTTGATGCCGGAAGTCTTAGTGGCAAAAATTCTGCTGCTGTTATGGTTACTGCTGACTTAGATCCCTTTATCAAAGTTGGGCAAAAAATTGGAATTACTGTGTCATCTATGGGAAAAGCTAAAAGCTTAAGGGGCGGTACATTATTGATGACGCCTTTAAAGGGGGCTAATGGTCAAACTTATGCAATTGCACAAGGTAATTTAGCTGTTGGTGGCTTTGGTGTTGAAGGCGCAGATGGTTCTTCTATGTCAGTAAATATTCCTACAGTTGGAACAATTGCAAATGGAGCGACAGTAGAAAGAATGGTGGAAGCTCCATTTATAAATTCGAAAAACTTTGTAATGAACTTAAATCAAGGTGACTTCACAACAGCTAACAGAGTTTCTGAAGAAATTAACAAAGTATTTGGACCTAATGTAGCAAAGGCGCTTGATCATACCTCAATATCTGTAAGAGCTCCTAAAGATCCATCTCAAAAAGTAAGTTTTATGAGTTTGCTCGAGAATATTGAAGTTGAGCCCGCTTCTCCAATTGCTAAAGTTGTTGTGAATGCAAGAACAGGAACTATTGTAATTGGTGGTGATGTAAGAGTGACGCCGGCAGCTGTTAGCCATGGAAGCTTAACAGTAAAAGTTAGTGAAGATACGAACACAACTCCTGGACAAACATTATATGATGATGCAGGTAATGTTACAACCGCAACTGCTGCCACAACTGAGGCGGATTCTAAAGTAGAGGCTGGTGCTGATACTGCTTCAGCATTTGTTTTTGATGCAGGAACATCCTTGGCAGATGTTGTTGATGCCATAAATGCTATTGGAACAACTAGCGCAGATTTAGTTGCAATTTTAGAAGCCTTAAGAGCAGCGGGTGCTCTAAGAGCTCAAATGATTATAATTTAGGTTATAAACCATGGATAATTCTTTATCAAAAATAAATCAAATTAACTTTTTAGCTGAAAGTGCATCGCATGATCAGAACACTTCAAAATTAAAAGATAAAAAAGACCAAGATTTAATAAATGTTGCTAATCAATTTGAAGCTATTTTTGTCCATCAAATGCTTAAACAGGCACGACAAGGTAAGCTAGCTGATGGTATATTTAATTCCGAAGCCCAAGATACTTTTAATAACATGCTTGATATTGAGTATTCTCAAATTTTATCAAAAAAGAATAATTTTGGAATAGCAGAAGCTTTGATTCAACAATTTCAACCTCATCTTAACTCAAAGAAAGTTAAGTAAATGGCCTCTTTATTTGAAATTGGAAAAACAGGAGTACAAGCATACAGGCAAGCTTTGTCTGTAACTGGGCAAAATATAGCTAATATCAATACTGAAGGTTATAATAAAAGAAGTGCGGACATTACAGAAATTGCAGGTGTTTCTGGGGGAGCAACAAACGTTTCTGATAGCTCAGGTCTTGGTGTTAGGGTTTCAAATATAAGAAGGTCTTTTGATTCATATTTATCAGATAAAACCAGAACGTCACAATCTGATTATGAAATGTTAAATGATTTCGTGTCAAAATTAAGTGACTTAGAAAATATGTTATTACCTTCAGGCAGTGATCTGGGTGTTTTTATAGGAAGATTTTTTGATTCATTGCAAGATGTTGCAAGTAGTCCTGATAGTATTTCAGCAAGGACTGTGTCTTTGGAAGCAGGAAGAGCTTTATCTTCTTCTTTTAATAATTATGATAAACAACTTAAAGATTTTAAATCTAGTTCAATTAAAGAGGTAGACGTTAAACTTACAGAGGCTAACCTGTATTTAAATCAATTAGTAAAAGTTAACGGTTTAATTTCAGGTAGTGGATCCAAAGAAGCATCTAACGATATATTAGATGCAAGGGATCAATTGCTAAAGGATTTATCTAAACTTTTAAATTTTACTGTTGATTATGAAAGTACTGGAGAAGTAAATATCAGGTTAGGAGATTCTGGAAATGGCGTACATATTCTTCAAAGAAGTAAAGCGGCAACATTATCTTCTTCTTCAACTGAAAACAATCTTTCAATTATTGTAAATAATGCTGGGGTTAAAAGTACAGGCATATTTTCATCTGGAATTATATCAGGGCTCTCTCAGTTTTATAGTTTAGTTGACTCAGTAAGTAGCGAAATAAGTGATTTAGCTCAACAAATGACTGACCAGATTAATAATATTCAAACTTCTGGAATAGATTTAAATGGAAACATTGGTAAATCAATGTTTTCAGTAAATTCAATGTCACCAAAAGCAAATTCTGATAATAAAAGTTTTTTAGAATTTAATTCAATTGAGAGTAATCCAAGTAAAATCAGTCAAGAACAAGTTTTAGTAAATTACTCACAAATTAATAATAATTGGGAAGTAAGAGATTCTAAAGGAGTTTCTTACGCTTATGGAAATCAAATTCAGTTTGAAGGATATAAAATTGAAATTATAGGACAGCCTCAAGATGGAGACGGTTTTGTAATATCTCCTCTTCAAACTAAAGCAGGCTCTATGAAGTTTAATTTAAATAATCCAGAAGATTTTGCAGCAGCCTCCAAAAATCTAATTTCAAAAAATTCAGCTAATACAGGAAGTGTTGACTTAAATATAATTGGCTCAATTGAAGAACAAAAAATAAATTTTCCTCCCAAAATAACTGATACATTTACTTCTAGTAACAACCCTTTAGTAGCTACTACTTTTTTAAAAGATGGTCCAGTAACGACAATTCCATCTACAACTAAATCTATTAACTTGAGTTCAATAGGAAATCAATCGTCAGCAACTTTCACCATTGCAGACAGTGAGATTAAAGGTTTCTCTTCATTTAATATAAAACTAGATAATAATAATGAAATAAATTTCAACTCAGCTGCTACAGACCCAGGTGACGGAATTAAGACTGTTGAAGAATTAGCAAATTTGTTGAATTCAGGTTTGATGTTGGATGGAAAAAGCCAACATGATTTTAAAACTTATGGTTTATTTGCATCCGGTTCCAATGGATATTTAACTATAGCTTCTTCATTATCAGATATCACTAGTGGATCAATTTTGTCAAAAGGGAATTCTTATTCACCTTCAATTTCTAATATTCCAGCGGCATCAAGTGTAGGTAGTAATATTCAAGTTTTCACGAGGGATGGAAGACATGTGTCAGGAACCTCATTAAATGCATCTCAAATAGCTTCACTAATTAAGAGTGAAAACGGTTTTTTGAGCTCTGCTGAATATAGAAATGATTATTTAAATAATGATTATAGAGGTATGGATTTATCAAGAAAAACAGCCAGTGGAGATTTTGTAAAAAATTTTGGTTCAAATATTAGTTATAACGAACAAGCCACTGACATGGATGGCCTCCTTACTGCACAAATAGTATCAAGTGGATCTATTTCATTAGATGGACAAAAACAATACTCTAAAGAGTTAAATTCAAATATTACTATTGCATGCGAAAAAGATGAAACTGGAAGATCTTTTACAATTAATGGTTATGATTTAGATGGTATTTATCAAACTGAAACAATTACTGGAGGGAATATAACTACTGTAAAAGGAAGTAAAGTATTTAGAGAAGTTCTAAGTATAAGTATTAACGGGAATTCCACAGGAAAAGTAACTATAGGAACAGAGGCTGTTAGTAGTTCTTTAAAACTTACTAATGAAGATAACATTGCTAAGACTACAAATATTCCGGTAGGATCAAGTGCCTATTACGTAGCTAACAAACTTACGTCTGAATTAGCTGGTACAGGCGTCAATGTTACTGCGAGCACTAAAGTAATGCTTGGTCCATTAGAAGAAGGTGTAAGTGGAGCAGTCACTTTTGACTTAAAAGGTAAAAACACAGAAGCAGTCTTAATAAACGCAAGTGTGGCATCAACAGACTTATCTATGCTTGCTAAAAATATTAATGAATATGCCTCACAAACTGGTTTAACAGCGGTTTTAACGAGTGACTTCAAACAAATTATAATTGAATCACAAGATGGCTATAATATAAATTTTAAAAACATCACTGCGCCTTCAGATTTTTATTTAGAAACATTAGGTGAAGACTTTACAAATCAAAATTCCCAAAAAAATCCAAAATTATTGATAGATGTTAGTAATGCAAATAAATCATCAGCTAATATTAAAGGTGAAATAAAATTTGTATCTAGTGAGAATTTTTCTATTCAAACAGATACAGGTATAATTGCTTCTGCTATTAAAGACCCTCTTAAAAATGGATATATAAATATAAATAGAAGTAAATCAGGAGAATCTGCTACTATAACTCCCGAAGTTTTTAATGATCTTGATAATAGTGTTGGTTCGCCTGATGGCAAAAAAGCAGTAGTTGGTCTATCTAAATATGGATTAGATATAAATCAAAAAGATTATACGCTTTACGTAAGTGACGCCGATAGCTTGTATCAAGATGCAAACCCAGGCGTAGCTGGAACGTTATCTCTTAATGGAAAATTAAAAGACGCAAATAATTTAAATGCTGTAGTAAGTGTGTATTGTTCAGCTAGTGAAACAGGAAATACTTTTACTGTTACAGGAACTAATTTATCTGGAACAACAATAACGGAAAATATTACAGGTGGTTCTGTTGGAACAACAGTATATGGATCCACAATTTTTCAAACTATTACATCTGTTACTACTTCAGCTACCGCAAGTGGTAACATTAAAGTAGGCACTTTAGGTTACAATGCTATTAATGATGACGATAGCTTGGTCGAATGGAGTTCTTTTTCATCAGGTTCATTAACTATGGATGGCGTATTATCCACATCAGATTATCTGGGCGCTAAAATTAAAATTAAAAGTGAGCAGGATACAACAGGTACAAGTTTTGTTATTGCTGGCTTGGGTTTAGATAATCAGGTCTTAACGGAAACTATTTCTGGATCAAATAGTGGAGTAGTCACTACTTCAAATATTTTTAAATCAGTTACGTCCATAAACTCTTCTGGTACTTCTAATGGCAACATTAAAATAGGTACTGAAGCGGCTGATGGAGATTGGGATACAATAATTGACGCAAATTCTGTAAATGCTGACACAGACATAGAAGTATCAACGGCGCTTCTTTCATCATTAAGGACAGAAACGCCTACTTCGCAATTAAAAGGTATTGTATTAAATTCACTCCCAAGTGAAGGTCAATCTATTGATTTGAGTTTTGAAGGTCAAATTTATAAACTAAATATGGTATCAGGTGATCTCGTTGTAGAGGGTCCAGAAAAAAATAGAATTCAAGCTCGCTTTAATGGAACTTCTGAAACAATTTCTAACTTGCTTGCTATTTCTCAGAGTGGAACAGCATTAACCCCGTTAATTATTAACGGATTAAATTCAGTAACAGCCGATAGTGATGGTTTGGTTGATAATGAAACACTTGGAAGCGCTGGAAACTTCACTATTGATGGAGCTCTATCTAGTACAGCATCATCAAATTTAAAGTCTACAGTAAGCATATCTAGTTCATCTAATAATGCCTCTGTTACATTTACAATTACAGGGACAGATATTGACGGAGTTGCACAAACTGAAACTATTACAGGTGTAAATGCCAATACTGTAAATGGTACAAAGTTTTTTAAAACAGTTAGTCAAATCTCTTCTGATGCAGCTGCAAGTAATATTAACGTAGGAACGGTTTCTGGTTTTGGATCTACTTCGGGAACAAGAATTTCAATTACATCAACGGCTAATGAAAGTAATAATTCTTTCACAATAGTAGGTACTGATACAGATGGTTTAACTAAAACAGAAACTATAACTGGTCCTATTTCTGGTAATACAGTTTCAACCACAGGTCTTTTCAAAACTGTTGTATCAATAACACCAAATTCAAATACTGTAGGTAATATTGAAATAGGAACTTCACCAGGATATGAATTAATTGCTACTGCTGAGGGCACAATTGAAGGAGCTCAGTTTAAGTTGGTGCCAACAACAACTAATATTAATAATGCTGAGGCTTTTGGATTAAAATCGGCAACTACAACAATATTAGGAAACTTAGTTGTTCAACCAACAGTTGCTGGGTCAACGCCTGCTATTGCGATTGAAGTAAATGAAAATAATATAAAATCTAATTATTCTATAAAATTTAATAGTAGTAACGTGCCGGTCTTTTATAATAGTGCTGGTTCTGAACTAAGCGGTTCTCCTCCAAGTGGCATAACTCTCTCATGGAATGAAACATCAGGTTTAACTGATGATGACTCCATCTATAATTCTAATATGTCTGCAGGTGTAGCTATTGTAACTAGTGGGGTTCTTTCTACAACTGATGATGATAGTCTTGTTGCAAGCAAATCTGGAATAGCAGGTGATTTAATACTTGATGGTGCTTTAAATAATTCTAAATCTCTTAATGGGAAGGTCACAGTTTTTTGTAATGGAAATGAAACAAGTAATAGTTTTGTAGTCAGTGGTTATGACACTTCTGGTGTTTATCAAACTGATACTATTACAGGTGTAAACGGTGCAACGGCTACTGGTAGCATATCGTTTAACGAAATTTTATCAATTTCTGTTGCTAATAATACTGCAAGCACTATAAAAATTGGAACACAAGCAACTCAAGTTGTTATGGATCCTCAAGTTGTTACAATAACACCTGCAGGTTCAGATGTTGGAGAATTGTATACTATTACAGGTTTAGACCAATTTGGTAAAACGCAAACAGAAGTTATGACTGCTCAAGGTGCGGGTACCAGAGTTGTAGGTGAAAAAGTTTTCTCACAAATTACTTCCATTGTACCAGCAAGCGGATCAGCATCCACTGTAAAAGTAGGAACCCAAAAAGTAGGTAGACTATCTATAAGTCATACTATAGACGTATTAGATTTTAAAATTATGGGTAATCCAATTGCTAATGATATTTATGGAATTAAAACTCAAAACATTAGAGCTGTAGTAGATAATCAAGGTTTAAAGGTATCTTCATTTTCTGGAGATCCTATTAAAATTGATATACCAGATAATTCTATCCAAAACTCAGTTGCAGAAAAAGTAAGTCTTACAAATTTACCTCCAGAAGATTTGATCACAATTGTTATGGGTGGTGGGGCTAGAAAAATAAGTGCTGAGTATGATCAGTTTACAGCTAGTGAAACTCTCAATAACGACATTAATCCTGAGTTGACTATAAAAGTCGATGCTACAAACAAAAATAAAGTAGAGATATTTGATAAAAAATCAGGGCACTCAATCGCATCTAGAATTTTAGATGTTAATAGAGTTTTCGAAGTTAATAACACAAAATTTCAGTTTTCTGAAGAAGCATTAGTTAATAATAGTTTTGAATTTTCAAGTAATAAAGATGGTTACGGTGATAACAGAAATATAATTAATATTTTAAACCTACAACGTTCTGATCCATCGGAAACAAATAAAGGTAATTTTCAAGAAATCTTTAATACAACAGTGGCGAAGGTTGGCTCAAACGTTCAAGCAAACAAACTATCTTTAAATTCAGCCTCTAGTACTTTGGACGCTGCAGAGGCTAGTCAAAGTGAGTTTGCAGGTGTTAATTTAGACGAAGAAGCAGCGCATTTATTAGAGTTTCAGCAAGCATATCAAGCTTCGGCACGTATATTGCAAACAGCTAAAGAACTATTTCAGTCTCTTATTGAGGTTGTATAAAAATTTAAGTGAGTTGTTAAATGCAAATAAGTTCAAAACTATTTAATCAACAGCAATTAAAACAATTTTCTTCTTCAACTGAAGAACTTCAAGATTTACAAAATAAGATTGCTTCAGGTGAGAACATTCTACGTGCGTCGGACGATCCAGTTGGATCTGTAGAACTTTCGGGGTTAAGTGTTGTCCAAAAACAAATAGAACAATATGAAAGGAATGTTGGCTCTGCTTCAGACAGATTGACACTCTTAGATAAAAATTTAGAGAACATATCAAGTATAATGATAAGAGCTCAAGAACTAATAATCCAAGCATCCAGCGACACTTTAGGAGCATCAGATAGAGAAGCTATTGCTTTAGAAGTTGATGAGATGAAAAAAGAAATAATGAATGCTGGTAATGCACAAGATTCAAACGGTAGCTTTCTTTTTAGTGGTTACAAAACAAAAATACAGCCATTTACAGAAGATCTAAGTGGAAAAATTATTTATAATGGTGATAGAGGAATATCATCTTTATCAATTTCGGAATCTCGAATGATGGAAACCACTCTTGATGGCGGTTCACTGTTCCAGTCTGTTAATAATAGTGATGGTAATAAAATATCTTTATTTACTATGATTGAGGATATTGCTCATTCAATTAGATCTGCCTCAGGTGGAGTTGAGACAGTTAAAGCATCAGGAAAGGCTGAACTTACTTTTCAAAATAACAATCCTGGTACATGGTCATTTGATATAACAGGAAATTTAGGAACTAAAACTATAACGGTTGAAAGTACTGGCGAAGACCCATCTGAATTTGCAAAGCAGATTAATTTAAGTAGTGCCGGCATAACTGCATCTATCAATGAAGATGGTAAAACAATAACGCTTACCGATACAACAAATGGACCTATAACAATTAAAAATTTGTCTGTTTATGGTATAAATTCTGCCCAAAAAGAACCAACTTCATTTTTTAATGTACAACCAAAAGATGGAGCGGGTAATAACATTGGAAAAATGCAAAAATTATATGATAATAATCAGTTGCCATCCAGCCAACTAGATAAAGTTGTCTCAACTCAAATTCATTTGGCAAATAACAGAGGTGAAATTGGTGCTCGCACAAGTTCTTTAGAAAGACAAACAGATTTATTAGCCAATAGAAGGTTAGCGGTTGAAAAAAATGTAAGTGATTTAAAAGAAGCTGATTTAGCAGCTTTAGTGACCAATCTGCAAAGTATGCTAACGTCAATGCAGGCTAGTCAGCAATCTTTTGTAAAAATTTCACAGCTAAATTTATTTGATTATTTGAGATAAAATTTGGTTAGAATAAATCTGTTTCTTTATTTATAGCTTCGCCCACCCAATTAATATCTTCTACATCTGTTATTAACCAACCTGGCTCTGCTTTGGGTAAAGCTTCATTTCTGATACTGAACACAGTTGCTTTAAATATTTTGAAACATTTGTCAAAATTATAATCCTTTACCTTCAAGCCGTCGAAAGCAGATGAGAACATACCTGACAATTTTCTTTCGCTACCATTACTTTCAAATATAACTCTATAATGTAAATAGTCATTAATGTAGTTAACAGCTTCTTCACCAGCTTCAATCTCAGATAAAAATTGAAGTATATTTTCAGCTAAGGCAATTAACTCTTCAGGTTTAACTTCATTATATTTATCGTTAATTTCTTGAGAATATTTTCTAGATATAGCGGCAATGGAATTATTCGATGATAAAAATTCTTTACTTGTTTGTGCCGCTAAACTACTGAAAATCCACTCTGGACAATACTTAGACAATTTATCACCTATTGATTTAAAATAAGAATATAATTTATTATATAATATTAAACATACATATTTTTTAATTATACTTTTTTTTTTAAAAATCAATAGTATTATCGTTTAATTTGTTTCCAACCATCTAAAATTTCATCAATTGGGGGAATTGCGTCGTACACTAATTTTGATTTTCGTTGTGTGAAACCTTTAATAATGCCGGTTTTACAAAATTCATATATATTAAACAGGTTCGTAGCAATTTCTTCACCTGCTTCAAAGTCTAAGCTAGACTGTAGAATATAAATAGCTGTCAATGATTTGGAAAAACTATTTGACTTGATAGACGAAATAACTGGTTCATTATCTAAAGAATAAGCCAAAGTTTCCATATTCTTTTTAAGGTCTTTTAATACTTCTTCTATAATTTTATGAGGGTTAAGATTTGATGTTTTTCCAGCAATATCATCAGTGATATAGTGTTTCATTGACGCATTATAATTCATTGGCTAATCCTCAGCAAAAATATAATTAATTCTATTAATTAGTACGGTATGACTAAATTTATGTTTAATTATTTCTCAAAGAATTAATGCTTTTCTATTTGATTGATTTCGTTAGAAATTTCTAAATATGCTTTTAAAACATCGTTTTCTGATATAATTCCATTCATTTTTCCAGTTTTTTTATTCACAATAGGAATACTCTCGCCTACAAAACTAGATAGTTTTTTAATTACGAACATCAAATTAGAACTTGGATCAATCACTAATTCTTTTGTTTCAACATAATTGATTATACCTGGTTTTTTTTTATTAATTAAATTAATTAAGCTAATCTTCCCAATGTATTTATCGTCTTTTGAAACTATGTAACCTTCGGTCGTGTTTGCTTTTGTTAATATTTTAATTGCATTATCTATTGAGGTTTTGCCATCAAGTTTAGTATATCTTTTGTCTACATAGTCATTAATTAAAACTTCATTCAATAGTATTTGTTCTCTACCATTTGTGATTGCAACTCCTCTCGAAATAAGTTGTTTATCAAACAAACTATTGCCAAAAGTTCTACTTGTTATGAATGAACAAATCACAATTGGAAATGTTGCAGCAATTGCATATTCATACGAACTTGTAAGTTCGAGTACTAATATTATGGCTGTTATTGGAGCTCCAATAACTGAGCTAGAAACAGCAGCCATTCCAGAAACAGCAAGCACTGAAAGTAAATCAGGATTTGTTGACGTAATAGGCAACTGAAAAATTAATGCACCTAAAACACCACCTAAGAAAAGTGCTGGTGAAAATGTACCTCCAAAAAAACCAAATCCGATGCATACACTAGTTAATATTAATTTACCTACTAAAAGTGCAAAAAGGTATTTTATATTTTGTTCACTTGTAATAACTGACATTAGCGTTTCAGTTCCTAAACCTAAAATTTCACTAAAAATCATTCCACATATTCCGCAGGCAAATCCAGCAATTAATGGCGCTTGCCAAGGTTGCAACTTTATTTTTGACGGAATAGTTCCTAAAAAAATGATTAATTTCATAAAGCATATAGCTATTATGGCTGCTAAAGGACCTATAAGAGCTAAACTCGTTAATATTTCACTCATTTCAAATGTTATTGCAGATAACAGGAGAGGTGGGCTGACTATTCCTATTTCATTTGCAAAAAAATTTGCTGCCATAGATGAAATTGCTAAAGCCGCAACAGCCTTCATTGAAAAATGCCTTAAAACTGTTTCATGGGCAAATATTATTCCTGCTATTGGCGCGCCAAAACCAGCTGAAATTGCAGCAGCTACACCGCTTCCAATGATAATATCATGTGGTATTTTAGGAATAAAAGATTGCTTTCTAATAAATGAAGACACGGTCGCCCCAAAATGCACTAAAGGACCGTATATTCCAACTGATGCACCGCCACTAATAGATATGAACGATGCTAACGTAGAGCCAAACCCTCCTTTTAAATCAAGGGTTCCTGCTCTATGGTGAGCCGCATAAATTGTGTCTGCAGGCCCAAACCATCTGGGTAATTTTAAGCAGTACATTAATAGCCCAACTATAATTGAGCATGGGACGCATATAAGCAGTGGTATCATATTTAATGAAACACCACCTATGTCTAAGTTTAAAATAAAGTCATCATTATAAAATAAAAATTGATAAATATTTTTTGCACTTATCATGAATAATTGAGCAACAAATGAAACAATCGTTCCTACTGCAGCTGCAATCAGCAATAATACAAAACTATCTAAGATTACTTTAATATTGGTTTTTTTAAGCATTTTTAGCTCCATTAAAAATACTACATAAATTCTATTAAATGTCATTGAAAATTAATGATTTGTCCAATTTTCAATACTTTTTAATTTATTAAGGCATAAAGATTGCATTAAATATGTCGTTATAAGTTTATATCAATTATTTAGGTTTTTAAATGGCTGTAGATTATTTAAGTGCTATAAATCAATCTGGAAGTGGATTAAATATTACACAGATTGTTGACAGTTTAGTTGAGGCTGAAAAAACACCACAAACAAGCTCTATTCAAACTAAAATTGATGATAAAACAACTTCTATTTCTGCTATTGGTGAAGTGAAAAGCGCTTTATCTGTGCTTTCATCCTCTTTAAGTACTTTAGTTGGAAAAACATCTCTTGCAGTTTCATCAAATAGTACTGCGGTAAATGCAACTATTACAGACCCGTCTACTGCGAAAACACTTAATTCAGCTATGACAATTTCGGCACTTGCAACTGGACAAACTTTAGCATTTTCGGGCTATTCGGCTACGACAGATGTTGTCGGTGCAGGATCATTAGTTTTAGAAAGAGGGGATTGGTCAAGCGGGAGTTTTGTGGCGAATGCTACTACTGCTTCAACTAATTTGACTGTTGCTAGTACAGATACTCTAGCTTCACTAAGAGATAAAATAAATGCATTAAATTATGGAGTTACAGCTAGCATAATTGGATCAGGGGACGACACTTACAATTTAGTCTTGAAGTCTAATGAAGGAAAAGAAAATGCGTTGCGCATTACCGCTACAGAAAATCCATCAGGCTCTGGTTTGTCAAGTATTGATAATTCCTCAACTAATTCTTCTAAACAAAAAATTGCTGGTGTTGACGCTACAATAGTTGTTGATGGAATGACGTTAACTCGTTCTTCAAATGAAATTACAGATCTTTTTGAGGGGTATACTGTTAATTTAACTGCAACCACAAGTACAACTGCAAATTTGACAGCATCTGTTAATACAGCGGAAGCTACTTCAAATTTACAAAGTTTAGTAACAGCTATAAATAATCTTAAGGAAGTCTTAAATGCTAAAACATTTAGAGGAGATTCAACAAATGATAAAGGTGAATTAGCAGACGACACAGTTATAAAAAGTTTAAAAAAACAAATTGATTCATTAACAACATCTGCTTTGCCAGGATTTGGTTCCTCAAGTGTTTATTTATCTAATTTAGGTGTAAGAACAGAAAGATCAGGTCTTTTAAGCCTTAATACAACAGTATTAGAAAACACATTAGTGAATAATCCTTCTTCTCTAGATGCCGTTTTTAACTCTATGTATTCATCTGGATCAAGCTTATTATCTGTTTCAGGAGGGTCAAATTCCAACCCAACTGCAGGTACTTATGCTTATGCAATGACAGCATACGTTTCTGGGGCGTTCACTGGTTTGGTAAGTAGTGACACAACACCAGGAGTTACAAGTTCAAACAATACCATTAACTTGACAGTGGATGGAACAGCTTCTGGAACAATAACTATTCCTTCAGCTGAGTATTCCTCAGAAGCAGCTCTTGCTACAGCTATTCAGACCGCAGTGAATGCTGATAGCACTCTAACAAGTGCTGGTAAAACTGTTTTAGTAACACATTCTAATGGAAGTTATTCAATTTCTTCTGGTTC
Organism: Candidatus Levibacter sp. Uisw_134_01; assembly: GCF_047717795.1. Lineage (GTDB taxonomy): Bacteria > Pseudomonadota > Alphaproteobacteria > Puniceispirillales > Marisalimonadaceae > Marisalimonas. Next base: position 1,544,573 of record NZ_CP159808.1, on the reverse strand, counting down.
AACTGGATCTACTACATCTGTAGTTTTAAATGCTATAGGTAGTAACTTAGATAGCTTTTTAAAAATGTCTGGAACGGCAGATCCTGACGCAATATCAACTTCGCAATCAGGAACTGCTTCATCAGCCTTAACTTTAAATGGTGCTTCTATAAGTTCTGGTTCTTTTACTGATAATGCTGGTAAAAGATTGTCAATTACAAGTGGCAGTGGAAATGAGAGTGGTTATACATATACAGTTGTAGGAACAGACTTATCCGGAAATGCTCAAACTGAGGTGATCACTGGTCCAACAGCCAATGCAACGGTAATTGGCTCTAAAACATTTAAAACTGTAACTTCAGTTACACCTTCCAGTAACACAACAGGCTCAATAACAGTAGGGACAACAGGTGCAGGAATAACAACAACTGGAGTTACCGGTTCAGCGACTTTAGACGGGGTTTCAATGATAGCTGATATTACTAATAATACGTTTACTATTGCTTCAGGAAATGCTGCTGGAATGAAAGTTAAATATTCTGGGTTAGGTGCAACTGGGTCAGTTTATTATGGACAAAGCTTATTAGATAGGCTGACATCTTATATTACAACATCGTTAAACAGTACTGCATCTGGTTCTGTTACTAATAGAATTTCAACCTTAAGTAGCGAACTTACTAAAGAAAATAATTTATTAGCTGATTTAGACACTAAATTTGAATCTACTAGATCAAGATATATTCAACAATTTAGTGCAATGGAATCTGCAGTTACTAGTTTGAAATCAACTGGTGAATATCTTACCAATCTTTTTAAATCTATGAATAATAATGATTAATAAATTATTTAATTGATACAAATATAATCTTAACGATGAATATGTTACTGAAAAATTTATATATTTCACTCATAAAATATGTACTGATTTAGACTTAGTATTTAATTAAAAAAATACAAGTTGAATTAATGTTTTCGTTTTTGATATTTAAGAATGAAATTTTATAAAATATCTGATTTTTTAGCTCTATCCTTTATCTTAGTAAGATAATAGGAATTTTGCTTACGTTATAAACTAAGTTGAAAACAAGATAAAACTTTGCCAAATATATTATGATCACTAAACTTTTTTCATAGCTGTCGTAAATACTCACAGATAAATAAATTTTAAACTGGAGTAAAATAAAATGGCGAGTATAAATACAAACATTAGTGCCCTTTCTGCTCAGAAAAGCATGTCAGATCAAATTTCAAAATCTGAACAAGCTATTGAGAGATTGTCAACTGGATTAAGAATAAATCATGCTGCAGACGATGCTGCTGGTTCTGCAATAGCCTCTAAAATGGAGTCTCAAGTAAGAAGCTTAGGAGTTGCAATAAGAAATGGTCATGACGCGATTTCAATGACACAAACTGCTGAAGGAGCACTTGGTGAGATGGAAAATATCTTACAAAGAGTTCGTGAATTAGCAGTTCAGGCTGGTAATAATACATTAAGTGAAACTGATAGATCTGCTATTCAACAAGAAGTTGATGCATTAACTGATGAAATAAATTCCATTGCAAGTAGTACTAACTTTAATGGTGTAAATCTTCTTGACGGCTCATCTTCAAGTGTAAATTTTCAAGTAGGTGTCAATGCTTCTGATTCTTTATCAGTTGATCTTGAATCTGCTGGTGCTTCAGATTTGGGTTTGTCTGGTAAATTGGGAGCAAATGTATATACTAGTGGTAGAGTGGTACTTGGTACAGTTCAAAATGTGGATACAGACGCTATTAAAATTAATGGTAAAGACTTCTTAGCGGCTGCCGTTACGGGCACTACTGTTGGTACACTAACTGGTGCCGCAGTTATAGCTTCGACAATCAATGAGAATACTGCTACTCACGGCGCTGTTGCTACTGCTTTTAACAGAGTAGAAGGCGGAGCTGTTGGAAGTAATTTTAACATGACATCAACTTTCTCTATTACAAGTGGTGGTACAGCAGAAACAATAGCTATTCAATCAAGCCTTGATGACGTTATAACTGCAATAAACTTAGAAGTTGCAGACATTACAGCAAGTAAAGGTGAAAATAATCAACTTATTTTATCTAACACTAGTGGTAATCAGATAATAGTGGGTGGTGATTCTCACCAAGTTGGTATTACAGCAGATACCTATGAAGGTATGTATTCATTGGAAAATATAGATGGGTCAGCTGTAAAAATTGAACTTGGTAACTTAGCCAATGGATATGTTCAGGAAACTGATGCAACTGGTACTCATATGGGCTTATTTGGTCTTAATGAAGTCAGTGAAGGTAAAACAAAGGGTTTAGTTGTAAGTACAGATGTATTAGCCCTTACCGATGACATCCAAATTAATGGCGTTCAAGTTGGTGCTACAAAAGTTGACACTGCTCAAGCTAAGGCCAGTGCTATTAACGCGATATCAGATCAAAGTGGAGTAACTGCAAAGGCTTCTACAATTGTAGATTTAGAACTCGACTTTAATATAGCTGCTTCAGACGGTACACTTAAAATTAATGGAGTACTTGTATTACTTGATGGTAAAGACTCAGTTTCTGATGTTGTTACAGAAATTAATGACCAGACTAAAGGTCCATTCGGAGTTGTTGCTAGCGCTACAAGTGAAGGTTTACTGAGGCTAACAAATGAAAATGGAGGTGACATAAAATTCAGTCCTATTACTGTTGCTGGTTTTATTACAGCAGTTACTGACGGTGATAATAAGTCATATACACCTGCAGTTTCAGGTGCTCATCTTACAATACGTGGTAATATAACCTTAACATCTGAAGATGGTGGTGTTATCAAGTTAACAGATGGTACCACTGATGGTTCAGGTTTAGCAAAACTTGGTTTAATAGGTCAGAGTGGAATGGAAAGTGCTGGCACAGGCGGCGTAAACCTCTCAACTATGGACGGAGCTGTTGCAGCATTGACTAGTATTGACTCTGCAATGGATAAACTGTCAGGCTTCAGAGCGTCCTTTGGTGCTGTTGAAAACAGGATTGATGCAAAGATCAATAACTTAACAACATTGAAAGTTAATACTCAAGCTGCTCAATCAAGAATTGAGGATGCAGACTTTGCTGCTGAAACAACTAACATGACAAAGGCTCAGATATTATCACAAGCCGCTACATCCATGTTAGCTCAGGCAAACGCATCTAAACAAAACTTATTAGCTCTTCTTCAAGGATAATTGGAGATCTAAGAGTAAAAGGCCACCCAAGATAAGTCCCAGCTTATCTAGGTGGCTTTTTCTATTTTTTTATTAAACATTTTTTAAATACGTCGTTATTAATACTAGATTATTTATTTTTTTTAACTGGGAGTGAAAAAAATGGTAAGTGTTTACACTAATATTGCGGCTTTAACGGCCCAAAAAAGTATGTCAGATCAACTTTCTAAATCTGAACAAGCTATCGAAAGATTATCAACTGGATTAAGAATAAATCATGCCGCAGACGATGCTGCTGGATCTGCAATAGCTTCAAAAATGGAAGCTAAAGTAAGAAGTTTAGCTGTCGCAATAAGAAATGGTCATGATGCAATTTCAATGACACAAACTGCTGAAGGTGCACTTGGTGAGATGGAAAACATCTTACAAAGAGTGCGTGAACTGGCAGTGCAAGCGGGTAACAGCACTTTGAGTTCATTAGATAGAATAGCTATACAAGAAGAAGTCACAGCATTAACTAATGAAATAAATGACATTGCTTTAACCACTAATTTTAATGGTGTTAAATTACTAGATGGAACTAATTCTAGTCTAAATTTCCAATTAGGTGTAGATGCTGTCGATCAATTAAACGTTGTTTTGGAAAGCTCAAAAACTTCGGATCTAGGTTTGACAGCTAGTATGGGAACTAAACTATTCACAAGTTCAAGAATTGAACTAGTTGATGTTAGTGGAATTGCAGTTGACGCAATTAAAATTAATGGTAAGAACCATGTTGGCACTCAATCTGCCACACTTGTTGGTACATCAAACGCAGCTGAATTGTTAGCAAATGCTATAAATACTAACACATTAAATCATGGCGCAGTTGCAACAGCTTTCAACAAAGTTTTGGGAGCTGAAATGGGTAGTAGCTTTACAATGACTAACTCTTTCTCTGTTGGAGGAGTTACAATAGGCGTTAAAGGTACGATGCAGGAGGTAGTTGATGAAATTAATGAAAGCGTTGCTGGGGTTGTTGCAACATTAGGTAATAATAACTCGTTGATACTTTCAAACAATGATGGAGGTCAGATTATTGTTGCTGGAAATGCTCCTGGTAGTGTTGGTCTTACAGCTGATACTTATGAAGGATTTTATTCATTATCTAATGTTGATGGATCTGATGTAAAAATTGAGTTGGGTAACCTTGCTAATGGATATGTTCAAGCAGCTACAGCAACTCCAACCAGTTTAGGTAGTTATGGTCTCAACGAAACTAATGGAGAGGGGCATACAAAAGGTATTGCAGTTACTACTGATATTCTTTCAAGAACTGACCAGATTAAAATCAATGATGTATTAGTTGGTGCTACTATACTTGATACAGCTCAAGCTAAAGCTGCTGCCATCAATGAAATATCTGCTAAAAGTGGAGTAACTGCGACAGCATCTACAACGATGTTTCTAGGCTTGGATTTTTCCAAATCGCCAACTGATACATCATTTAAAGTAAATGGAAACGCCATAGCAGTTTCGTCTCTGAGCTCGGTACTACAAGTTGCGTCTGCGATTAACACAGCTAATGTTGGAGTAATTGCTTCTGCATCACCAGCAGGATTGATGCAATTATTTGACTCTGCTGGAGGTAATATAACAATTGACCTTACTTCTCCTGTAGATTTTGTTTCATCTGCTAGTGATGCTGATAATACAACACTTACTGTTGCAGCCAATATAACAGCTTTTGGTAATATTGAGCTTGAAGCAACAGATGGGGGCTTTATAAAGTTAGAAGATGGAGACCTTAATAATGCAGGGCTTGCAAAACTTGGTTTTGAAGCTCAAAGTGAGATGGGTACGGCTGGATCAGGTGGCGTAAATGTGTCTACACTTAATGGCGCAACCTCTTCACTAGCTAATATTGATGCTGCTATAGATAAAGTATCAGGTTTTAGAGCCTCTTTTGGTGCTGTTGAAAACAGAATAGGTGCTAAAATAAATAATTTGACTACATTGAAGATAAATACAAAAGCTTCTCAATCAAGAATTGAGGACGCTGATTTTGCTGCGGAGACAACTAATATGACAAAAGCTCAAATATTAACAAAAGCTGCCACATCAATGCTTGCCCAAGCTAATGCTTCTAAACAAAACTTACTAACACTTCTCCAAGGATAATTTGGAGATTTATAGACAAAAGCCATCTTAGATATGTCTCCCAGCGTATCAAGGTGGCTTTTTTGTAAGGTTTTGTAGTTAGTTTAAGTTAAAACCTAAATTTATTCTTAAATATTTTAGAAAATAAATTTAACAAATTGAAAGCATTAACTTTAAAAGATAGGACATGATGCAGGGTGTGATTTTTAAAAAAATTATATTACCACATATTTAAACATTTTTAATCTCTTCTACATGTTAATGCGTGGCACAACTATTGCACTCTATATGAGTTATATGCATATAAAAAGGAATGAGTAATGTCGGCTAATTTATCAGTAGAACAGTCACTTATGAAAGCCAAGTCATATTCAAAGAAGGGTGATTTAGCTGAAGCTCAAAAGCTATACGAAACAATCTTAAAGAATTTTTCGAATAATATAAGAGCGCAGCAAGGGTTAGCTTCTTTAAATAAGTATAAACAAAATAATGTTATACAAAATCCACCTCAGGAATCTGTAAATCAACTAGTTAATTTATATAACCAAGGACAAATAGAAGCTGTGATTGAGCAAGCTGAGGCTCTAACAGTCCAATATCCAGGTGCGTATGTTGTTTGGAATATTCTGGGTGCATCAAGGGCTCAGATAGGAATGCTTGATGAAGCTGTAGAGGCTTATAAGACATCTATTTCACTTAAGCCTGATTTTGCAGAAGTTTACAGTAATATGGGTGTTGTATTAAAAAACCTACATAAGTTAGATGAGGCTTTAGAGGCTTATAAAAAGTCTATCTCACTTAAGCCTAATGATGCTGGTACTTATTACAACATGGGAGTGGCCTTAAAAGCTCAAGGTAAGTTAGATGAAGCTATAGAGGCTTATAGGAAATCTATTTCACTTAAGCCCAATTATGCTGAAGCTTACAATAACTTAGGAGTTGTTTTTCAATCTCAAGGTAAGTGTGATGAAGCTATAAAAGTTTACGATAAATCAATCTTACTAAAAAATGATTATGCTGAGGCCTATAATAACAAGGGAGCTCTTTTACAGGAATTAGGTAAATTCGACGAGGCAATGGAAGCTTTAAACAAATCTGTCTTACTTAAGCCTGATTACGCTGAAGCTTACAACAATATAGGATTAACTCTTCAATCTAAAAATAAATTAAATGAGGCTATAGAAACTTATAACAAATCTATTTCACTTAAGCCTGATTTTGCTGAAGCGTATTACAATAAGGGTAGTACTCTCTATGATTTTGGAAAGTATGAGGAGGCTATAGAATCATATAAACAGTCTATTTCATTAAAGCCTGACTATGCTGAGGCTAATATTAATTTGGGCCTTGCTTTGCACAATCAAGATAAGTTTCAGGAGGCAATACAAGCCTACAATAAGACACTCTCACTCAAGCCTGATTATGCTGAAGCTCATTATAACTTAGGTTTTACACTTCTTCATAGTGGAAGACTAAAAGAAGGTCTTGACGAAATTCAATGGCGCTGGAAAATCTCTCAACTCTATAAAATGAGAAATTTTATCCAACCGATGTGGGATGGATCGCAGAGTTTGAAGGATAAAAGAATTCTTCTTTGGAGTGAGCAGGGTATTGGAGACACGTTAAACTGGTCTTCTTGCCTATCCCTTTTAGTTTCTCAGGCTAAGCATTGTATTTTGGAGTGTCAGGATAAATTAGTTCCCTTGTTGCAACGGTCATTTCCAAATGTAGAAATTAAGTCCGAAGATAGAAGTCTTGATATCAATAGAGACGATTTTGATTATCACTTGCCAATGGGAAGTCTTTATAGGCATTTTCTTTCAGAAATTACACAAAATACTAAACCTAAAGCCTACCTTGTTCCAGATCCAGACCGTGTTAACTATTGGAGAGAACGTCTTAACTCATTGGGGAAAGGTCCTTATGTTGGTATTGCCTGGAAAAGCTCTAATATGTCACCAAATCGTCTGCTCAACTATGCTCCTATATCAGAGTGGTCACCAATACTCAAAATCCCTGATGTAACGTTTATAAATCTACAATATAAGGATTTTGAAGACGATTTAGCTAAAGTCAAAGATGAACTTGGGGTAACAGTCCATAACTTTGATGAATTAGACCAATTTAATAATGTTGATGATACGACCGCATTATGTGCAGCACTTGATATGCTTGTGTCTAACCATGGTACAGCGCCGTTAATCTCGGGGGCTGTTGGAACACCAACTAAGCTTGCAAATTGGAAACAAAGTTATTGGAATACAATATTGAACAATCCAGTTGGTCCATTGATTGATATATACACGAGAAACACATGGGAGACATGGGACAATGTATTCAGATTAATTGAAAAAGATATATTTAAACAAATAAACAATTAAAGACATAGAAGGAACGAAGCATGTCGGCTAATTTATCAGTAGAACAGTCACTTATGAAAGCAAAATCTTATGTAAATAAGGGTGACTTAGCTGAAGCCCAAAAGCTATACGAAACAATTTTACAGAATTTTTCTAACAACATAAGAACACAGAAAGAGATAGGTGCATTAAACAAACCTATTCAAAATAATATTATACAAAATCCACCTCAGGAAGCATTTAGTAAAATAGTCAACTTATATAACCAAGGACAAATGGAAGCTGTGATACAAAAAGCTGAAACTTTAACAGCACAATATCCAGGTGCGTATATTGTTTGGAATATGCTAGGAGCATCAAGGGCTCAGATAGGAATACTTGAAGAAGCTTTACATGCTTTCGATAACTCTATTTCACTAAAACCTGACTACGCTGATGCTTATTATAATAAGGGTTATGCATTGTATTACTTAGATAAGTTAGATGAAGCTATAGAGGCTTATAGGATATCGATCTCACTTAAACCAGATAATGCAGAAGTCTACAGCAATATGGGTGTGGCTCTAAAAAATCAAGGTAAGTTTGATGAGGCTATATTGGCTTACAGGAAATCTATTTCACTTAAGCCTGATCATGCTGAGGCATATGATAATATGGGTGTGGCTCTAAAAAATCAAGGAAAATTAGATGAAGCTATAGAAGCTTTTAAAAAATCTATCTTACTTAAACCTTCTCGTGCTGAAGCTTATAACAATCTAGGAAATACTTTAAAAGAACAAGGAAGATTAGACCAGGCTCTAGAAACTTATAATAAAGCAATTTCACTAAAATCTGATTATGCTGACGCATGTTGTAACACATCTTTTATTCACAATTTATATGGAGACCTTAAAAAAGGGCTTGAATTGTATGAATGGAGACAAAAACAGAAAAGCTCTCCTGTAAGAGCACCAAGAAAAAATTTAATTTGGGATGGAGTTAAGCCTTTATCAGGAAAAAAATTTTTAGTTTATGAAGAACAAGGCCTTGGTGACGTTATCCAGTTTTGTAGATACTTACCAATGTTGAAGCAAAAAGGTGCTGAGGTAGCTTTTAAAGTAAAAAAGAAAATGCATGCTCTTTTGAGCACTATAGATAATGAAATTATTCTTGTAGACAGTTTTCCAGACAATGATCAAATTGACTTTGAAACACCAATTATGAGCCTTCCTTTTTTATTTAATACAAATTTAGATACAATACCTGTAAAAATACCTTATTTGTTTGCAAATGATAATAATATATTGTCATGGGCTAAATGTTTGACAAAGAGTACTTTTAAAGTTGGAATTTGTTGGCAGGGCAGTAAGAATAAAATAGATTATGGCAGATCTTTCCCTTTATCCTTATTCGAAGGTATATCAAAAATACCAAATGTAGAGCTTATTAGTCTTCACAAAGGTGAAGGAGAGATGCAAATAAAAGGAATCAATTTTGATTTGACAATACTAGATAATAATTTTGACACTGGTGAAAATGCATTTGTTGATAGTGCTGCCGTTATGATGAATTGTGATCTAATTGTTACCTCTGATACTGCAATAGCACATTTAGCTGGAGCTTTAGGCTGTACAACTTGGGTTGTTCTTAAAAAAATTCCTGACTGGCGTTGGATGTTGGAGAGAAAGGATAGTCCGTGGTATCCAAACTTAACCTTATATAGGCAAAAACAAATAGATAATTGGACACACGTTTTTGATAAAATTGAAGTGGACTTACAATCATTAATAAAAGAAAAGGAAATTCAATGAAGACACCAAATATACCGATCTCTTGGGGAGAGTTATTTGATAAAAGAACAATCCTTCAGATTAAATTAAAAAACATCAAAACAAAAAGCGCTTTGAAGAATGTTAAAACGGAATATGATCAATTAAGTACAATTTTTAACACAAATTTTTCAAAAAATATAAATGCCAAAAAACTTTTATCGGATCTTAAAAAAGTTAATCAGAAATTGTGGGATATCGAAGATTTGATCCGTGATAAAGAAAGAAATAAAACTTTTGATAAGGATTTTATCAAACTTGCTCGAAGTGTATATTTTACTAATGATGATCGCTCTCGTATCAAAAGAAATATTAATGAAACTTTTGGATCAGAACTTACTGAAGAGAAATCATATACAGATTATTAAGTTTAAAGCCACTTGATCATCTAAGATCTATAAATAATATTTACTACTTAAATAGTTTTTGATTATTTAAAAAATAACAAATATATAAAACCAGATAAATAATCAATTTATCACTGTCTCTTTTTGTTTAGGTTGCCTAGGATAATTATTTTTTAAATGACCTTTGTCATAATTATAAGATAATTCAGCCATTCCATGCGTTGAGAAATAAAGTGCTTCGGCTATTTTGTAGTCTGGTAACCAATCAATGTCGAAAGCGATATCATCACTCAATTCAAATAAATATGGTTTATCTCCAATCCGATTATTATTAGTTTGATAAATATTTTTTTTAGTTAAAAAAACACCACTATTAACTTCCCATAATGGTTCAATTGTCTGAGTTTTTGGCCATTTTTCTAAATTACGATTATAATTTACTGGACCACTATCTTTCCAAATAAATTTTTGAAGTTTAGTTACAGTCATCAAAGAATCAAAATCTTCAAGTTTTTCTAGATATTTTTCTATAATTTGATCATAGACCTCTGAGCTAATAAATGGAGAAGTAACATGTGTCCATAATATATGCCCATCTGGCATAACTTCAGGCACATATTTTATTAGATCGTCAGTGGAGGAGCTAGAAGACGCTAATTCATCAGGTCTTATTATAACTCTAATTTTCTTTGAGTTAAATGTATTGGCAATTTTTACAACCTCTGGATCATTAGTAGAAACTAAAATTGAGTCTATAAGATTACATTTTATTAGTTGTTCAAGTTTGATTTTACAAAGACCACCTTTGATGCCAGAAAAAGTTTTTGTATTTTTATTTGGAACTCTTTCACTTCCTGCTCGCATTGGCAAAAAAACATTTATACGTTGTTTCATTTTTATATCCTGTCCTTTCGGTTAAGGGCCTTATTTTTGAGTTTAAAAATATCTTCTGTAATTGAGTTAAATACATTGTCCCATGACTCCCATGTATTTCTTTCAAATATATCTACAGAATTACTTTGGGGATTTGATAAAAGATTATTCCAATAACTTTGTTTCCAGTTAGCAAGCTTAGTTGGTGTTCCAACTCCTGCTGACATATAAACTACAGTCATTTTAGTTGTTATGACCATATCAAGTGCTGCACACAACGCTACAACATCATCTAAGTCATTATAATGATCTAATTCATCAAAGTTATGGACTGTTACCCCAAGTTCATCTTTAACTTTAGCTAAATCATCCGCAAAATCCTTATATTGTAGATTTATAAACGTTACATCAGGGATTTTGAGTATTGGTGACCACTCTGATATAGGAGCATAGTTGAGCAGACGATTTGGTGACATATTAGAGCTTTTCCAGGCAATACCAACATAAGGACCTTTCCCCAATGAGTTAAGACGTTCTCTCCAATAGTTAACACGGTCTGGATCTGGAACGAGGTAGGCTTTAGGTTTAGTATTTTGTGTAATTTCTGAAAGAAAATGCCTATAAAGACTTCCCATTGGCAAGTGATAATCAAAATCGTCTCTATTGATATCAAGACTTCTATCTTCGGACTTAATTTCTACATTTGGAAATGACCGTTGTAACAAGGGAACTAATTTTTCATGACACTCAAATGCAAATTTTTTTATTTTTGAGTTTACTAGTGGAAGGAATAAAGACCAATTGATCGTATCTCCAATACCCTGCTCACACCAAAGAAGAATTCTTTTATCCTTCAAGCTTTGAATACCGTCCCACATTGGTCTAGAAAAGTGTCTATTTTTAAAGAAATATTTTTCAGTTTTCCAACGCCATTCACTTTCGTCAAGACCTTCTTTTAGTCTTCCACTATTAAGAAGTGTAAAACTTAAGTTATGATGTGCTTCAGCATAATTGGGTTTAATTAAGATAGCTTTGTTATAAGCGTCTATGGCCTGATTTGTCTTACCTAAATCTTGTAAAAGAACGCCAATATTATTATGAGCATTAGCATAATTTGGATTTAAAAATATTGCTTTGTTGTATGCAGTGATTGCCGCTTCAAATTTACCTTCATCTTTAAGAGCAACCCCCAAGTTGTTGTGCGTTTCAGCGCAATGAGGGTTTAACAAAATAGATTTTTTGAAAGACTCTATGGATAATTCTAAAATTTCTTTTTTATAGAAAGCACCTCCAATTTTGTTGTATGTGTCAGCATTATCAGGTTCAAGTGATATAGACTTCTTTAAAGTCTCTATGGCTTCATCAAACTTACCTTGAGAATAGAGTACTTCGCCCATATTGTTATAAGCTTCAGCACAAGAAGGTTTTAGTGAAATACATTTTTTATAAGCTTCTACTGACTCATATAAGTTTCCATTATCCTTTAAAGTTATACCGAGGTTGTAAAAAAAATCACTATCATCAGGATCTAGTGAAATAGCTTTTTTATAAGCCCATATTGCTTTATCTAACTTTCTTTGGGCGTGAAGAGTAACTCCCATGTTATTATAAGTATCTGCGAAGTCAGGCTTAAGGGAGATAGCCTTTTTATAAGCTTCTATAGTTTTATTATATTCATTTTTATCATTATAAGCTTTGCCCAAATTATTGTAAGCTTCAGCATAATCAGGTTTAAGTGAAATTGCTTTTTTGTATGCTATAACTGCATCTTTTGAATAACCTAATTCGTGTAAGGTGTTCCCTAAATTATTGTAAGCTTCAGCATAATCAGGTTTTAGTGAAATTGCTTTATCATAAGCTTTTACTGAATCTTTTAACTTACCTTGAATATGGAGAGTCATTCCCAAGTTGTTCCAAGCTTGAGCATAATTTGGATTTATTAATATTGCGTTGTTGTATGCAGTGTTTGCCTCTTTAAATTTACCTAGAGCTTTATAAGCAATTCCCAAGTTGAAGTGAGCTTTTACATAATTGGGATTTATTGAGAGGGCTTTGCTATAACACTCAATTGCATTTTCTAACTTATGCTGGGCTAACTGAGCAGTACCCATATTGTAATATGCTTGTGCAGAATTAGGATTTAATGATATTGCTTTATTATATGAACTTATTGCTTGGTCAAACTTGGACTGATCTTGTAATGCATTACCGATATTAATATAAGCATCAGCATTTTCAGGGTTTAATAAAATAAATTTATGATATGCATTTATTGAATCATCCAATTTACCTTGAGCTTTATAAGCAACAGCAATGTTAATGTAGGCATTTGCATAATCCGGTTTTAATGAGATACAATTTTTAAAAGCTTTTATAGCCTTATCTAACTTACCAATTTGTACCGACAATGATCCTAGTTTTTCCCATACAATAAAGGCATCAGGATATTTTTTAGGAAGTCTAGTTAGAACATCTCGATAAATCTCTTCAGCTTTTGCAAATTCATTCCTCAAAATATGAGATTTTGCTCTTACAAAAGACATTTCTGTGTAATTATCTGATAGCATAGTATTAACTTTTTAAAATCAAAATAAATTCTAGAAAAAATGTTTAATTAACTTCATTATCTTAGCAAAATTAATGCCAAAATTTTAGTTAGCCCTTTTAGACACGTCATAATTATTAGTTCAAAATCTTCATTCTTTAGAAGATTGTTTTTAGATATTATTATCTCTTTTATTTATAAAATTTTATTCTTTATTCTGTAATTTACATTCTCTTTTATAATGTATAGTTTTATTTTGATTTATTAATAATTCTATCTTCACTGATCTTAAGCTATTTATTTTTAGCGTATATTTCTTTGTGCAAATTTTATTAAATATTTGTGTTTTATCTATTTGTCTAAAATATTTACTTTTATTAATTTTTAAGATTTATCTTGGTACAACTATTGCACTTTAGATGAGTTATATGCATATAAAAAGGAATGAGTAATGTCGGCTAATTTATCAGTAGAACAGTCACTTATGAAAGCCAAGTCATATTCAAAGAAGGGTGATTTAGCTGAAGCTCAAAAGCTATACGAAACAATCTTAAAGAATTTTTCGAATAATATAAGAGCGCAGCAAGGGTTAGCTTCTTTAAATAAGTATAAACAAAATAATGTTATACAAAATCCACCTCAGGAATCAGTAAATCAATTAGTAAACTTATATAACCAAGGACAAATGGAAACTGTGATAAAGCAAGCTGAGGGTCTAACAGCACAATATCCAGGTGCGTATGTTGTTTGGAATATTCTGGGTGCATCAAGAGAAGAAATAGGAATGTTTGACGAATCTATATATGCTTACAAGAAAGCCATTTTCTTAAAGTCTGATTTTGCTGATGCTCATTTCAATATGGGTGTAGCTTTAAAAAACCAAGGTAAGTTAGATGAAGCTATAGAGGCTTATAAAAAGTCTATCTCACTAAAACCTTCTCGTGCTGAAGCTTATAACAATATGGGCGACACCCTCTATTCTCAAGGTAAGTTAGATGAAGCTATAGAGGCTTATAAGAAATCTATTTCATTAAAACCTGATTATGCAGAGGCTTATTATAATATGGGTCTTGCTTTGCATTACCTGAATAAGTTAGATGAAGCCATAGAGGTCTATAAGAAGTCTATTTCACTCAAGCCTGATTTTGCAGAAGCTCATTATAACTTAGGTTTTACACTTCTTAAAAGTGGAAGGCTTAAAGAAGGTCTTGATGAAAGCGAATGGCGCTGGAAAAACCCTGAATTTTTGTCTAACGAGAGAAATTTTATCCAACCGATGTGGGATGGATCGCAGAGTTTGAAGGATAAAAGAATTCTTCTTTGGAGTGAGCAGGGTATTGGAGACACGTTAAACTGGTCTTCTTGCCTATCCTTTTTAGATTCTCAGGCTAAGCATTGTATTTTGGAGTGTCAGGATAAATTAGTTCCCTTGTTACAACGGTCATTTCCAAATGTAGAAGTTAAGTCCGAAGATAGAAGTCTTGATATCAATAGAGACGATTTTGATTATCACTTGCCAATGGGAAGTCTTTATAGGCATTTTCTTTCAGAAATTACACAAAATACTAAACCTAAAGCCTACCTTGTTCCAGATCCAGACCGTGTTAACTATTGGAGAGAACGTCTTAACTCATTGGGGAAAGGTCCTTATGTTGGTATTGGCTGGAAAAGTACTGATATGTCTCCTGGACGTTTACCAAATTACGCACCCATTTTGGAGTGGTCACCAGTATTAAAGATCCCTGATGTAACGTTTATAAATCTACAATATAAGGATTTTGAAGACGATTTAGCTAAAGTCAAAGATAAACTTGGGGTAACAGTCCATAACTTTGATGAATTAGACCAATTTAATAATGTTGATGATACGACCGCATTATGTGCGGCACTTGATATGCTTGTGTCTAACCATGGTACAGCGCCGTTAATCTCGGGCGCTGTTGGAACACCAACTAAGCTTGCAAATTGGAAACAAAGTTCATGGAATACAATATTGAACAATCCAGTTGGTCCATTGATTGATATATACACGAGAAACACATGGGAGACATGGGACAATGTATTCAGATTAATTAAAGAAGATATTCTCAAAATAAATCAAAATTGAAGTTGTTCTTAATTAATTCTGTTTGAAAGTTTTTAATCTCTTCTACATGTTAATGCGTGGCACAAATCTTGCACTCTATATGAGTTATATGCATATAAAAAGGAATGAGTAATGTCGGCTAATTTATCAGTAGAACAGTCACTTATGAAAGCCAAGTCATATTCAAAGAAGGGTGATTTAGCTGAAGCCCAAAAGCTATACGAAACAATCTTAAAGAATTTTTCGAATAATATAAGAGCGCAGCAAGGGTTAGCTTCTTTAAATAAGTATAAACAAAATAATGTTATACAAAATCCACCTCAGGAATCTGTAAATCAACTAGTTAATTTATATAACCAAGGACAAATAGAAGCTGTGATTGAGCAAGCTGAGGCTCTAACAGTCCAATATCCAGGTGCGTATGTTGTTTGGAATATTCTGGGTGCATCAAGGGCTCAGATAGGAATGCTTGATGAAGCTGTAGAGGCTTATAAGACATCTATTTCACTTAAGCCTGATTTTGCAGAAGTTTACAGTAATATGGGTGTTGTATTAAAAAACCTACATAAGTTAGATGAGGCTTTAGAGGCTTATAAAAAGTCTATCTCACTTAAGCCTAATGATGCTGGTACTTATTACAACATGGGAGTGGCCTTAAAAGCTCAAGGTAAGTTAGATGAAGCTATAGAGGCTTATAGGAAATCTATTTCACTTAAGCCCAATTATGCTGAAGTTTACAATAACTTAGGAGTTGTTTTTCAATCTCAAGGTAAGTGTGATGAAGCTATAAAAGTTTACGATAAATCAATCTTACTAAAAAATGATTATGCTGAGGCCTATAATAACAAGGGAGCTCTTTTACAGGAATTAGGTAAATTCGACGAGGCAATGGAAGCTTTAAACAAATCTGTCTTACTTAAGCCTGATTACGCTGAAGCTTACAACAATATAGGATTAACTCTTCAATCTAAAAATAAATTAAGTGAGGCTATAGAAACTTATAACAAATCTATTTCACTTAAGCCTGATTTTGCTGAAGCACATCATAACTTAAGTCTTACACTTCTTAATAGTGGAAGGCTTAAAGAAGGTCTTGATGAAAGCGAATGGCGCTGGAAAATTCCTGAATTTTTGTCTAACGAGAGAAATTTTATCCAACCGATGTGGGATGGATCGCAGAGTTTGAAGGATAAAAGAATTCTTCTTTGGAGTGAGCAGGGTATTGGAGACACGTTAAACTGGTCTTCTTGCCTATCCTTTTTAGATTCTCAGGCTAAGCATTGTATTTTGGAGTGTCAGGATAAATTAGTTCCCTTGTTACAACGGTCATTTCCAAATGTAGAAGTTAAGTCCGAAGATAGAAGTCTTGATATCAATAGAGACGATTTTGATTATCACTTGCCAATGGGAAGTCTTTATAGGCATTTTCTTTCAGAAATTACACAAAATACTAAACCTAAAGCCTACCTTGTTCCAGATCCAGACCGTGTTAACTATTGGAGAGAACGTCTTAACTCATTGGGGAAAGGTCCTTATGTTGGTATTGGCTGGAAAAGTACTGATATGTCTCCTGGACGTTTACCAAATTACGCACCCATTTTGGAGTGGTCACCAGTATTAAAGATCCCTGATGTAACGTTTATAAATCTACAATATAAGGATTTTGAAGACGATTTAGCTAAAGTCAAAGATAAACTTGGGGTAACAGTCCATAACTTTGATGAATTAGACCAATTTAATAATGTTGATGATACGACCGCATTATGTGCAGCACTTGATATGGTTATAACACCTAAAATTATGGTAGTTTATATCTCGGGCGCTGTTGGAACACTAACTAAGCTTGCTAGTTGGAAACAAAGTTCATGGAATACAATATTAAACAATCCGGTTGGACCATCGATTGATATATGTGAAAGAAACACATGGGAGACATGGGACAATGTATTCAGATTAATTAAAGAAGATATTCTCAATATAACTAAAATATGGAGTTTGTAATGAATAAAATTGCAGTAATACCAGTAAGATCTGGTAGTAAAAGGTTACCCAAAAAAAATTATAAGTCATTTAACTCAAGAACTTTGGCTGAAATTGCAAGGGACAAATGTTTAAGCTCTGGAATTTTTGATAAAGTTATAATTACGAGTGATGATCCAGTTTTCGAAGGGCTTGTAAACTCTAATGAAGTTGAGTTTTTACAAAGAACTAAAAAATTAGCAGGTGATGATGCAACAACAGATATGGTGATTGATTTTTTATTTGAAGAGTTTCCTTCTTGTGAATCTGTCTTATGGGTAAACAGTGTAAGCCCACTGCAGTCAATTGAAGATATTAGAAATTGTGGTACTCATCTAAATAATCCTGACGTAGATTGTGTTATGGCTGTCAACACCTTATATCAGCATTGTTGTATTGCAAATGAACCTCTAAACTTTAACCCTAATAACTCTTTTGAAAAAACACAGGATCTCAAACCTATTCAAAGATATATATATAGCTGTATGGGATGGAAAAGAGCAACTTATGTAAAATGCAGAAGTGAAGGTTTTAAAGGGCTATTTCCTGGGAAAATGTCACTTGTTGAAGTTAGCGTGCTTGCAGGCATGTTAATAAAGTATGAAGAAGATTTTATACTTTGTTCAAAGATTGAAGAGTCAATGGGGTTAGTTCCAAAAATAAAAAAACTCTTAGTTAAAAATGGTACTAATTACATACAAAACGATACCTCGTCAAATCAACATATAATAAATTTTTAATAAACTTATAATTTTCTATATCACGAAACTTTAGTCCTTAAAACTATGCTTTGCTTATTTTGAGTGCTATATCCAATGATCCAATGGGCAATAAGTTTTTGGATGTTACAAACTCAATAAACTACCTTGCAGTCAAGAAAATTATTGAACCCTACGTAGCTTTACCAAACAAAAGATTGGTGTTCGCCTCAAGTTGCAGCATTTACGGTGATTCAGAAGGAGAACCTAAAAAAGAGTTTGATACTCTTAATCCCCTTACAGATTACGCGAAGTCAAAAGTAGCTGTAGAAAAGGTGCTTCAAAGATGTGATTTAGGTAATGGCACTACTGCAACTTCGCTAAGATTTGCAACTGCATGTGGGATGAGCGATCGCTTAAGATTAGACTTAGTATTGAACGATTTTGTTGCATCCGCAATTATTAATAATCGAATTGAAATATTGAGCGATGGATCGCCTTGGCGTCCACTTATACATGTGAAAGACATGTCGCGGGCAATAGAGTGGGCTATTCTTAGGGATAAAAATATTTCCACACCATACCTTGCTGTAAATACGGGATCAAGTTCATGGAATTATCAGGTGTCAGAATTAGCAAAAGCTGTAGCTAACAATGTATCAAATTGTGAAGTATCTGTTAATACTCAGGCTCTACCCGACAAAAGGTCTTATAAGGTTAATTTTGATCCATTCGGATCACTTGCTCCAAACCATACCCCTGTCTATACCTTGCAAGATACAATTTCTGAATTGATTGATGGAATTTCTGATATCAGACATCTTATTTCTAACGATTTCCGTGCATCATATTTTATACGACTTCATATTCTAGAAAAACATCTAAAGAACAGAATGTTATCTCGTGATCTTCGCTGGACCTAATTAATAAAGCTTATCCAGGTAGTATAAACGTATGTCGACTTATAACTGTAAATTAAAAGACCTAATTATAAATTACTAAATATTAAAATTAATTTTGGAGTAATTGTAGAACATTCTGTTGAGCTTTTCCTGCTTGTGCAATCATTGCCATTGCAGATTGTTGTAAAATTTGGTGCTTAGTTAATTCTGCTGATTCTTTTGCAAAGTCTGCATCTTGAATTCGTCCCCTAGAAGCTGCAGTATTTAAGGCAACATTTGATAAATTATCAATTGCCTTTTCCATTCTACTGCTAAGGGCACCTAATTTTGCTCTTTCCATATGAATTCTATCTAATGATCTGTCAATTACACGAAGAGCGTTAATTGATGCTGTCCTTGTTTTTACATTTACACCTTCAAGTTTATCTAAAGATGCTGCACCGGGGGATAATTCAAATAATCCTTTTCCGTCTTCACCTATTACTGTAAAACTATTACTTGATACCATTTCTAACTGACCAGTTACAATAACAGAGTCAGCAGCTTTGGTTCCAACAGTAATTGCACCAGTTGTAGATGAAGTTGGAGTAATTGAATGAATAGTTTTAAAAATTTGTCTTCCTGTTACTGTTCCTAAAGCGGTTGGTCCAGTAATAGTTTCAGTTAAAGCCGCGCCATCCATATCCGTACCAACTACAGTAAATGTTTTGTCGGATTCATCGCTTGCACCGGATGTAATTGTTACTAAAGCACTTTTGTTTGTCACGGTTGCTGCAACACCAATAATGACATTAGATGGTCCATTTCCACTTGGCGTAATACTAGTTACTGTTTGAAATACTTTTAGTCCTGATGTTATGTCAGTTGTAGTAACAGCAATATCTTCTGTTTGAGCATTTCCATAAATATCTGTACCAACTATTGTATAAGTTGAGTCAGTGTCTGAAGCGTGTGTAATTGTTATTAAAGAATTCAAAGTAGTAGAAGCCGCTAAAGCTCCATCTTTAGTAATTGCAGTCGTACCATTACTTGAAGCATCAAAAGTAGTAACTAAGCCATTGTCATCAGCTGTACTCGCTAGTGTTCCATTCAATGTCATTGCAGTATTAGCGGTACCAGATGCAGATGACACTAGGCTGTCGGCGTCAGTAACAGTAACGTTTGTATCTCCAAGGCTAACTGTAGCTCCAGCCACGCCTTCATCATTATCTAAACTAGTAACTAAAAGAACTCTTTGTGCACCAGTAGAAACAGTATCACTTGCAAAATTTACATCACCTAATTTTATGTCATATCCTTCATTTTGGACTAAAATTATTGATGAATTATCGCTTGATAAAGTAGCTGTAATACCAGTGGTAGTTGTATAATTATTTACTGAATCTCTTAAGTTAGATAAAACCGAACTACCCTTTGAACTGTTTAATGTAATATTAGCAGAAATTGATGTAGACGTTCCATTTTTACCTTGAATTGAGAAAGAAACACTATTTTGGCCATTTAAAGAGCTATCAAGAGATTTGGCTTCTATCTTAAGTTGAGAAGAAGCAATGGCAGATACACCTGTTGAGTCAAAAATTGCATTAACAGAAGTTGCAATATCCCTAACAGTTGATCCAGCAGCTGCAGTTACCGTAGAACTTCCTAAAATCCCATGTACTGTAAAAGTTTCATCTTGTATCAGATTAGTTTCAGTAGTATCTGCTACTGCATATGCATTTAGTGCTAAATTAGAATTTATTCCTGTAGTATCTGTGCTATCTGAAACAGCTTTAAAAGCGCCTAAAGCATCAATTCTCATAGACGATACTGATAATTGAGCAAACTCACGTTCATGAGTACCAATTTGAAATCTTCTGTCAGCAAAAGAGCCGTCTAATACCGCGATTTCATTAAATGTAGTATCACGTGTTACTCTATCTAATTCAGCTAACATTTGAATTACTTCTGCGTTTAAATATGATCTTTCTTCTGCGTTCATAACATCTGAAGCAGATTGAATGGCGAGTTCTCTAATTCTTTGAAGTATGTCTGAAGATTCGTCAAGTGCTCCTTCAGCTACTTGTGCCATGGAAATGACATCTCCGGCATTTCTAACAGATTGTTCTAATCCTTTTATTTGAGCTGTCATCCTATCCGATATAGCAGCACCAGCAGCATCGTCCCCAGCATGATTAATTCTTTTGCCCGATGAAAGCCTCTCCATAGAAGTAAGCATGTCTCGTTCGGTAGCATTCATCTTGTTCAGAGCAAACGTTGCTGCACTATTTGTATTAACTGTAGGCATATAAATCTCCATTCATAACGAGTACTGTCAAAGTACCGGCAGAGATAATCCTGCAATTGTTGTGCCAAAAATAAGAGTTTTATTTTAAGCTATTTTATTTACAGATTTTTTTATTTCGGAGAATATCCTGGGGATTGTGCTTATCATTTCGTATCTAGTGGTAATTTCGTTATGCATATAAGTAGGTGATAGCGATGCACGTGACCTTATAAAGCTTTCAGTAAGAGAGCCATGAGAAGAACTTTGATTATTACTATATACTTGCCTAATAAAATTAGGATAGACATTATTTGATGAATTTCTAAGAACATTAGGCTCCTGAATAGGTCTTGCAATATTTGGCATAGTGTTTGCAGAATTTGCAATGGCTTCATTACTTAGTTGTCTAGGTACACTAATTGGTGGGGTCGAATACTGATTATTTGTAACGTTATTAAAAATCATAAGGTAGTTTAACCATAATAGTCAGTAAATTGCAAATTTGAGATAAAGTTTTATGAAATCAAGTATTAGATGTGACTTTAATTATGAATAAAGATTATATTAACGCTTATAAAAAAGCTGAGACCTCAATGAACTCGGTTAAATCATCTCATGAGATTATTCGTGAATTAATGTTTCAATTATCTAACTCGCTTGAGAAAGTAATTATAGATATTGAAGAATACACTAATGACCTATCTAAGTATAAAAATACATCCAAGAAGGAAGTTGCTTTAAAAAAATCAAAAAACATGAGCAAGTGTTTAAGTATTATATATGGATTACAAACTTGCCTAGATTTTGACAAAGCCCCTGAGATTGCAGGAAATTTATTTCAGCTTTACGAATTTGCAAGGCAACAAGTTATAAAAGGCTTTACTCAAAAAGATGCAAACGGAGTAAAGCAGGCAATGGAAGTTATAAAAGAAATACTTAGTGGGTGGAAAAATATATCAAATGAAGAAAGAGTTATTTGATGGTTGAGTATCAAGACGATTTGAATAAGCTTGAATTGCTTTCAGTAGAAATTTCAGATTTAGTAAATACAAATAATTTTGAAAAAATTTTAAAATTAGATTTAGAAAGGCAAAATATTATTAATAAAATAAGTAATACAGTTCAGCTTTCTTCTAAAAATAAAATTACTGAAATAGTTAATATTAATAATACTTCAATTAATAGAATTGAAGACAAAATGAAAAATCTGAGTGTAAATAATAATAAATTGAACAAAAGAATTAACTTTTATTCTTTGACTAAGTAATTGAATTATATAATTTATTTATTTATTAAGTTAATAGTTTTAAAAAAATTTGCCTGAAAAATTAAACAAATCCTAAATCTTGTCGTAAAGGAAACGTAATCTTATGTAATTTTATAACAGGTTAGGTGCATACATTGATTAGTATTTTAAATTCTTCAAATTCTCAAGTTATACAAAAAAGTTTATCAAATCAAATTAAACAAATTTCAGAATCCAGTGAAAGATTATCGTCTGGGAAAAGAGTGAACTCTGCTTCAGATGCTCCAAGTTTAATTGGAACTATAGCTAAATTAGACGCTAAAGTCTCATCTATTTCACAAGGATTATTAAATGGATTTCAAGCTATAACTTTAACTCAAACAGCTGAAAGTGGTCTTTCTGAAATAAATAATTTATTAAGTATGATTAGGGCATTAGCAGTTGAGGGTACAGATGCAACTTTAACTGATGCTGACAGAACAACATTGCAGGTTGAAGTGGATGCATATCTTAGTGAGATAGATGCTATTACTAAGACTACTAAATACAATGAATTAGTTTTGCTTGACGGTTCAAGTACAACAACTAAATTTAATATAGGCAACGAAGCCAATTCAAGTTTGTCTATCAGTTTAGTTGATTCAGATAGTGTAGCCTTAAATCTTTCAGCAACTTCAGGGGTTTCTGAATTTACAAGCGGTAGGGTCACTTCATTCAATTATAGCTCTAATTTAGCAGCAAATGATATTTTAATAAATGGTGAAAACGCACTTGCAGCAACTTTAACTAGTAATTTAACTTCAGGAAATAATACAGCAACCGCGTTAGCAACGGCCATAAATGCAAACTCGTCTAATCATGGTGCAGTGGCTACTGGATTTAATAGCTTAACTTCATCAGTCATTTCTAATTTAAGTATGAGCAATACATTTACTATAAATTCAAATACTATATCTATTCAAACAAGTTTAGCTAACTTGATTACAGCAATTAATCAAGAGGCCTCAGGAGTAACGGCAGTGTTAAATTCAAATAACTCAATTACTTTATCGAATACTGATGGTAATGATATTGTGATTGCAGGTAACGCACCAGGAGATGCAGGTTTTACCGCTGGCACATATTTAGGGTATTTAAAACTTGCAAATAATGATGGTAGTTACGTAAAAATTGAGGCTAATACGCTTGCTAATGGGTATACAAGTAATCAAGGTAATATAGACGATCTTGCTAGATTTGGCTTTAATGAAGTTGATACAAGCACTCAAATAAGTTCAGACCTAGTTTCAACAAATGCACTTACTTCTTCGCATGATATTAAAATAAATGATACGGCAGTTGGTTCATCTACAAGTGCCTCTGCAGCTGCAAAGGCAGAAGCCATAAATGCTATTTCTACTACAACTAATGTTACCGCATCAGGCTATAACTTAGTTACTATTGGAGTTGACAACTCTGAGGTTTCAGACGCTGCTTCAAATATAAGCATAAACGGAAATGCCATAAATTTTTCTAGTGCAAGCAATTTAACGCTTACTATTGCAGCAATAAATAACGCAGCAATTGGAGATATAGTTGCTTCAGCTAATTCTGCTGGTAATCTTCAATTAGTAAGTTCAAGTGGAGCTGATATTACGGTTGCTCATGCAGGTACTGCTGGAAAATACTTTACCTCACATACTGACGCAACTGGGGCAACTATTTCAGTTGGCAGTTCTGTAACATTTAAAGGACAAATTCAACTAACACATTCTTCAACAGACATTATTAAAATTTCTGGTGATGATGTTGCTGAAATTGGAATGCAAGCTCAGGCTTCTACGAGCTCTCCATCAGCAGGATCAACAATCTCTGTTGCGTCAGCAACAAACGCAACTGCTGCATTGACTAAAATAGATACAGCAATAGACACCATTGCAAATACACGTGGTAAATTTGGATCAGCAGAAAATAGGATTGAATATAGAATGAATGTTTTAACTAATGTTCAGATCGCATCAACTACAAGACTTTCGAAAATTGAAGATGCTGATTTTGCCCTTGAAACCGCTAAATTTACTAAATCACAAATTATATCAAAAGCGGCATCATCTATGCTTGCACAGGCAAATGCTAGTTCAGACGTATTGTTAAGATTAGTTAATTAGATTGATTAGAAGTTATTGAATATTTTTTCATCTTCTCTATTAGTGTGGTTCGCCTAAGTTTTAATTTATCGGCTGCTAATGCAATCTTTCCATTGGTCTTTTCGAGTGCTTCTTCAATTAAAACAATCTCAACATCTTGTAGATGTCGTCTTAAATCTATTTCATCATAAAATGTAAACCAATTTTTATAATTTTTAGGGTGAGGTAAAAAATCTTCTTGGTTCGTAGTTTGATCGATATCAACATTATTTATTTCAGCTAAGTCAGCTGTTAATTCCCAAATTGCTTCCTGTTCTTCAGCAATGCTAGGTACTTTTAATCTTAGTAGGTTTTCATACACATTAGAACTTGTAACTTCTTTGCCAGGAAAAATTATACAAGCTCTTTCTATTACATTTTTCAGTTCTCTAACATTCCCAGGCCAGTTATGTTTTGACAGAGCCGTTATTGCTTCAGGTGTAAAAATGGGTTCAACGGATTTATCTATTCGAAGATTTTTTAATAGTGTTTCATAAAGGCTTGGAATGTCGGTTCGACGTTCAGCTAAAGTTGGGACGTTTATGGGTAATACATTTATCCTAAAAAATAGATCAGCCCTGAAATCTCCACTTTCAACTTTTTTTTCAAGATCTCTATGAGTAGCGCAAATTAGTCTAAGGTCAATTTTGATGTCTTCTGCACCCCCAACCCTTTGAATAGTTCTACTCTCTATTGCTCTCAATAATTTAGCTTGAAGAGCGAGAGGCATGTCTCCAATTTCGTCAAGAAATAGTGAACCGCCACTTGATTGTTCAAACCTACCTTTTCTTAATTTGTCGGCACCTGTAAAGGAACCTTTTTCATGACCAAATAATTCTGACTCTAAAAGTTCTGATGGTATAGCTGCACAATTAACTGTGACAAAAGAACCTTTCTTTTTAGAACATTTGTGAATTGCTCGTGCTACAACGTCTTTTCCAGTTCCAGTTTCTCCTAAAATCAATGCTGTGCTATCTGTTTGTGAAACCATAGCTATCAAGTTTTTCATTGACTTAGTCTCAGAACTGTTGCCATCAATCATTTCATTAAGAGTATCAAGTATAGACTTACTAACATTTTTTGGGTCTATTAGTTTTTCTACTACATTCATTTATTAGCTCGTCAAATAATTGAAAAAAAATAATTTTATGTGTCATATTAATGACTTTTATAAAATAAAATCAACTAAAGAAATCAAAATACATCTGTTTTTGGTTACATAACATAGTAAATAAAATTAAAAAACCTTATTTGGCAAGGTTCTTGCTTCTATACTTCATCGAATGTGAGGAGTTTTAAATGAGCCAAGTTATAGTAGTTCAAAATAGTTTAAATATAGCAGATAATTTATGCGATTTGCTCGAGAATAGGGATGTTACAGTAATAAAAGCTGGATCAGATAGCTCAAAGCCAGATTTTCTTGGAATTGACCTTGTAGGATATAATGCTAACACGATGGTTTGCTCTGATATTTTTGAAAAAGAAATAGGCGGGTCCTCAAAATTAGTGTCTTTAGCTAGACAAGCAAAATTAACTAAAGTTGTTATTATTACCGAGAGTAACTTAGTTGCTGGCATAGATATACAAGATGATCTTGGTGGAGCCTTAAAAAGAATTACAGTTGAAGACTTTACTGATCCGTATTCATTAGAATTAATTTTTAACGTTTGTTGTCCAGATGTTTTATTTTCTGCAGGCGACATTAAAACATTTGAATTATTATCTTTAGCCAGAAGAGTTGCTAATACAGACGTAACTGTATTTATAAACGGCCCAACAGGTTCTGGAAAAGAGGTTTTAGCAAATTATTTACATGAAAACTCTAATAGAAAAGAAGAGCCATTTGTTGCGGTTAATTGCGCAGCCATTCCAGAAAATATGTTAGAGGCAATTTTATTTGGTCATGAAAAAGGAGCTTTTACTGGTGCATCAAATGCTAATAAAGGTATTTTTAGAGCAGCAGACAAAGGTACATTGCTTTTGGATGAGATTTCTGAGATGCCGCTGTCTTTACAGGCAAAATTATTAAGAGTTTTACAAGAACGAAAAGTCACTCCAGTGGGAGGACAAAGAGATATTGAGGTTGATGTACGAGTTTTAGCAACTTCAAACCGCGACATGGCATCTGAAGTTAATCAATCAAGATTTAGAGAAGATTTATATTACAGATTAAATGTCTTTCCACTTCAGACAAAAAAATTATCTGATAGGAAAGATGATATTTTACCTATTTCAATAAAAATATTAGATAAGCATAATAAAGAAAATGGAACTATTCCTTTTATTACCGGAGATGCAAGAGATTTACTTTTAAAGCATGATTGGCCAGGTAATGTTCGTGAATTAGAAAACACCCTTCAAAGAGCTTTAGTGTTGAGTGGGGGTAAAGCTATAGATCAAATGTCTATAATGATAGATAAATCACTATCTAATATAAATGAAAATTTATCAGTTGAAACATTAGCTGATCAATTGGCATTTGCAAAAGCAACTTGATAAAGGAGAAATCAAATGCAGATATCAAATGAAAATAGTGGTATTTCAAGCCTTGCCAGACAAAATATATTAGAAAAAGCTAACCAAGCATTTTCTGGTGGTGAAAAAGCAGAAGATTTTTCTAAAAAATTAAATGATGCCATTAATTCTGTTGCAGATAGCCAGAATAAAGCAGCTGAAATCACCAAGGATTACGAATTAGGAAAAGAAACTGACTTAACAAAAGTTATTATGCAACAGCAGATTTCAAGTATTGCGTTTCAAATGACTTTAAATGTTAGGAACAAAGTCTTGAGTTCTTATAAAGACATAATGAATATGCCCGTTTAATTTAATTTGATTAGGATAAGAAAATGGCAGAAGCAACTACTGGAAATAATATAGCTGGAATTAACCAAGGTACGGGGATCATAAGTCGAATATCTTCATCTATCTCTAATGTGAGAAAAATGACATCTGATCCTGCTGTTCAGAAATCTGTTCCTTTAATCTTTGGAGTAATTGTAGCATTTATTGGTTTAATTGTTTTTTTTACAATGCAAAAAGCTGACATGACTACATTATTTGCTTCTCTTCCAGAAAGTGAGAAATCTGTTGTTATTCAAACTTTAAAACAAAATGGTGTAAATGTATCATTAAATCCATCTACTGGTGAAGTAACTGTCCCATTAGAAGATTATCATAATTCTAGAATGCTGTTAGCAGCTGAAGGTTTGCCATCTTCTGTTCCAGATGGATATGACAACCTGAGCGATATGCCAATGGGTACAAGTCGTTCAGTAGAGGCTATTAGAATAAAACAATCATTAGAATCAGAATTATCAAGATCGATAAACTTTATTTCAGGCATTAGTTCTGCAAGAGTTCACTTAGCTATTCCAGAAAAAACAGTTTTTGCCAGAGAAATAGCTTTGCCATCGGCGTCTGTTTTTGTAAAACTTTCAAGTGGCAGGTCACTTGGAAGACAACAAATACAATCAATTGTTCATCTGGTTGCATCATCAGTACCAAACCTACCATCTGAAAACATTACTGTTGTAGATCAATTTGGTGAACTTTTATCAAAGCCATCAAGTGATGCTGCAAGTACAGCTTCAAGCGAACAAATGTCTCAAACTATGAGATTAGGTGAAATTTATAAATCACGGGTTATATCACTTTTAACACCAATTGTTGGAGCAGGTAACCTAAAAGCCGAAATAAATGTAGATATGAATTTTACAAAAAGTGAAATAACTGAAGAATCTGTTGATCCAAAAGGAAACGCATTGAGAAGTGAACAATCATCGTTAGATGAAAGTGCAAATCCAGAAGCAAGAGGTATTCCTGGTGCCTTGTCAAACGCTCCACCGCTAGCTCCAGATTTAAAGAAAGAAGCCCCTGAAAGTGCAGGAGCAGGCACAAATTTAAAGCAAAGAAGTCAAACTTCTGTAAAAAATTATGAGGTTAGTAGAAAAGTTGAAACTACAACTGCTCAATATGGTGTAATCAAAAAAATTAAGGCTGCTGTAATTATTCGTGAGAAGAAGGTGTTAACAGCGGAAGGTACGTATACGTTTGAAACATTAAGTAAAGAGAAATTAATAGAAATTAAATCTTTAGTTCAAGAGGCGCTTGGGTTTGATGAGGCAAGAGGCGATAGTGTCACTGTAACAAGCAGCCCTTTTGTTGATATTCTTGAGGCAGATATTGAGCCATGGTACGAAAATAATTCTATAAAAGAAATGTTACAACAATTTGCAACTATCTTGATTTTAGCTATCGTTATATTTGGAGCGTTACATCCTTTATTGAAAAGAGTGGTGGTTCCTGCAAGCTTTTCATCTGGAGGCGGTGCTATGGCAGGCGATGAAATTGATATTGATGACGAAAAAATAGAAGTACAAGAAGGTGAATCCCTTGAGGATATTAAAGCTAAACTTAAACCAAAGAAGTCTGCCATATCCGCAGAAATGCTCGATACAGCTAATACTTATGATGATAAAGTAGCTGTAATAAGAATGATTGTTGGAGATGAGGCAGGAAGAGTATCTAGTGTCTTCAAAGGCATGATGGGAAATGACGCCAGAGACTCTTAAAAAGAAAAAGAAAGTGGGATATTATTATGGCTGAAGCAGCAAAACAAAAAGAACCTAATGCCGATGAAATTTATCAAGGTCTTACAGGTACACAAAAATGTGCCATTTTAATGATGCTTATTGGAGAAGATGAAGCTGCAGAAATTATGGGAAACCTGTCACCTAAAGAAGTACAAGTTCTTGGAACAGCTATGTATTCGGTGCAGGGTCTTGGCCAAGGAACTGTAAACTTGGTTTTAGACGAATTCTTAGCAATTATTAAATCACAAACTAGCTTAGGAATCTCTGGAGGAAATTATATAAAAAATGTTATGACAAAATCATTGGGTGAAGATAAAGCTCAAACAGTTTTAGGTAAAATTACTCCATCTGACAGTAATAAGGCCATAGAAATACTTGATTGGCTAGACGCTCGTTCAATTGCTGATTTAATTATTGATGAACACCCGCAAATAATAGCTTTGATTATATCTTACTTAGAACCTTCTACAGCCTCTGATGTGTTAAACTTTTTACCGGAAAATACGCAGTCAGATATTATAAGAAGGATTGCAACTCTTCAAACTGTTCAGCCTGAAGCTCTGCAAGAACTTGATAGGGTGATGCAAAAGGTTTTTTCCTCTAATGCTAGCCTTAGAGCAAGTAAAGTTGGAGGAGTACCTGCTGCAGCAAAAATTATGAACTTTATAAGTGCAGATGGTGAAGCTAAAATAATGAAAGATATTTTGAAAGATGATAAAGCTCTTATGCAAGCTATTCAAGATAGTATGTTTGTATTTGAAACTTTACTACTTTCTGACGACAAGTCATTACAGACACTATTACGTGCTGTTGAAGATGATTTAATTATTTTAGCCTTGAAGGGTGCGGATCAAGAGTTAAAGGATAAATTATTTGGATGCATGTCACAACGTGCAGCAGCTAACATTCAAGACGAAATGGAAGCGTTAGGTCCTGTCAGGTTAACAGAAGTTCAAGAGGCTCAAAAACAAATCATTGCGGTTGCCAGACGCATGTCTGATGAAGGTTCAATCGTGTTAGCAGGTCGTGGTGGTGACGACTATGTTTAAAGATGAAAGATAGAAAGCCATGTCGTTAAAAACACAATATGAGAATGCAGATATTGATAACGAAAATATCGTACCTCTTGGAAGTGAACAAATAAAATCTTTTCTTAAAACTCAGTCTGAGGCTGTTTTTCAGGACAAGAATATCTCAAATAATTCTAATTTTATAAAAAAATCTTTAATTGATCTTGCTCTTGATTTTGAAACTAAGCAGGAAAAAAATAATATAACAAATGAACATGAGAGCGTAAGTCCAGACGTAGAAAATACTAATGAAACCAAACCTGAAGAAACTGAAGCAATAGATAAAACAGATCAAAATGAAAATACAGAAAGCAATAATGAACCTAAAGCAGTTGTTGAAAATATAGATAAACAAAATTTACTAAGCGATGAAAATCTTGAGAATAACGAAGATTTAACTAAAGATGATGTGCCTCAAGATGATATACCTCAAGATATTTCAAATTTCCAAACAACTAATGAAAATCAATCTGATGAAGAACAAAACAAAGTCGACTTGGGTGAAAATGATATTCAAAAAAATGATCTTAAAGTAGAAGATAAAAAAGATGAAGAGACACAACAAGCACTCAACTCTGTTAGAGATGCTGTATCTCAATCAATAAAAAAATCAGACAATGAAAGTTTTCAAAATTCTGAAATTGAAACTCAAACATATAACAACTCTAGTGATGATCTAAAAAAAGAAATTGAAGGTTTCAAGAGTATTTTTTCGTCATTGTCTAATTTGAGTGAAAAAGCAATATATGACGTTATGGAAACTAAAATTCTTAATATTGCAAATGAGCTGGCTGGTTACCAAATTGATAAAATGCCAGATAAATATGAAAAAAAAATAAAATTATTTTTAAAAAATATTAATTGTTTTGAAGAAAAAATTATAATCGAAGTTAATGATAAGGATTTAGAAGCTATTTCAAAAATAGATAGCTTTAAAAATATTAATAAAAAAACACAGTTTTTACCAAATAAAGACCTTTCAAGAGGCGATATAGTGTTAAATTGCGATGGTATGCATTATTCAGAAAAAACCCTAGAAAAAAAATAAAATACTAGACTGAGACAACTTTATGAATTTTGAAACAAAATTATTAGACAATATATCACAAATAAAAAGACCTAAATTAATTGTTAGTTCTGGTCTGGTAAACCGTTTTGATGGTAATGTCTTGTATTGCGATCCTTTTCCAGCACCTATCGGAAGTTTATGTATTGTAAAAGACCAAATGGGTAAAGACATACTAGCAGAAGTTGTAAGTTTTGATAAAAATTATAACATGTTAGCTATCTTGGAGCCTTCGTCACATATTGTAACCGGATGCAAAGTTTCACTTCATGATGATGGCAGACATATAGATGTCGATGATACATTGTTGGGTAGAGTAACGGATGCGTTTGGCAAACCACTTGATGATAAACCCTTAGAGCCAATAAATAATAAGTGGCCTTTGATGGGAAAACCTATGAATCCGCTTAAGAGAAGCCTAATACAAAAACCGTTAGATGTAGGTGTAAGAATTATTAATTCTTTATTAACAGTCGGACAAGGTCAAAGGCTTGGAATTATTGCAGGTTCTGGTGTTGGTAAATCAGTATTACTTGGCATGATGAGTAAATATACTGATGCCGATGTTGTAGTAATTGCATTGATTGGTGAAAGAGCTAGAGAAGTTGGAGCAATGGTCAATGAATTATTTAACGATGAAACAGCAAAAAAAATAACTGTTGTTGCAGTGCCAGCAGACAGATCTCCATTAATGAGAATCAGGGCTGCCAATAGAGCCACTGCAATTGCAGAATATTTTAGAGACCAAAACAAGAATGTTTTGCTCATCATGGACAGTCTTACTAGGATAGCCCATGCCAAACGAGAGATTGGTCTTTCTTTAGGAGAAACAGCTACAACAAAAGGATACCCTGCATCTGTGATTTCAATGATACCAAACTTAATAGAAAGAACAGGGACAAATGATAAAGGTGAGGGAAGCATTACATCATTTTATACGATATTAGCCGATGGTGATGATAACAATGATCCTGTTGTTGATACAGCAAGAGCTATACTTGATGGTCATATAGTTTTAAGTAGGTCAAATGCTCAAATGGGAATTTACCCTGCTGTTGATGTTTCGCATTCAATAAGTAGGGTAATGAATGATTTAGTAACTTTAGAACATTCCAATGCTACTAAGTTATTTAGAAAACACATTAGTACTTACATTGAAAATAAAGACTTGGTATTGATGGGTGGTTATACACCAGGGCAAGATAAAGATCTAGATGACGCAATACAGATATGGCCTAAACTAATAGAATTTATTTCACAATCACAGGATCAAAAAGCAGATTTTGAAAGCTCTAAGAGTCAATTATTACAACTTTACAAATAGGTTTTTACATTGTTAAAAAAAATAGAAAGATTCAAGCGTTTAGCAACGTTACGAAAAAGAGATATTTCAAAAGAAATTGCGAACTCTAATTTAATAGAAAATGAAATCATTAAAAATCAAAATTTAATCACTCAAATAGACACCATTATGGACAATGGTAGAGCTGAAAAATCAGATAAAATTATTAGTTCCGGCTATTTCAAAAATAATGCACAATTATTAAATACACTTCAAAATCAAAAAAATATTGCGGACAACAGAAATAAACATTTATTGAATGAGAAGAAAAATATTCAACAAAAAATTATTATTAATAATTTAAAAAAAAATAAAGCTGAAGATAAAACTAGTGAATACAAAAAAAAGTATCGTAATGAATTAGAAAAGAGAAATTCACTCTAATTTTTATCATAAAAATTTTATTTTTATAAATGGCATTATATTTGCATTTTTTCCAAAAATATAGGCTATGACTATGAATATTAATACAGATACAAATCAAACTATTGATAAATTATCAGGATTAAACGGAGAAGCTCAAGATACTTCTGTATTAAATTCTTTGTTCTCAATCAATTTTAAAAGTGAAGAAATGTCATCTGACAATAATATAATAGATAAAGAATATATTTTTGATGAAGATGATATTAAAATTCTTGATAATATTTTCCATATTATTCCTGATTTTGAAAGCAAAAAAAATAATTTGCCTGATTTAGATAAAATTAAAAATATGATAAAGTTAGATGAAAATCTAAGCGAAACAAAAAAACATAAAATTTTAAATTTAATAAAGTCAGATTTAACAAATTTAAAAGAGATTAAATTAGATCTTTCTGGTAGCAAAAGCTTCAAAAATTTACTGTCTGAAAAATCTTTGAAATCTCCTGAAAATTTAATAGAAAATAGGAAGTTATTAAATAATGAAAAAAATAATACTAAGTTTAAAAACTTAAAAAATATTCATAACATTAAGTTCAATCAACAAGATATAATTATTAAAGATCAAGAAAAGTTAGTTTATGGACAGAACCAAGAACCTGAAGCCAAAGATCAAAAGAGATCTTCTTTAAGGGATCAACTTTCTTCATTTGTCAAAAAGGTAAAAAAAAATAACCATCCAAATAAAATATACAATTTAGCTAAAGTAAGTAATATAGAAAATAGCCAACTGAATAATTCATCTTCCCATTTTGATGCTAAAATCATTAATAATGCTATGATTAATCTTCAAGATAATCAAACTATTGAAAAGTTACAGAAAAATAAAATCTACGAAACAAAAAACAAAGAAAATACCAATTTAAGCACACAGCAATTAAATCATAGTAACAATTCTGCGAATAATTACTCTCAGAATGGAAGTACTTCTTTTTCAAATAATGGATATAATTCAGTTTTAGAAAATTTTCTTGATAACCTTGATTTGACTCAAAAAGGGTGGTCATCCAAGCTCGTATCTAAGATACAAAATTCACTTGCAGACGGTGGTGGAGAAATAGAGTTTAATCTCAAACCAAAAAATTTAGGAATGCTAAAAGTTTCAGTGAGACTAAAAGAAGGTATAGGAAGTGTTAAAATAATTGCTGAAAACAGTTTTGTTACTACAGCATTAAATCAAAATGAAAATTATCTACAAAAACTTTTTAATGATCAGGGGATAAATTTAGAATTTTTGGCAAAAAACGAAAACCAAAACTTTGGATCAAATAATCAATCTAATCAAAATTCAAATAATGAAAAAGAAAACCAAAACGGAACGGCTGAAAAAAAAGTTGAGTCATTAGATGAAATGGAAATTGAAGACAATTCATCTAGACATATAATCAACGTAATTGCATAATTAACTATAAACATAAAGTGAGAAAAAAATGGCAGATGAAGTTGAAGATGAAGAACCAAAAAAAGGTGGTTTAATCAAAATTATTATTATGGTTGTGGCTGCAATCTTACTTATAGCTGTGGGCTTAGGTATAGGTTACTTTATTTTTGGCGGTGAACCAGAACCAGATCCATCTGCTGAGGTAAACCAAATTATAGAAGGTAAAAACACTAAAGTAAAAGAGACTTCAGAAGAGGATGACAATAAAGAAGGTGAAGTTGAGGGTGAAGATGGTGTTTTACAAAAGAATGTCAAATCTATTCCAGAAGTCAATAGTTATGAAACTACATATTTTGAGTTTCCAGGAGATTTTACAACTAACTTAAAGAATAGTAGGAAATTTTTACAGCTTAGTGTAGGTGTTTCAACCCAATATGATGAAAAGGTTATGGAAGTTGTTGACTCACATCAATTAGCCTTAAGGTCTGAAATACTATCAACTGTTAGTGATTTTACGGAAGAAGATATATCAGGAAGCGATGGCAAGAAAAAACTTTCAGAAAGACTTATGGTTGTGCTTAATGCTAAATTAGAAAAGCTAAAAGAGTTTCCAGGTATTGAAGATGTATATTTCACAGCTTTCATATTACAATAATTTAGGTTATTAATAATTATGTCTAATACGTCACGCAAATTATCTTCTGATGAAGTTTCAGCATTAATGGAAGGTCTCCAATCTGGAGAAATAGATTCAAATTCTGGAATTAATAATGATGTTGAAGTTTCTGACTTTACCTTTGGTTCTGACAATCTAGAACTATTAGGTGATTATTATGCCTTAAGATTAATTAACGAGAGGTTTGCTAGGTTAGTTAGAAGTATATTTTTACCAATGATAAGAATTCAACCTAAAATAAACCCTTTCCCTCCTGAAGTTAAAACTTATGACGAGTACAGCGCTGGTCTGAATAGCTTTATGAGTTTAACAACTAGTAGAATAGATGAATTAAGAGGGTCTATGTTACTTGTTCTTGAGCCTTCATTTGTGAGTGTTTTAACAAATTGTTATTATGGAGGTAAACTTGCTAATTTTCCTTCAACTAAATCTGAATTTACGGCAACTGAAGACAGAATAATTGAAATAGTATCAGATGGCATTACACATTGCTTACAAAATGCTTGGAAAGACCTTATGCCTATTACAATTAAGCATCAATCTAGAGAAATTAACCCACAATTTGCAACTTTAGTTGAAGCATCAGATTCAGTTATTATATGTTCTTTTGTTGTACAACTTCCTAATATTGATTCTGCATCATTTGACATAATATATCCTTTGCAAACGCTAAAACCAATCGCGTCTCTTTTACGTTCTAGAATACAATCTGATGTAATTGATGATGACACTAGTTGGAACGAAAGATTAGAAAAATCCATAATGCATGTTCCTCTCCCTATTTCTGCAATTTTGAGTGAACCAGCAGTTTCTTTATCAGAACTGATTAAATTTAAAGAAGGTGATATAATAAATTTGCCGCCCGTTGATGGAGTTGATTTTTTTGTTAAAGATAAACTTTTATTTAAGGCTGAAATTGGAGAAACTAATAGTCAAGTAGCAGTTAGTCTAAAAGATAGACTATAATATCCCAGGAGTATTAAAATGGCAGAAAATGAAGCAACTACACAAGACACCTCAACAACGTCTAATAATGCAGGAATTGAAAATCTAAAGGTTTTAGAAAATATAGAAGTAAAATTGACTGTTGAAGTTGGTTCAACAGAAATGAAAATTAAAGATTTACTTAAATTGAATGAAGGTTCTGTTGTTGAATTAGAGAGACTGGCCGGTGATCCCTTAGATATATTAGCTAACGGTGTAAACATTGCTCGTGGAGAAGTTGTTATGGTTGGCGAGCGATTTGGTATTAGATTTACTGAGGTTACTAATCCAGAAAATCGAGTCAAAAAGTTATAATTTACAAAAAATTGACATTTTACAAGAAAAAAACCTATTATATTCAATAGGTTATTACTTAAACAAATTGGCATCTTTCTTGCTTCTTTAATCTAAATTTAGAGGAAGTAATAAAATGTCACAAACTGTTCCAGATTTCACAACTGCTATAGTTACTATATTATTCTTGTCTATTTTGGCAATAGTAGCTTATGTGATCAAGATCAAAAGCGGGTCTTTGAAAAAAATAATAAAAAAACAAAATGATTTAGAAGTTTCTAGCCAATTGACGTTGAGAAATGGATATTTAGCTTATGTTTTTAAAGTTGGAGAAGAAAGTTTTTTCTTTGTTGGTCATAAATCTGGAAGAGGTTCAGTCCAACAAATAAATAAGACCTTTTCTGGAGTTAATAATAGTAAAAATTTAGACGTTGAAAATTCGTCTAAATTTAAAAATTTGATTTCTGATAAAGTTGAAATTGAAACTAATAAAGATAAAAAACCATTACAGCATGTGAATATTTCAGATCTACTAAAAGCTCATAAAAGGGGAGGAGCAGATGCGTAAAGCAATATGTCCTCAACCTAGTAAAAGAGTTTATTTTATTAAAGACAAAAGTTTGATTTTAGATTTTTTTAAGAATTTAACAAAAATTATATCTTTTTCTACCGCGATATTGATTGTAAGTGGTTTTTCATTTCAGGCTTTTGCAGAATCAGGATTTTCAGGCTTTCCGGCGTTAAATGTTTCTTCAAATGGCAATACAACTGAATATTCATTTCCTTTGCAGATTTTATTACTAATGACAGGATTAACGGTGCTTCCTTCTTTGGTGTTAGGTATGACAAGCTTCACTAGAATTATTATAGTTATGTCAATTCTTCGCCAAGCTCTTGGCACCCAACAAACACCACCAAATCAAGTTTTGATAGCTGTTTCATTATTTCTTACATTTTTTATAATGGCACCAACTTTTAATAAAGTTTATGACAACGCAGCGTTACCTTACATGGATAAAACTTTGCCTGCAGATCAAGCTCTTGAGACTGCTAGCGCTGAAATGAAAAGTTTTATGGTAAAAAACACACGTAAAAGCGACTTAATTATGTTTTCTGAATTAGCTGGATTAGATAAGTTTGATAAGGTTGCTGACATACCATTTCGCATAGCCTTGCCGGCTTTTATGACAAGTGAACTCAAAACAGCATTTCAGATAGGTTTTTTATTATTTCTACCCTTTTTGGTTATAGATATGGTTATTTCTTCAATTTTAATGTCTCTTGGAATGATGATGTTGTCTCCCATGTTAGTTGCACTTCCTTTTAAGTTATTACTTTTCGTACTTGTAGATGGATGGAGTATGACCGTTGGATCTTTAGTAAGTACATTTGCTGCAGGATAATTATTATGAGCTTTGATGAAAATATTAGTATGTTGAGTATGGCTTTTTACCAAGTGTTATTAGTGGCAGGTCCGATATTGGCACTTGCGCTTGGAATTGGACTTTTTATAGGAATTATTCAAGCTGCAACATCCATTAATGAGATGACTTTAAGCTTTGTACCTAAGGTAGTAATTGTAATGTTAGGGATAGGTTTGCTAGGCAACTTCTTTATGATTGGATTAGTTGATTACTTTAATTTTATTTTTGATCAAGTTGCTGGTGTAGGGCAAAATTAGATTTGAAAGAAATGTAATATGAATACAACAGAATTTAGTTTACCTGGAATAGATTTATTTAATTTATACCAATATCTTATAATTTTTTTTATTGCTTCTTTACGTATATCCTCATTCTTAAT
Source organism: Candidatus Levibacter sp. Uisw_134_01 (assembly GCF_047717795.1). Lineage (GTDB taxonomy): Bacteria > Pseudomonadota > Alphaproteobacteria > Puniceispirillales > Marisalimonadaceae > Marisalimonas. The sequence goes on along the minus strand of NZ_CP159808.1, from coordinate 1,506,318 downwards.
TAGTGCCCCTTTCTTTTCTTCTACTGGTTTTCCTTTACAGATTAGAATAGTAGCAAGTATAAGTATTACAGCTTTCTTATTTCCTGTTTTAAAAGTTCCTGACATTCAACAGCTGGAAGGTTTTAAGTTATTTTTACTAATCTTGTCTGAAATAGGTATAGGTCTTTCAGTAGGGTTGGTTTTAAGTATTTTATTTTCAGCAGCTTATGTGGCTGGAGAAAAAATTGCATCTACGGCAGGGCTATCAATGTCAACTATGGTTGATCCACAATCTGGAGGTCAAACAGTTGTTTTGAGTTCAGTTTTATCATTATTCCTTATTTCAGTTTTTTTATCTTTAGATGGTCACTTATATCTTATTAAAATGATTTTAGAGAGTTATGTCTATTTACCAATTGGACTTACTTTAAATTTCACAGAAGTTAGTCAGATGGGTATAAACACATTTGGTAAAATGCTTTACTTAGCGGCTCTAATAAGTCTTCCAGTTGTAGGTGGACTCCTTTTGATACAAGGTGCAATTGGAGTGATAACACGATCTGCTCCGTCATTAAATCTTTTTTCCTTTGGTTTTCCTATAGCATTAATTAGTTTGTTTATTTTTTTATATGCTGGGGTGGATCCCATCTCAAACGCCTTTTCTGATATAACAGGTATGTCAATTAATTTGATTGATAATTTACTTCATTCTCCAACAAAGAAAAGTTTTTAAAATGGCAGAAGAAGATAATTCACAAGATAAAACCGAAGAACCTTCCCAACGGAAATTAGATAAAGCTGCTGAAGATGGTACAGTTCTGTCTTCCAAGGAAATGTTTGTTTTTACTACATTAATTATGGGATTAATGGTTTTAACTTCAATACCTTTTTTTGCTAAAGACCTTTTATCAATATGGAAGACTTTTTTCTTATTTGACTTGGATTATATAACAAACACCGCTCCAACAATTGGTATTGGAAAATTAATAAAATACGTAATTTATATAACTCTTATTATTGGTATACCTCTAATTTTAACAATTTTAATAACACAAATGGCAGTAGGAGGTATAAATTTTGCACCGAAAGCATTTCATTTTAAATCAAATAGGATAAATATTTTATCTGGTTTAAAAAGGACATACTCATCTAAAGCATTAGTTGAATTAATTAAATCATTATTTAAAGTAGGTTTGCTTGGTGGCATAACTTATGCAGTTATATATTTTAATATTAAGGATATCATTTATCTTTCTGAAAGAAATCTATATACCGCCTTATCAAACTTGTTAAATAACTTTCCTCAACTGACAATTTCATTGTTAATAGTCCTTGGATTTATAGCTATATTTGACTATATCTGGCAAAAATATACTCATGTTGAAAAATTAAAAATGACGATAAAAGAGGTTAAAGACGAGAACAAAGACACAGATGGTTCGCCGGAAGTAAAACAAAAAATAAGAAGATTACAAAATGAAATTTCAAATAGGGCCGCTTCTCAAACAGCAGCACTAGATAATGTAAAAGATGCGTCAGTTATAATTACTAATCCTACTCATTTTGCGGTTGCTATCAAGTATGAAGTAGGTGAAGCAGGAGCTCCAATTATTTTGGCCATGGGTAGAGGAATGATAGCTGAAAAAATTATTAAACTTGCAAATGAATCTGAGGTTACAATTTTTCAAAGTCCTCTCCTTGCAAGAGCTATTTATTTCACAGGTGAAATTGGAAAAGAGATCTCAGAAAGTCTATACTCTGCGATTGCTTCAGTATTGGCATACATTTTTAAAATTGAAAGAGGTGAAGAAACTGATTACCCTGATTTTGTTATACCTGACGACTTAAGTTTTGATGAATATGGAAAAAAAATTAATTAATATATTGAGGTTCTTGTGAAAAGAAAAAAAACTTTCGGACAAATCATTATAACAGCCATGTTTATTTGGTCGGCTTTATTATGTCACTTTGAGGCAAGTGCCCTCAAAGAAGAGGGTAATATATCAAATGCTATTTTGTATTGGTTTTTTGGATTCACAGCGTTAATGGGTTCAATGCGATTTAAAATAGCTGAGTTTATTTATTGGGTAATTGAATATAAAAATAAAATTAAAAAATGAAATTAGTTTATGAATAAAACAAATAAAAGTACTAATAAGAGATTGACATGTAATGGATGTATTTATTTCTACATTACTTATAAGAAGGAACGTCCTTGGGGTTGTAAAAAATTTGGTTTTATCTCAAAATTTAGTCCTGCTACAGAAGTTTTTAATACAACTGGTATAGAATGTGCATATAGGATAAGTAAAAATTCTTAAATTAGATTTTTTAAAATTTGATAGGATATACAAATGGATACAAAATTAGAAGCTGTTCAGGAAAGTATAAAGCTAGCATTAGATGCGGCTGATGCAGCCACTGATGTTACTTCGGAGTATAACAAAGTTAAAAAAGCGCATGCAATATTGGAGGCTAAAGTGAAACAAATTCATAAATATACAACAGTAGTTTTCGTTTCTTCTATTGTTTCTGGTTTAGTAGTAATTGCTGTAAGTGCAATCTTATTTATGCAATCTTCTAACAAGCTAAGTAACATGACGGAAACAAGTAGAGAAGCTTTAGTTGTTTTTGCTGAGAATGTAGATGGAGTTAATGCATCCTTAAAAAATCTAGACTTGGCAATTAAAAAACAGGGAGATTTATTAACAATTAATAAATCTTTAGTAAGTACAATTGATAAAGTCGAAAAAAGAATTAAAGAAAGTAATGATAACACAATTGGTGAATTACGATTAATCACAAAAACTTTAATAAGTGAGCTTAATAAAACTAATAAAACTAATATTGATAATAATAAGAAATTAAATGCGAATTTAGAAAAATTAAATCGTTCTAATAGTAAAACAATTTCAAAAGCAATTAATCAGATTAGTAATAAAGCCATATATAAGCAAATTGTTGCTAATCAAGCAATACAAGCACAACAAATCTCAAAACTTATTAAACAGAATAATAACGTATTAGGTAAAATTGCTAATAAAACTAGTAGAATAAAATATCCATAATCAAATAATTTTTTTCACAGAGTTATAAAAAAATGTCAGAAGATACTGTTTTAGAAAAAAAATTTTTAAGAATTACATCTATCAGAAATTCATCTAATGCTTTTCAAATGAAACTCAAAGAAAATGACATTATTTTTTCACTTGATGGAGAGTTAGTTAACAAAACCTATGATGATTTTTCTAAAGAATTAAGTGATCTTAAAGAAAGAAAAATTTTGACATTATATAGGGATGGTACTTTTTTTAACACCTTTGTTGCAGGTCCTTTAGGAGTGATTTGTGAGGAAGTCAACTCAGAATCAATAATTGATTTAAATAGTTATAATGTTAAAGAAAATCTTGATTTAGACGCTTTTTATCAACAATTTGAAGTTTTTAAAAAGCCAGGACATACAGGTATTTTGATAAATACTTTCCCAACAATACTAGCAAGTTTTGCCCCTCCTTTATGGATGATACAAAATAGGCTTTGGAACTTTTTTGGTATTTCACTAGTGTTTTTTTTCGTGCTTTTGATGATATCACCTTGGCTATTCTTCGTTGGCTGGATATTGATGTCTTGGTATGTAGGCAATTCTCAGATAGATATATTAAGATTTTTTTACATGTTAAATAGTTATAGATTAAGTTTTATATTTTGTGCAGTTAATGAAAAGGAGGCACAAGAAATAGCTAGAAAGCTTGATAGCAAAATTGATTTTAATTATTCTTATCTAGAACCTGTTGTTTTAGAAGACTAAAACTTATCAGGTATTTTTTAACTTTATAGTTTCACCTTTATAGACTTTATCAGCACAGATAAATTTAACAATAGATTTTGCAACTGTGAAAGGGTCTTGTAGATTGTCAATATTTTCCCCTGGGTTTGCATGTTTTCTCAATCTGGTATTTGTTTCACCTGGTTCAATTGTACAAATAGATAAATTGTTATGAGTGTTTTCTTGAGCCCATAATTTTGTCATATGGTTAAGAGCTGCCTTTGAGATTGAATATGCTCCCCAAAATGGCTTTGGGTTAAAAGATACTGATGAAGTTAAAAAAATAGCTTTTGATGAAACACTGTTTTTTAACAATGCGTCAAAAGAGCGAATTAATCGATGATTACTTATTAAATTTATGTTCAGAACATCTGAAAACTCTTCGTTGCTCTGGTGATGGAGGGGGCTTAAAGTTCCTAAGATTGCAGCGTTTGCTATTAAAATATCTAATTTCCCCCAACGTTTAAAAATTTCTAATCCCAACCTATCAATTCCTAAAAAGTCTTTCATATCTAATTCTACAACTGTGCAGGTTCCTCCATTAGAAATTATTATATTTTCTGTGTTTGTTAGGCTTGCGAGATGTTTGTCCGTGATAATTACATGCATATTTATTTTTGCTAATTCAATTGCAATCGCGGCGCCAATACCTTCGCCGGCACCAGTCACTAATGAAACTTTTTTATCTTGATGCATTGTAAGAGTTTATTTTTAGTATTTCAGAAATATCAATTGGATATTCTCCAGTAAAGCAATGATCTGTAAATTGAGGTAATTCTTTATTTCTTTCGTTATATCCCATAGCTTTATAAGTTCCATCCAATGATAAAAAAAACAAAGATTTTGCTCCAACCAATTCTGTCATTTCTTCAATATTTGATTTTGATGCTATCAACTCGTTATAATTTGGTGTATCAATTCCATAAAAATCAGGATGTTTAATAGGTGGACATGAAATTCCTAAATGCACTTCCTTTGCTCCAGCTTCATAAACCATCTTAACTATTTTACTTGCTGTTGTTCCTCTTACTATTGAATCGTCAATTAAAATAACTCTTTTATCTTCAATACACGATTTATTAACACTATGTTTTAGTTTTACACCAAACTGACGTATTGTTTGAGATGGTTCAATAAATGTACGTCCTACATAATGGCTTCTTATTATACCAAGTTCAAAAGGAATAGAAGATTTTTGAGAAAACCCTAGAGCAGCAGAGACACCTGAGTCTGGGATTGGTACTACAACATCAGCTGAAATGTTGTTTTCTTTAGCCAGCTCAAAACCTAGAGATTTTCTATAAGTATATACTGTTTTATTGCCTACTATGCTATCTGGACTTGCAAAATAAATTCTTTCAAAAATACATGGTCTTTCAGGAATATTTTTAAAAGGTTTGATGGATTCAATTCCTTTTTCAGTAATTATTACTATTTCACCATTTTCTACATCTCTTATATATTTGGCTCCAATCATATCTAATGCACATGTTTCTGAGGCTAGCACAGGTGAACCATTTTTATCTCCTAATACTAATGGTCTTATACCAAAGGGATCTCTTACTCCAATCAGTTTTTTATTTGTTAGTATAACTAATGAATAAGCTCCTTTTATTTGATTGAGTGTATCAATCAATTTATCTATTAATTTTTTTTTGTGAGATCGAGCAACTAGTTGTAATATGATTTCTGTATCAGATGATGTTTGAAAAATAGAACCACTCTCTACTAATTTTTTTTTAATAGAATGTGTGTTTGTAAGGTTACCATTATGTGCACAAGCAAAGCCACCAAGTGCCAAGTTAGCAAAAAGTGGTTGCAAATTCTCTGGCTTGGACTCTCCAGTAGTTGAATATCTAACGTGTCCAATTGCAGTTTTACCAGGAAGTAGCGATAAAATATTTTGATTATTAAAATTATCTCCAACTAAACCTTGTTTTCTGACAGAGTGAAAATTATTCCCGTCAAAACTTACTATACCAGCTCCTTCTTGACCTCTATGTTGTAATGAATGCAGACCTAATGTAGTTAGAACAGATGCTTCTTCAGTTCCAAAAATGCCAAATACACCACATTCTTCTTTTAAGTGGTCGTTATCTCTGCAATACATTATTTATCCTTTAATAAGTTATCTTCATTTAGGTTTTCCCTATTGATATCTTGATTTTTTTTATGTTCAGCTAGGTTGTGTTTAGATACAAAACCTCTTAAAAGATCGGCTGTTGTTGTTATATAACTAAATGTGTGTGCTTCTAATACTATAGACGGTAAGCTCTTTTCTTTTCCAAGTAAATATATCAAACCTAAGTAAAATAATGTTACTAAAAGGATACCCCTAAATATTCCAAAAATTAAACCAAATATTTTATCAAATATTAATAAACCTGGAATAGTAAATTTTGGAGAAAGCCATGTGGATATTAAACTTGAAATAAATAAAGTCGTTAAAAATGGAAATCCAAAAGCAACAATATCAACAGTAATTTTGTGGTTAATATATTCAATCAATTCCAATTTAAATTTTTCGTATAATTTTATGGCAACAATTAATGCAAAAATCCAAGATACAATGCTAAATGCTTCTTTAATAAAACCTCTAAATGTAGCAACAACGCACGATATTAGAATGATACTGATTATAATTATATCAACTATATTAAAATATGTATTTTCAAAAAATTCCATCAGATTAACCTAAATATTTTTGGTAATTAAATCAACTAAGTCACTTAACAAAGTAAGATTATTATAGTTCATATTTTTCTCTATTATAACTTTTTGTTTTGATGGTAAAATAATATTGTCAAAACCTAATTTTGTTGCTTCTTTAATCCTAAGTTCTGCTTGGTTAACTTTTCTTATTTCACCTGACAATCCAACTTCTCCAAAGAATACAGTAGAAAAAGAAATAGGAACATCTTTTACTGAAGAAATAATTGCAGCAGCCACCGCCAGGTCAGCTGCAGGCTCAAAAATCTTAATGCCACCAGCAATGTTTAAAAAAATATCCATATTAGACAAGTGTATTTTACATCTAGATTCTAAAACTGCACTTATCATAGATAATCTAGCTGTATCCCAACCTACTATTGTTCTTCGAGGAGAGGCAAGGGAAGAGGGCATAACTAAAGCTTGAACCTCTATTAAAATTGGTCTAGTGCCTTCTAAGCCAGCAAAAATAGCACTTCCAGATACATTTTTTTGCCTATCAGACAAAAATAGTTTTGATGGATTCATAATTTCTTTTAACCCAACATTTAACATTTCAAAGACTCCAATTTCATTTGTTGGGCCAAATCTGTTTTTCATGCTTCTCAAAACTCTGTATTGAAAATTATTATCCCCTTCAAAGTATAGAACTGTATCAACCATATGTTCTAAAACTCTAGGACCTGCAATGCTCCCATCTTTCGTAACATGTCCAATAAGCACTAAAATAGAATTACTTTTTTTGGCAGCAATTATTAATTCGTGTGCGCAAGCTCTTACTTGTGTAACTGTACCTGGTGAGCTATCTATTTGGGGTAAGTACATAGTTTGAATTGAGTCTATTATTAATACAGACCTTGTTTTAATAGAACCTATTGTTGTAGCTATATCTGATGCATTTGTTACGGATGCAAATTGAATATTGCTATCTTTTATACCTAACCTGTCTGCTCGCATTTTTATCTGCGACAAGCTTTCTTCTCCAGAAACATAAATACATTGTTCATTCATTTTTGATAAATTACCAACTAACTGGAGTAAGAGAGTTGATTTTCCAATTCCTGGATCTCCACCAATCAAGGTGACTGAGCCAGAAACAAAACCGCCACCCATAACTCTATCAATTTCGTTAAAATTAGTTTTTAACCGAGGGTATTCTAAAGTATCATTTTTTAAATATTCAAATTTTATTTTATGTCCAGATGATTTAGATAACGGACCTGAGGGTTTTGAAACATTTTCTTCAAGTAGAGAATTCCATTCATTACAATTCTCACATTTGCCGCTCCATTTTGAATGTAAGGTTCCACAAATTTGGCAAATATATTGTTTATTTAATTTTGACATTTAAGCAAATAACTTAGGATTAATAGTTTTAATAAACTCTTGTATTCTTAAATTATTTGAAGTCATCATTTCTTTTGGCGTTCCGGACCAAGATACTGTTTTATTATCAATTAATATTACCTTATCAGCTATTCGGCTTACTGAAGCCATGTCATGAGTAATTGTAATGGCAGTAGCGCCAATAGTGTTTACTGCACTGGTTATTAATTTATCTATTACACTTCCAGTTACTGGATCCAACCCTGAAGTTGGTTCATCAAACAATAATATTTTAGGATTTCCACAAATAGCTCTTGCTATAGCTACTCTTTTTTGCATTCCTCCTGAAATTTCAGAAGGAAAAAGGTCTAATATTTCAGGTTTTAAACTTAAGCGCTCTATTATAGATAGGGCTAGTTTTCTTCCATTAACTTTAGATATTTTTTGTTGATTTTGAACTTTAAAAATAATATTTTCCCAAATTCTTAATGAATCAAATAATGCTCCATGTTGAAAGGTTATACCTAATTGCAATAAAATATTCTCTTTGTCTCTCCTAGGTAAATTAACCATTTCTGTTGAGTTTATTTTTATGGAGCCTGAATCAGGTTCTAAAAGACCAATTATATTTTTCAAAAGAACGGACTTTCCTGAACCTGATGCGCCAATTATGGCTAAGGATTCACCTTCTAGTAGATTAAAATTAATGTTTTCTAATATAACATTATTACCAAATGTTTTTTTTAAATTTTTGATATCTAAAATGGTTTTCTTTGTTTTGTTCTTATTCATTTTTTACCCAAAAAACAGAGCAGTTATTATATAAGTACTAGTTAAAATCATCACAGAAGAGACAACCACAGACGCCGTTGTGGCATATCCAACTCCTTCTGCCCCCTTAGAAGCATTAAAACCAAAGTAACAGCTAACCATTGAAATAATTAAACCAAAAGTTGCGGCTTTAACGCTTCCTTGAATTAAATCAATCCATTGTAAGTTATCTATGGTTGCATATAGATACAAATCTGGATTAAAATCTAATTTGAAAACAGCTATAGTATATCCCCCTAAAATTCCAATTGTATTTCCTATAAAAACTAAAAAAGGAAGACATAGAACAGATGCAATTATTTTGGGAGCAATAAGATATTGCAAAGGCCTAGTTCCAAGTGTACTTAAGGCATCAATTTGTTCAGTTACCTTCATTGTAGCAATTTCTGCAGCCATTTTGGCTCCGATTCTTCCAGCCACCATAAGACCTGTAAGTACAGGGCCCAATTCTCTAGTAATAGAAGTTAAAACAACCCTTGCTACAGTAGTTTCTGAATTGAATTCAGTAAAACCATTATAAGTTTGAAGAGCTAAAACCATTCCAGAAAAAAAAGTTGTTAGCCCTACAACCGGTAAAGAAAAGTAACCAATATCAACAACTTGAAATATAATTTTTTTAAAATACCAAGGAGGTCTAAATATCCACGAGATTGCGCTTAAACAAAAAAGAAAAAAATTTCCAATGTGAGCAATAAATTTAAGGCTTTTATGTCCTATAGAACCTACAATATTTATTATGACCTTCATATGTTTTTAACCTAGTTGTATAAACTCTACTCAATTATATTCTCTTACTAGACGGCTGCCTAAAAGTGTTAATAGTTCGTAGCTAATTAATTCTGAATTTTTAATTATACTACTTATATTACTATTATCTAATAAACAAAAATAATCTCCCTCTGTAAAAACTTTATCTTTTATATCAGTTATATCTAAAACAAAGCTATCCATCGTTATATTTCCTAATATATTACATCTTTTCTTATATAACCAAAAATGACTGTTTGGTTTTAATAATCTAATCCATCCGTCAGCATAACCTATACCTATTGTTGCTAAGGTTGACTTTCTTTTTGTTTTTTCAATGCCATTATAAGATATAGGCTGATTTATATTTATATTTCTAATTTGTATAATAGGTGCATGTAATTCAAAAGGTAAGATTAAATCTTTAGAAAGTAGTCTTATATTTTTTCCATAACTATCAATGCCGTATAACCCAATCCCTGGCCTAGTTTGATCAAGACAAAATTTTGCACCTAATTTTATACCACCAGTATTAGCAAGACTTAATTTTATGTTTGGTAGAAAATTAGAAAATTCTTTAATTTTATCAAGCTGTGTATTGTTACTAGTATTTTTGTAGTCATTAGAACTAGTAAGATGAGACATAATAAAATCCCATTTAGTAATATTTAAAATACCCTTATTCTTTTTTAAGAAATTAATTTCTTCCAAACTTAACCCTAGTCTGTTCATTCCAGTATCAATCTGTAATATTGCACTGATTTTTCTTTCTTCGGAATTAAAGTTATTTATTCTTTTTAATTGTTCTAAACTATTTATGATTGGAGTTAGTTGGTTTTCCAAATAACTTGATTCAGATCCTTTAAAAAAACCCTCAAACACAGCTATTTTTATTTTTTTTGACTTAATGTTTTTTCTTAATTGTATAGCTTCATTTATATTAGCTACATAAAAAAATTGACATCCTACATCTACTAACGACTTGGCTACTTTAACCATGCCTAGACCATATGAATTTGCTTTAATTACTGCAGAGGCCTTCCCATTTGATGAATTATTTAAGGCTAGCCAATTAGATTGTATTTTTTGGAGAGAAATTTTTAGATGGCCATGCATGGTTTAAGTATATACATTCTTAAATAAATTTTTAATAAATTTGATCAGGTAGTCTGTCATCCTGTACTAGGTCCATAAATCTAGTGAACTTTGCTTCAAATTGAACTTGTACAATCCCTGTAGGACCGTGTCTTTGTTTTGATATTATGATTTCCGCCTTACCCTCAGCCATATTCCTTCTGTCTTGCCATTTTAAAAAACGTTCATTAAAGCTTTCTTGATTTTCGTTATCTCTTTGTGTTGGCTCACTTTTATCTAAATAATATTCTTCTCTATATACAAACATTACAACATCGGCATCTTGTTCGATGGATCCTGACTCTCTTAAATCAGCAAGAATGGGTCTTTTATCTTCTCTTTGTTCAACTGCTCGGCTAAGCTGAGAAAGGGCAAGTATTGGAACATTTAATTCTTTGGCAAGAGATTTTAATCCTCTAGTAATATTTGAAACTTCTTGAACCCTTCCTTGTGCCTCACTTGCTTTAGATCCTTGTATTAACTGAATGTAGTCAATAATTATTAAGCTTAAGCCATGAGTTCTTTTTAACCTTCTAGCTCTTGAAGCAATTTGGCCTACTGAAATTGCTGGAGTGTCATCTATAAAAAAAGGTAAATTTAGTATATCATTTTGTGTGGAAACTAATTTAGAAAATTCTGTTTCGTTTAAATCACCACTTCGTAATTTATGTGAGTCTATTGTAGATTGTTCAGCAAGTATACGTTGAGCTAATTGTTCAGCAGACATTTCAAGAGAAAAAATAAGAATAGATTCATTTTTTTCTAATTTACTACTCTTTGCAGCATTAAAACCTATATTTGTGGCAAGTGCGGTTTTACCCATTGCAGGTCTTCCAGCTAATACAAGTAAATCTGATTTGTTTAGACCACCTAATTGACGATTTAATCCAGAAAAACCTGTATCAATACCAGATAATTTACCTTTTCTATTATACGCTTCATTTATTTGATTAGTTGCACTAGCTAAAACGCTTTTAAAATCTAACGGACCTGAATTTATCTGATCCTTTTCAGCTAAATTATAGAGTTGTTCTTCTGTATTAGATATTTCTTGGTCTGGAGTAATATCTATAGTTGGATTAACTGATTTATTAATTAATTCATCACCAATTCTAATTAGTGAACGTCTTACATAACAATTTCTAATTTCTTCTGCATAAAACTTTGCTTTACTTAATGATACAACGCCTTCTCTAAGTTCAGAGAGATATTTTTCTATATCCATGTCTCTTTGTAAATCATCTTGTTTAAGATAACTTTTAAGAGTTAATGGATCAGCCAATCGTCCATTGTCTATAAGAAAGATACATGCATCAAAGATACTTGCGTGAAGAGGGTCAAAAAAATGTCGTGTAGCAAAATTTGTTGGAAGATCCTCTAATACTTTATTATCAAATAGAACAGAGCCAATAAGACTTTGTTCAGCTTCAATATTTTGAGGCATTTTATCACTTGATTTTAAAGAGTGCTCTGTATCAAGATAAGAAACATCTTTAGTTAAAGTTTTGTCCATAATCATTAGCTTAAGAAATAATATTTAAAAAATAATATTAAACTAATAATAATTAATTTAATAATAATAAATTATAAAATATTATTTACTATCACCGTTTTCTTCATCTTGTGGTTTAGTTTCAACTAAGACTTCTTCTGCATCATTATCCTTAGGAGTTACAACTTCTTCTTTTTTGATAAATCTCTTAGCGTCTTTTTGAGCACGTTCTGATCTAATATCTCCACCTGTAGTTTCGGTAGATACTAAAGCCTTACCAGATTTATTCTGCTCTTTAGCTTCTTCAGATGATCGAGCAATGTTCAACTTAATTTTAATAGATATTTCAGGATGAAGTTTAATACTTATATCTTCATAGGATAAAGATTTAATTGCTTTGTTTAATATCACTTGATTTTTACTTATTGTGAGCCCGGCATTAGTTATTTCATTAGCTATATCTTTTGCCGATACAGATCCATATAATTGACCTGCCTCACTCGCAGCTCTAATAAGAACAACTTCTTTGAAGGATATACTATCAGCTAAAGATTTAGCTTCTGTTCTTTTAGCAATATTTTCGCCCTCTAATTGAACTTTTTGTTCTTCAAAATATTTTATATTGTCCTGAGAAGCAAATACGGCTTTACCTTGAGGTAGTAAAAAATTTCTGGCATAACCAGATTTTACAGTCACTAAATCACCCATCTGTCCTAATTTATCAACGCGTTCTAATAAAATAATTTCCATTTTATTCTCCAGATCTAACCTACAACGTAAGGCATTAATGCTAAAAATCGAGCTCTTTTGATAGCTTTTGATAATTCTCTTTGTTTCTTTGCTGAAACAGCTGATATTCTAGATGGAATTATCTTACCTCTTTCAGAAACATACCTAGTCAAAACTTTTAAATCTTTATAATCAATTTCAGGAGTATTTGGTGCAGAAAAAGGGCATGATTTACGTCTTTTTTGGTTTGGTTTTCTTAAAGCCTGTCTTTTAATATTTAGTTGTGTCATCTTGCAATCCTTTAAACATTAGCTTTTGAAGCTATATCTATATTATCAGAATCTAAGTCATTTCTATGCCTATCAACTTTGTTATTCATCAATAGAGATGGATTTTCATCAACCTTATCTATTTTTATGGTTAAGAACCTAATAATATCTTCGTGAAGACCAAGTAATCTCTCATATTCGGAAATAGTTTCAGGAGAGCTTGATATATTTAGCATATAGTAATGAGCTTTTCTATTTTTATTAATTTTGTAAGCAAGATTTCTAATGCCCCAATATTCAGTTTTTTTTATTTCACCATCATGCGATTTAATAACTGAAGTAAACTCATCAATCAAAGTTTCAAATTGACTATTAGTTAAATCTTGTCTTCCAATAATTACACTTTCGTATAATGCCATTTCTTTTCTCCTTATGGCTTAATGGGGTATCCCCAGATTAACCAGTAAATACTGGCAAGGAGCACATAAAATATATATTTATTTTATGCTGGTAATTTTATTATTTGTGCAACATAGATGTTTATTATAAATATGCAATACATAATTAAAAAATAATATGAAATAAGGACCAAAAAATGAATATTATAGTTTTTCCAGGACAAGGTTCGCAAAAAATAGGCATGGGTAAAGAATTATCTGAAAATTTTGTTGAGGCCAAACACGTTTTTGAAGAGGTAAATGATGCTATAAATTTAAATTTAACAAAAATTATGTGGGAAGGTACAGACGATCAAATATCTCTAACATCTAACGCTCAGCCAGCATTAATGGCATGTAGTGTAGCTGTTTTAAGAGTTTTAGAAAAAATTACAAATAAAAACTTACCAAATTTAGCCGATTATTTATGTGGGCATTCATTAGGAGAATATACAGCAATGACCGCTGCTGGAGTATTTTCTTTGAAAGAATGCGCTGTTTTATTGAGATTGAGAGGAAATGCAATGCAAGATTCTGTTCCATTAGGACAAGGTGCAATGGCTGCATTTATAGGTGTTGATATTGATACCACTCAAAAAATATTAAATGAGGTACAAACAATTGGAATTTGTGATGTAGGTAACGATAATGCTGATGGACAAGTGGTGATAAGTGGAGATAAATCAGCGGTTGAAAAAGCAATTGAATTGTCTAAAGGCTTTGGTGTTAAAAGAGCAGTCATTCTGCCTGTTAGTGCTCCTTTTCACTGTAGATTAATGTCACCAGCACAGTTAGTTATGAAAGAGGCTCTTTCAAAAATAAACTTCTGTGCTCCAGTTGTACCAATTATATCAAATACAACAGCTTTACCGGAAAATGATACTGATATATTAAAAAATAATTTAGTTGATCAAGTCACTAGTACTGTAAGGTGGAGAGAAACTATGAATTTTGCTAATGAACTTAGGGTTAAAAAAATAATAGAATTAGGAAGTGGGAAAGTTCTTACGGGTATAGCCAAAAGAATGGTTAAAGATGTTACTGCCATTAATATAGAAGTATCAACTGATTTTGATCAATTTTAAAACTTGAGGGAGGAGAATTATGTTTAATTTAGACGGTAAAGTAGCTTTGATAACTGGCGCTACAGGCGGAATAGGAATGTCAATAGCAAAGCAAATGAAATCTAGTGGTGCAAAATTAATTTTATCTGGAACAAGACAAGAAGTTTTATCAAAATTAGAATTAGAATTAGGTGATGACGTAAAAACAATTGTTACCAATCTAAGTGACAAAAATGACGTTATGTCCTTAGCTAATGAAGCTGAAAAAACTTTTGGATCAATAGATATTCTTATTAATAATGCGGGTATAACTGCAGATGGACTTTTGTTAAGAATGAAAGATGAAGATTGGGACAAAGTAATTGATATTAACCTTTCTTCTTCAATGAGATTAACAAGGCAGGTCATAAGAGGAATGATAAAACGAAAATATGGAAGAATAATTTTTATTAGTTCTATTGTAGGTTATACTGGCAATGCTGGTCAAAGTAACTATTCTGCTTCAAAATCTGCATTAAGCGGTTTAACAAAGTCTATTGCAGCGGAAGTTGCAAGTAGGGGCATTACATGTAACTTGATAGCTCCTGGATTTATATCTACTCCTATGACAGATAAACTCAGTGAAGATCAAAAGAATAATATAATTAAAAATATACCTATAGATAGGCTTGGCAAACCTAGTGATATTTCGTCAGGTTGTCTATATTTGTGTAGTAATGAAGCTAGCTTTGTAACTGGAACTACTTTACATATTAATGGTGGAATGAGTATGATTTAGATTTTTTTCTAATTTGGAGATAATGTGCTTGGCATATTTATTTAAGTATGTTACTCGAACGATATAATTTGACTAATTAAACATATTTAAGGGGCATAAATAATGAGCGATATTGCTGGTAGAGTAACGAAGATTGTAGTTGAACATCTTGGAGTCGAAGAAGCTAAGGTGGTTGATAGTGCAAGTTTCATTGATGATTTAGGTGCAGACAGTTTAGATACTGTTGAGTTAGTTATGGCTTTTGAAGAAGAATTTGAGTGTGAAATACCAGATGATGCTGCTGAAAAAATTCAAACTGTAAAAGATGCAATAGACTTTATTTCTTCTAACAGTTAAATTTACTAATAATGCTCTGGTTGTAATTGGGAGTTTTCCATGCGTCGTGTTGTTGTAACAGGCCTTGGCATGTTAACGCCTTTAGGTAATGGTGTTGATATTAATTGGAAAAGATTAATTTCTGGACAAAGTGGTATCAGAAAAATTTCTGATTTTGATGTTTCAGACATATCTTGCAAGATTGCTGGTCAAATACCTCTAAAAATTGATGATGCTGAAGCTGGACTAGATATTGATCAATGGATAGAACCACGTGATCAAAAAAGAATTGACAGGTTTATTGCATACGGAATTATATCAGCAATGCAAGCTGTTGAAGATTCAGGTTGGAAACCAAAAAATGATGAAGAAAAACATAGAACTGGTGTTATACTTGGGTCTGGTATAGGCGGACTTGAAACAATTGCTAAGACAACCGAGCTAATGATTTCTAAAGGGCCCAGAAAAGTTAGTCCTTTTTTTATACCTTCGGCATTAATTAACCTTTTATCTGGGCAAGTTAGTATTAAATATGGGTTTAAAGGCCCTAACCATTCAGTGGTTACAGCCTGTTCTACAGGTGCGCATGCAATAGGAGATGCTTCTAGGATTATACGATATGGTGACGCTGATGTAATGGTGGCTGGGGGTGCGGAAGCTGCATGCTGTAGAATTGGGATGGCTGGTTTTGCAGCTGCTAGAGCATTAAGTACTAGTTTTAACGATAATCCATCAGTTAGTTCTCGTCCATGGGACCAAGCTAGGGACGGATTTGTAATGGGTGAAGGTTCTGGTGTTCTTGTACTAGAAGAAAGGCAACACGCTATTGCTAGAGGTGCAAACATATATGCAGAAATTAAAGGATATGGTATGTCTGGAGACGCATATCATATTACAGCACCTGCTGAAACTGGAGATGGTGGTTTTAGGGCAATGCAAGCTGCAGTATGGGATGCAAACTTGAATTCATATGATCTTGACTATATTAATGCGCATGGCACGTCAACACCGCTAGGTGATATGATAGAGTTAAGAGCAATTGGAAAACTTCTTCAAAATAATATAGACAATACTAGCATTAGTTCTACCAAATCAGCTACTGGGCATCTGCTGGGTGCTGCAGGAGCAATAGAAGCTATTTACTCTATTTTATCAATAGTAAATCAAATTGTTCCTCCTACTAATAACTTATTAAATCCTGACAATGAGACTTCTGGTTTTGATTTAGTTCCCATCCATGCAAAAAAACGATCTGTTAAGAATGTTTTATCAAACTCTTTTGGATTTGGTGGAACTAACGCTAGTTTATTAATCGGTAGTGCAGATTGAAGTTAAAACTTAGCTTCTGTTTAATTATAATTTTTGCCTCAATTTTTTTAAGCTATTCTTATTTTGATAAAGTTAAAAATAAGAAAATTGTTTTTGAAGACACTTATCTTTTTTTAAAGAAGAATGACAATCAAAAAGTTATTTTAAAAAAATTAAGAGCTAAAAATATACATATTCAATATTTTGATTGGAGAATGATTTCATTTTCACATCAAGATAAACTTTTAATCAAAGCTGGTGAATATTTAATTCCAAAGGATTTTTCACTTTTTGAAATACAAAATATGTTTCAAACCGGTAAAACAATAACAAGAAACTTCACTTTAATTGAAGGTTCTTCAGCTATAGATTTAAGAATAAAATTATTAAGTAATAAATATTTGTCTGGAGAAATACCTACTTTGATGGAGGGTATATATAAACCTGATACATATCATTTTAAGTATGGTTATTCTAGAGTTAAGCTTCTGAATCGTATGAAGAAAGCTCAAGACATTAGCATAAATAAAGTATGGAAAAATAAACCAAAAGATTTTATATTGAGAGATAAGCGTGAGTTATTAATACTTGCTTCAATAATTCAAAGGGAAGCTAAATCTTTTGAAGATTCTAAGTTAGTAGCTAGTGTTTTTATTAACAGGCTGAGAAAAAAAATGAAATTGCAATCAGATGTTACTCTTGCTTTTGGGTTAAACATTAATGGAAAATATATTACAAAAAAAATGTTAAAATCGTCTCATCCTTTCAACACATATTTCCACACTGGCTTACCCCCCACCCCTATATCTTATCCGGGAAAAAATGCCTTAAATGCACTTAAGAATATTAAAAACACAAATTATTTCTATTTTGTAGCTGATGGTAAGGGTGGACACCGTTTTTCTGAAACATATGATTTACATAAACAAAATATTAATTTGTGGAAAAAAAGTAAAATGAGGGATTAATAAAATGTTGAATAGTAAACGTCGAGGTATCGTTCTTGTTATATCCTCACCTTCAGGTGCTGGTAAGACCACTCTATGCAAAAAATTAATAACAGAAATTAAAGGAGTTACTTTATCTATTTCAGCAACAACTAGAAAAAAAAGAAAAAATGAAATTCATGGAAAAGATTACTTTTTTAAAAATAATGAAGAATTTTTGGAAATGATAGAAAATAATGAATTTATAGAGACGGCTAATGTCTTTGGGTGTTATTACGGAACACTTAAGCAAGAAGTTTTATCAAAAATAGAAGAAGGTATAGATGTTATTGTTGATATTGATTGGCAAGGTACGCGGCAAATTGAAAAACATCTTGGTCAAGACGTTGTTAAAATATTTATACTTCCACCATCTATTAATGAATTAGAATCTAGGTTGGGAAATAGAGCAAGTGAAAATAAAGAAACATTTATGAAAAGAATGTCTGAGGCAAGAAAAGAAATAAGTCACTATGATGAGTATGATTTTATAGTTGTAAATGATGAAATTGAATTGGCTTTCAATAAGGTTAAATCAATTTTATACTCAGAAAGATTAAGAGGATTTAGACAAATAGAATCTAAACTTAACTTAGATTAAATTAAATCATAAAAGATTTTAGTTTTCAAAGGCCATTTTTGCTATCCTACAAAAATCAAGTACTGATAAGTCTTCAGGTCTTAAATTAGGTGAAATAGATAAATCAGCTAAAATTTTTTTACCATTTATTTCCTTTAGGCTACTTTTAAGCATTTTTCTTCTTTGGCTAAAAGCCATTTGTGTAATTTTTTCTACTGATTCAAAGTTAACATCTAATAAAGGTTTTTCATAAGGTATTAACTGGACTACACTAGATTTCACTTTTGGAGCAGGGAAGAAAGCTGTATTTGGTATATCAAATACTTTATTAGTTTTTGTTAACCAGTTTGTTAGAATTGATAATCTGCCATATTGTTTTGAGCCTGGCTTTGCTATGATTCTATCAGCAACTTCTTTCTGAAACATAAGTGTCATCATTTCAAACTGGTTTATATGTTTTAACCATGAAATTAACATTTTAGTACCAATGTTATAAGGTAAATTTGCAATAATTTGTCTTGGTGCAGTGCCTAAATTCCATATTGGATAGTGCAAAGCATCATCTATAATTATCTCTAATTTATTTTTGTATATTTTCTTTAAATCATTAAGCATTTTTTTAGATTGAACATCTTTATCAATTGCAAAAACAATATTAGGTTCTTGTTTTAAAATTGATCTAGTTAGACATCCAGGCCCCGGCCCAACCTCAATTACTGTTGATTTGATTGGCAAAGATCTTTTAACAATTTTATCTGTAAGATTAATGTCAAAGAGAAAGTTCTGACCAAGAGATTTGTTAATTTTGATATTGTTATTGTTTAAAATTTCTCTAATAGTAGGTAGGTGAAAATCGTGTTTATTTGTCATTTTCTTTATTTATACTCATCTTATAAGCAAGATTTATAGCAGAAATTAAGCTCTGAGGGTTAGCTTTATCCTGCCCTGCTATATCAAATCCTGTTCCATGGTCAGGTGATGTTCTAATAAAATCTAATCCTAAGGTTACATTAACACCATTATGGAAATCTAATGTTTTAATTGGTATTAAAGCTTGATCATGGTACATGCAAATAGCTAAATCATATTTTTTCCTGTTGTCATATGAAAATGCAGTATCTGCTGATATAGGTCCAGATAGATGATATGAAGTATTATCTAAAACTTCTTTGATCGCAGGTATTATTATTGTTTTTTCTTCAGTTCCAATTTCTCCATCTTCACCTGCATGAGGGTTTAAACCAGTTATAATTATTCTTGGCTGAGAAAAACCAAAGTATGAAATAAGGCTCTCCCTAGCAATTTTGATAGTAGAGATTATTAATTCTTTTGTTAATAATTTTGAGACTTTTTTAAGAGGAACATGAATTGTTAATGGAATAGTTTTTAGATGTTTGCCTACAAGCATCATTACAGGATGTTTGTTTTTTACTGACAAGGACGCTAAAAACTCTGTGTGACCGGTATAATTAAAACCTGACTCATACATTACTTTTTTATTGATTGGATTAGTCACTAGTGCTGAAGCTATGCTATTTAGCTGAATATTAACACATTTAACAATAGAATCCTTTACAAAAGATGCATTTTTAACATTCGGACTGCCCATTACAACTTTTTCTAAAAGTTTAATAGGTATTATATTGATTTTATTCTTCTTAAAATCCTTAAAGTATTGCTTATCTTTGATTTCGTTTATTTCATAATTAACATTATTAAGCTTACAATAATCTATTATAATTTGAGGATCAGTTATTATTATAGGCATTATATCACTATGAACTTTTGAAGACATAATTGTCTTTATTGTAATTTCTGTAGCAATACTTGAAGGTTCACCTGCTGAAATTAGGATTACTTTTTTTGATGTTATCATTTGTAAAGCTTTATAATTATCTAATTTCTTTAATATTTATAATATTAGCTTGTTTATTGAGTTGTTTTAAATGTTTTTCACTGAAAATTAGAAATTGTTTTGACATAAAATCTTTCTTAGTTTGATTATAATTTTTTTTACTTAGTTTTGCCTGCTTTTTATCACAAACAACATATGTATACCCATTATTTCCAATATAAAAAGGATCAGTGATTTCATTAATTTTTTTATTAATAATAACTTTTTGTATATTAGGGCTTAAGTCAGCTACTCTAGAATTTATTATGTTTAATTTAATGCTTTTATCATTTATTTTTTTTAGTTGATCGCAATTCTTTTTATCACCTAACAATTTACTCAGTTTTTGTTTTACATCGGTATAAGCAGCCTTTTTTGTATTGAAATTAATCTCAAATTTTACTTGAACTAATAAAATTTTGTTTTCTGTCTTACTCAACCTACCTTTATTTCTTTTAACTAATATTTTAATAATTTTAATTTTATCTTTAACCGGAAAGGTAAAAATATCACCTTCTTTTACATTTATCTGTTTGTCTATTATGTATTTTGGTAAATTATTATAATTCCGCCAACCAGTTTTGCCATTGAATTTTTTAGAACTACTAAGAGAAACTTGTTTTGCAATATCTAAAAAACTAATTCCTTGTTGCAGGGCTAAATTGATATTTTTTAATAAATTTTTATTACCACTTCTGTTTATAACTATCTCAGCTATATCATAAAGGTCCTGTTGGTTTTGAGAATCATTTCGTAAGATGTTTTCATTTAATTTTTCTTCTAAGCGGTCAATTTCTGACTTAAACCTATCTCTTAAAACAATAGACCAGATTAATTGTGTTTCGTTTTTTTCAATAATAGCAGATTTAGGTATTGACAATTTTGTAATAAACTTGTTGAGTTTATCTTCGGAATTATCAAAGTTTTGTAAGGTTAACTGATAGGCTTGTTTTGATACAATTTTGTTAATGTTTTTGTTAATTCTTAAGCCAGCAGATTGAATAACTCTTTCGTTAATAAGAACTTTATAAGACTGATTATAAAAATTTTTTAAATTTTTAAATTTCAAATCTTGATTTATTGAAAAAGAAATAAGTTTGGCTCTATTAATAACATCTATTTTTGATATTGGAATTGTATTAACTGTAGATAAAATATAATTTTCTTTAGCATATATTGCACTGGAAATAATATTAATAAAAGAAATGATTACTATGATTTGATATTTATATGAAATTTTCATTTTTATACTATTCAATTATCTTCCTATTAACTTAATTTTTTTGTTGGTTCGTCAATTTCACTGATTAGGTAACAACCAGAAAACAATCCAATTAATGTAGGGCCAAAGCCAGAAAGTAATGGTGGAAGTTTTTCCGATGACCCTAATGCAAAAATAAAATCTCCTATAAAATATAAGCTAAATCCAACAACTAATGAAATTGTTACTTTACCAGACTCTACTTTTCTTTCACTACTCCTTAACATCAAGGATGCAGAAAGTAAAATCATTGATATTATTAAAAATGGTTGGCAAACCAATTTAAAAAAATGTATGAGATGTTTTGATATGTTGAGGCCATATTTTTTTATTTTAAAAATATATGAAGGAAGGTCAAAAATAAAAATTGTATCTGGCTTACTTATAGCTATAACAAAGCCAGTAGATTCAGATTTGACTGTAAAAGTATATTTTTTTAATTTTTTTAAACTATCTGTTCGACTTATTATATCTACTTCAAATAAAGTTAGTTTATTTTTTAAAAATGTTGCTCTTTTAGATATTATTTTTTTTTGAAAGTTTTTATCTTTATCAAATACAAATACATTTACGTTCTTTAAAGTATTATTTATGTCATTTATTGTCTTGGCATTAATTATTAACTGTGAGTCTCGAGAAATTTCTTTAATCCAAAATCCTTTGGTATCAAAAGTAAAAACCTTGAGGTTCTTTTTCCCAAAATATATGGTTTGTAGTGTATCATACTTTTTATTAAAAATGGATGATAACGGATTTAAAAAAGTTATCGATACTAAACCAATAATAAAAAATGAGATTAAAGTTGGTGTAATTATTTTCCACAAAGATAGACCGAATGACCTAGATATGATGTAGTAATTTTTTTTTCTCCATTGATTAAAACAAGCAATAGAACCAATTAAAGTAGAAAAAGGTAAAACTTTTTCTATATTGCCTGGAATTTTTAACCCAGCCATTCCAATAATACTAAAAAAATTAGCATGTTGCACTTGAGTTACTCCAATTTTATTTGAGGAACGACGAAATAATTCAATTAAGTCAATAAAGAAAATTAATATAGTAAGTGAAAATAATGCAAATAAAAAGAATAGCAATAGTTCCTTTGTAAAGTATTTATAAAGGATGAATGGATGCTTATTATAATGTTTCATTATGAATAGTTCTTTGTTTGATTAAGCTTATAATTTTTTTAAAATTAATATTTTTATGAAGTATAAAAAAACTTAATAAAATAATAAAACAAGGTGAAAAGTACATTAATGGTAAGAAATTAATATTATAATGTACAGTATTTTTGATAAGAATAAATAAGCTTTCGATTATAATTAAAAAGCCAATACTTATACTCTTTTTGTAAGTTGATATAATTCTTGAATAATTACTGTTAAGAATTGTTATCATTACAATTAAAACAAAAACAATAGGTAACAAAGCCACTGTGTTTCTGCTGTGAGCCTCTGCTATAAGTTTTCCTTTTTTATCCTTACTTTGATTAGCTTTTTTTATTAAATCAAAAAAACTATACTCATTATATTCTACAACTCTTGATGAAGTTGACTTGGATTTGTTTTTCATAATTTCAAGTTTGTAGTTTTTAAAATCTAAAATAGTTGGTTCTTTAGAACCCTTAGTTGAGAATCTAGTTCCCTCATCCATAAATAAAGTTACTTTGTAATCGTCATTGGTCAGATAACCAGTTTTTGCATATAGCTCAACTAAATTTAAAGGGTCATTTCTGTCTTGAATGAAAATTTCTTTAAAATAGTTTTTAGTATCTAAGTGCCGAATAAAGATAGTTTGGTTTTCATTTATATCTGCAAAAGTATTTTCTTTAATAATTAATTCTTTAGAGCTGTTTCTGATATCGTTTTGAAGTGTTTTAAAATTTTTATAAGTTGTTGGCAAAATTAAGTGAGATATTATAAATAAAATTATTGACGAAAACAAAGACACTATTATTGCAGGACCACTGATCTTAAGAGGGCTCAGGCCAGCTGCTTTCATTACTACAATTTCTTTGTCACTTTCAAATTTTGAGTATGAGATCATACATCCTGCAAATGTTCCAAACGGAAGAGCTAACAGAAGCCAACTAGGAAAGTTATATACAGATAAAATAAAAAAATCTGAGAGATTTGCACCTTTATCTACTATTAACTTAATCATTTTAAACGATTGTGTTAACCATATAACAGCTAAAAAAACCATAGTTGATAAAAAAACATTTTTTATAGTTTGTTTAAAAACATATTTTGTTAAAATCATAAAATTACTAATCTAAAAATTATCCTAATTTTTGTTTAAATTACTTTTATTAATAATATATTAATATATCTTATTATTTTAATTACAACATCTCTTATC
The DNA here is from genome assembly GCF_047717795.1 of Candidatus Levibacter sp. Uisw_134_01. Lineage (GTDB taxonomy): Bacteria > Pseudomonadota > Alphaproteobacteria > Puniceispirillales > Marisalimonadaceae > Marisalimonas. The sequence goes on along the minus strand of NZ_CP159808.1, from coordinate 1,482,289 downwards.
ACCTCAAGGATTTAACATGGAAAATAAGAATAGGTTTATTAACATTAATTTTGAGAAACCGAATAATCAAATTGAATTAAATAAAAATAAAACAATTAATATTCTTTTTTTTACCGAAACAAAAATTCATTTACCTGAAGAAACTAAAATAAATGTTGAGCTGTATAAATTCTTAAACAGTTTTTTAATAAATGGTTCTCCTGACAATATAATAGTCAGATCCGAAAAAGGTAATTTCTTATTAGTAAAAAGAAAATCTGATGATGGAAAGTTAAAAGATGATTATCTAGAAAGATTAGGTGGTACTATATACAATGAGGTGAAATCGACAGCTTGTACAGAAGCTGTGATTTATGAGAATGATATTAAAATTAATCAAAGAATTGCCCTTGGCATTTTGCTAAGTTCATATAAATTCATTAATTATAAGAAAATAAAGCCAAAACAGGAAAATATCTTAAATTCAATTATATTCAGATGTAAGGATTTTAAAAAAAGTTCTTTATTATTTGATAATGTTAAAAGCATTGCTCAAGGAGTTTATACCGCTAGAGATTTAGTATGGCAACCACCAAATATTCTTTTCCCATTAAGTTTTGCTAATGAGTGTATAAAACTTAGAGATATAGGTGTTGAGGTAACTGTGTATGATGAATCTCAATTAAAAAAAATTGGCATGGAAGCTTTGTTGGCTGTTGGAAGAGGATCCCGGAAAGATAGTAGGGTAGTTGTAATGGAATGGACTGGTGGAAATAAAAATGCTCCGCCATATGCTTTTATTGGAAAAGGCGTTTGTTTCGATTCAGGTGGTTTATCTCTCAAACCACCTAAGTCAATGGAAGATATGAAATGGGATATGGGCGGAGCAGCAACTGTGACTGGTCTGTTGAAAACTGTAGCATTATCTAAAACTAAACTAAATATTATTGGTGTTATAGGTCTTGTTGAAAATATGCCAGATGGTGATGCACAAAGACCTGGTGATGTGGTTAACTCAATCTCAGGTCAAACTATAGAGGTATTGAATACAGATGCGGAGGGTAGGCTAGTTTTAGCTGATGTTTTGTCTTGGACTGAAAAAAAGTATAAGCCTGAATTTTTAATTGACCTAGCAACGTTAACTGGAGCAATGATTGTTGCTTTAGGTAATATTAGAGCTGGTTTGTTTTCTAATAACAAAACTCTTTCAGAAGCTATTTATAATGCTGGAGAAACAAGTGGTGAAAAAGTCTGGGGAATGCCTTTAGATGATGAGTATGACCAATTGATTAAAACAGAAATAGCCGATATGAAAAATATTGGAGGTCCTGGGGCAGGTTCAATAACCGCTGCCTGTTTTCTTAAAAGACATGTTGCCAAAACTCCTTGGGCACACTTAGATATTGCGGGAGTTACGTGGAAAAATAAACCTTCACCTACAATCCCCTATGGCGGTGTTGGATGGGGAGTTAAAATGCTTTATCAACTTATAAAAGATTATAAAAATGTTTAACTAGTTTTTATAAATAAATTATTATTGATTATTAAATATAATACATATACTAACCTTATGAATGATTACATTGGAGAAACTAATGCCTATTGAGAACACATTATCTATAATTAAACCAGATGCTACAAAAAGAAATTTAACTGGTTTAATAAATGCTAAATTTGAAAAAGCAGGATTAAAAATTATAGCACAAAAAAGATTACAATTATCAGAAGATATGGCACAAAAATTTTATGAGGTTCATAAAGATAGACCTTTTTATAACGATTTAGTTTCATTTATGACTTCTGGACCAGTTGTAGTACAGGTTCTGAGTGGTAATAATGCAGTAAAGTTAAATAGAGATATTATGGGTGCTACAAATCCGGAAGAAGCCGATGCTGGAACAATTAGGAAAGAATTTGCTGAAAGCATAGAAGCAAATTCCGTTCATGGCTCTGATAGTCTTGAAAATGCAAATCTAGAGATTGCTTTCTTTTTTGCTGCTGTTGAATTATTTAGTTAAACAATTATTCCCTACACCAAAAAAATCGCCATCAAAGCTACAATAGCTATTACAACCACAGCACTGTAAGTGGTATATTGTAAAAAATTTTCATAGAATTTTTTATGCTCTTCATTTTCTTTATCAATCTTATTAGCCATTAATATCTCCAATATTAAAAATTATAATTTTTTTCCCTTATTCAAAAGAATATGTAACATTTTTTGTAGTAACAATTTAAGTGATTTATAAATTATTTAAATAAAATAATAATATGCTTTAACCTTTCTAAAATTTCCAACCATCAAACATTACATTTTCATTTGATATGCTTTCAACCATTGACCCTATTAAAAAGGATTCATACCCAGCATTGTTTATATCATTAATAATTGTATGTGCATCTTTTTTATCTACAAAAATTAACAAACCAATTCCACAGTTAAATGTTCTGGTTAATTCAAAAAGATTTATATTTGCTTGTTCTTGAATCCATTTAAAAAGTGGGGGCAACTCAAAACCACTCATATCAAATTGAAGAGTTAAATTCTTTTTAAATGCTCTAGGAGGATTTTCAACTAAACCACCACCTGTGATATGGCTTAAAGATTTTACTTTCATATTTTTATTAGCTGCTAGAAATGCATTAGTATACAGAAGTGTTGGTTTCATGAGTAATTCAGCAAGTGATCTTTTTTTATCAAAGTCTGTTTTTTTAAAAATATCAATAGATCTTGTTTCGATAATTTTTCTCACTAGAGAATAACCATTTGAATGAATACCACTACTAGCAACAGCAATAACCTGATCACCATGTTTGACATTGTTTTTATCCAATAATTTTTCTCGTTCAGCAGCACCTACACAAAAACCAGCTAAATCAAAACTGTCATTTAAATAATGATCTGGCATTTCAGCGGTTTCTCCACCAATTAAAGCACAACCTGATTGTTTACAACCTTCTGCGATCCCCTTGATTACTTCAATAGCAACATCTTTTTTAAGCTTGCCTGTTGCAAAGTAGTCCATAAAAAATAATGGGATTGCTCCTTGAGCTAAAACATCGTTTGCGCACATGGCAACTAAGTCAATACCTATATTAAAATAGGATTTAGTTTTGATTGCTAACTGTAGTTTTGTACCTACACCATCTGTACTAGAGACAAGTATTGGATCTTTAAAGCCAGATTGTTTTAAGTCAAACAAGCCACCAAAACCACCTAATTCTCCAGTTGTACCCTTTATAGCAGTAGCTTTTGCAATAGGAGAGATTTCTGAAACTAGTTCTTCGCCTAAATCTATGTTTACGCCAGCGTCGCTATAATTAATAGATTCTAATTTTTGACTTTTTTTCTTTTTATTCATTTATAAGTTAATCTTTACTAGATCGTAAGGTTTAATTATTTTATGTAAAAGTTACTGAAAATTTATACATTTGATATATCGATGTTATAGTTACTTATCAATTAAAAAAATTGGATGATCAATAAATGTTTTTTAAAAATTTAAAAATAATAAGTCTAGTTTTAACAAATATAATATTTTCTTATTCAGTATCTCTGGCTTCTAACAATGATGATTGTCGTAATTCATCATATTATGTAAAAAATATAAAAGTTGATTTGACAAAGAAATCTATCGTAGAAGCAAGAAAATTAGCCGAAGATAAAGCAAAGTTATTTGGTTTAAAAACACTTTTAAATAAATTAACACTTAGAAACAAAAAAATTAAGTTTAAGAATTTAGAAGTCCTACAATTAGTAGATTATTTGAAAATTAACAGTGAAGCTAACAGCAATACAAGATATGTAGCTAACTTTGATATATGTTTTAATAGAAAACTAATAATAGAATACTTTCATAAAAACAAAATTCAATACGCAGAGACATACCGTAAACCGATTTCTATACTTCCAGTTTTTAAAGGGCCAAGGGGAGTGATTATTTGGGATGAAAAAGATCCTTGGTATTTAAAATGGAAAACAGCGATTAAATCTTCAGAAGGGTTGGTGAAATTTTCTTTAGCAAAAGGGAATTTGAAATTATCAAGAAGAATCAGATCAAATTTAATAAATGTTTCTAACAAGGATCTGATTAGCAAATTAATTAACTTAGAAAAATCTGAAGAATTATTAGTTGTTATTGCAGAACCTGTTTTAAAAAATGATGGAAAAACCTTCCTTAGTACCTATGCTAAGATATATAATAAAAATGGAATATTAGAAAATACACTCTACAGAAATAAAACTCCTCTTAAAACTACTACTTCTTTATATAATATTGACCAAACTCTATTAAATCAGGAAGTCTTAAACATAAAAAATTCTATAGAAAAAAACTGGAAAAAAGATAATCTAATTAATTCCAGTATTATCAATGAAGTTGAATTGATAATTCCAATTTCCTCATATAAATCGACAAGATTAGAAGCTCCATTTTTATTTAATGATAAAATTATAAAAGTAAAATCAACAGATGGGTTTTTAGATGAAGGAGTTATAGAAATAGAAAAAGAAGTTATATTTTACAAAAAGAAAAATTCAAAAAACTTTGAGCATCTTAAAAGAGGCTTACTTAAATCAAATAGTAAAATAGAATATAATGTAAATACGATACTAATACAAAAGGATATAACTTTGTGGCCTTTTGTACTCAACACTCTTAAAAGTTTACCATTTGTTAAAGAAGTTAAAGTTATTTCTATTTCAACCTTAAAAGGGATGGTTGTAGTAAGGTTCATAGGAAACAAAAAAACTTTTTTTCAGGCAGCAAAAGAAAAAAAAATGATTTTTAAAGACTTCAACTCTCAACAATACATACTTAATTCAAAATTTTAATGGAGTTAATTACATGTCAGATGAACTTAAAAATGGGAAAATAAAAAATTTAAATATTTATATCTTATTATGTTTAATTTTTATAATTTCTTTATATTTATTTGAAGTGATTATTCCCTTTGCATTGGCTTTTATCATTGCTTATTTGGTTAACCCTTTAAAAGTTTTATTGGATAAATATTTAAATGAAACTATTTCAAGTTTAATGGCAGTCATTCTTTTCATCATATGTTTATTATCTTTGTTAATATTAATTTCGCCAATTATTATTAAACAAACACAGAATTTATTTTCTATCTTACCATCTTATATGAGTAAAATTGAAATTTTGATAGAGCAATATAGTAATCAATACTCTATTAATGAAAAAATAAATAATTTTAATTTCATTGAATTTTTAAAACCGCTCACAAAAAATTTAATCAGTTCCAGTTCTATTTTAGTGGATAACAGTATTCAATTTTTTAATAGTTTTTTTGACGTTATTTTAGTTTTTATTTTAAGTTTTTATATGAGTTTAGAATTTAAATATATTAAGATATTTTTTAATAATTTTCAAAATCAATCAAACTTAAAAGACTTAACGGTTTTAATTAAACAAATAGATATTGTTCTTTCTAAATTTATTCGAGGTCAAGGTATAGTATGTTTAATTTTAAGTATCTTTTATTCTTTTAGCCTTTTCTTTTTAGGTATTGAATTTGGCATACTCTTAGGGCTGTTTGCAGGAATGATATCATTTATTCCTTATATTGGGGTGCTTTTAGGCGGTGGTTTAACATTAATATTAGGTTTTTTCCAGTTTGGTTTTTCATTTGAATTATTATATCTATCATTAGTATTTCTTTTTGGACAAGTACTTGAAAGTTATTATTTAACCCCAAAATTCGTAGGAGATGCCATTGGATTAAATCCAATTTGGGTTCTGTTTTCTCTTTTAACAGGGGCTCATTTGGCAGGGTTTGTAGGAGTTCTTATATCATTGCCTTTAGCTGCAATTTTAGGCGTGATAATGAGATTTTATTTTTTTAAAATAATCAATAAAAGTAACTAATGTATACTAAGCTAAGAAATATAAATAAAAGTAGCTTTAATAAGCAACTAGCACTTCCTCTTACCTTTAAATCTATTAAAAATAGAGACAATTTTATTGTTTCTAAATGTAATCAATCAGCAATTAGCCTTATTGAAAATACTGATTTTTGGCTAGGGAACAAAAAAATTAACACAATACCTGCCGCACTCATTTTTGGACCTACTGGCTGTGGTAAAACCCATTTAAGTAATATATTTATGGATACCAATAAATCCTTTGTTTTATCATCTTTAAAATCACATGATTTGGATTTAATTAAAAAAGGAACTAATTTCATTATAGATAATTTTGTACCAAGTAGTAATTATCCTTCTAAATTAGTCTTGCATTTTCTCAATCAAGTTACTTATAAGCAAGGTTCTATTTTATTTTTATCTAGATATTCTGCCTTCGAAATGGATTGGGAATTAGATGATTTAAATTCAAGAATACGAAGTTTGCTGGCTTGTGAGATTAAATTACCAGACGATATGCTAATGTACACCTTTCTGATTAAGTATAGTAATGATAAAAAATTAATATTAAATGATAATCAATGTCTTTATATATTAGAGAGATTAGAGAGAAATTTTGAAAGCATTATAAAATTTATTAACTCATTAGATGTGATACTTTTAGAGACTAAAAAAAAGGTAAGTTATAAAAGTATTCAATACATTTTTGATACACTCAATATAAATTAAATATCTATTTTCTTTATTTTCCCTTTTTCCATTTTAAATGCTAATTTTCCATTCAATAATGATAAAGCTATTTCCCCAAAAATTTTGTTCCTCCAACCAGTAAATACTTTCATATTTTTTTTTTGACCTTCTAATATAGATTTTAAGTCATCAGTATTAGCAATAACTTTTTCTGCTAAACCATTTTCTTCAGAACAATATTTTAAGAGTATTTTTAATAATTCTAAACTGCTTTTAGATATTTGAGGAGAAGTCGATGTTGATATTAATGGCCATTCCTCACGTTTTACTTTCTGAGCTTTATCTACAACTTCTAAAATTTGACAAAAATCATCATTTGATAAATTTTTTGGTATAGCCCTGATTTTTTTAAGCTCACTGATCGTTTTGGGCTTGGAAAATGAAATATTAATTAATACATCGTCTCGTATTAATCTGTTTCGTGGAATATTTCGTTTCTTACACTCATTTTCTCTCCAAGATGCTAGATATTTTAGTAAATTTAACATTTGTGGATTAGAGTTTTTTAATTTTATTTTTTTCCAAACCTCATCTGCCTTAACTTGATATAATTCTTTTTTACTAAGGTGCTCTAGCTCTTTAGTGACCCATTCTTCTCTATTGTTATCTTTAATTGCTTGGCGTATTAATGGAAATATATTAATTAAGTGGGTTACGTCAGATATTGCATAGTTAATCTGATTTTGTGATAGTGGTCTCTGCAACCAATTTGTAAATTGATGTTCTTTATTAATTGACAATCCTAAAAAGTTATTTACTAAACTTTCATAACCAACTTGATCACCAAGTCCACAAAACATTGCGGCTATTTGTGTGTCATATATTGGTGTAGGTATTTCACCCATTAATCCAAAAAATATTTCTATATCTTGTCTGCATGCATGGAAAACTTTTAAAATATTTTTATTTAATAGTAATTCCCATATTGGACTCATGTCTAATTTTGCAAGAGGGTCAATTGCAGCAGCAAAATTTATGCCTGCAATTTGTATTAAACATAGGGATGGATAATATGTGCTATCCCTTATAAATTCTGTATCTACTGCTAGAACTTTTTCTATTTTACATTTATTATAAAAATCGTTTAATGTATTTTGGTCTGTTATTGGTTTAATTATTTCATTCATAACACATTAACTTAGATTATATTGTTTTAAAAACAACGATAATTTTTTTAAAATATCTAATTAAACAAAAGGAAAAAAAATGTTTTCAAATAAATGTATAAATGCCCTTTTTATCATATATTTACTTTTAATCAGTCCTTCATTTTCATCTCAGCTTTTATCACATAAAGCCACTTATATACTAAATGTTGAAAATATAAAAAACTCTTTTCTAGAAGGGGGACAAGGACAAACATTTTTTGAAATCCAAGAAGTTTGTGATGGCTGGAATGTACGAGAAGATTATATATTAATTTATGAGTTACCAAATAAAAAATCTGCAAAAAGTTTTTCCAGCTTTACTACTTTTGAAAATAAAATATCTACTAAACATAGTTTTCAATTAACTGAGAAAAGTGATTTAAATGGTGAAAATGATTATCAAGGTTTTGTAGAGAAAAATAAAAAAAACATTTCAGGATCTATGATCAATCAAAATATAAAAAAACTAACTTTTAATAAAAAAACTTTATTTCCCTTAGAGCATTTAAAAAAAGTTATTCAAAAAGCTAAAGCAGGTCAAACAATTTTTAACGCTGATGTTTTTTTTGGAAACGAAGAAAACAACCCGATTAAAACTGTTTCAACCGTCATAAGTAATAAAAGACGAGCTAAGGTACATAATAATAAAAATATTTCTGCAGTTATGGTCTGGCCAATTAAAATTGCTTTTTATTCTAAGGCTGAAAACAAAACAAGTCCAGATTATGAAATATCATTAGAATTAGACGAGGATGGAGTTGTGTATTCTTATAAAGTTGATTATGGGGACTTTGAAGTGATAGCTAAACTTAAAGATTTTAAGGTTATTGAAAAACAAGTATGTAATAATTAGAAAGTATTAATTATTTAATTTTAGATTCCTTAAATAAAACATGTTTCCTTGCTTTTGGGTCATATTTCATTAATTCTAATTTTTCAGGTTTTGTTCTGGGGTTCTTTTTTGTAACATAGAAATATCCAGTATCAGCTGAACTAATAAGTTTGATTTGTAAAGTTGCTGGTTTAGCCATATTTAACTCCATAATTTTTGTATTAAGTAATTTAATTATTGTTTAAAGTCAAGTTATGAAATGTCTTTAAAGTGTTGGTAGCTACTAATTTATCTTTTTCTTCTTTTTTTATATTTTTTTAATTTACCTTTTATTCCTCCAGAAATAAATTTCACAGTTATACTACCAGTTATAGGAACAACTTCTGTAATCTTGACTGTAAGTTCCATACCACTTTTGAAAAAATATCCTGATCTTTCACCCAACAATACTTGTTTTGTTTGATCAAAATCGTACCAGTCATAAGGTAATTCACGTATAGGTAGAAGTGCTTCAGCTATTCCGTCATCTATGGACACAAATATTCCAAATTTATGGACTGATATAATTGAACCAGTAACAGTTTCTTTAACTTTATCTTGGTACAGTAAACTAATTAATCGATCAATTGTAGTTCTTTCAGCATTTGTTGCCTTTCGTTCAGTACTTGAAATATGTTCGCACAATAATTTAATTTCTGTCTCATTAATACTTGTATTGATTTTTTTTGAATTTTCTTGATTAATTATGTTTATAATTTGTCTGTGAATTAATAAATCTGCGTACCTACGTATTGGTGAAGTGAAGTGAACATAATTTTTAAGTGCTAGTCCAAAATGTGAATAATTTTTATTATCGTACCTTGCTTGAGACTGACTTCTTAATATTGATTGATTGATTAATTCATAATCAGCCGTCTCTTTTGTTTGTTCTAATATTTTATTCATCAATGAAGGGTGAGGTAATTTCCCAATTAAAATACTAGCTAGCGGTTGTCCTATTATGTCTATTAATGTTTTATATTTTTCTTCACTTGGTTGTTCATGAACTCGGTAAACGGTATTTTGTGAACTTTTATTTATTTCCTCAGCTGCAGCAACGTTTGCTAAAACCATAAATTCTTCAATTATCTTGTTACTAGTCATGCCATAAACTTTTTTTACGTCTACCGGCCAATTTTTTTTATTAAATATTATAGTTTTTTCTGGCAAATTTAAATTTAATGCGCCTCTGTTTGTTCTAACTTTATCAAGAAGTTGATAAACTTCATGTAAATAGTTAATGACTTTTAGAATGTTTGTATCTAAATGACTGTTTTTATCTTTATTAATTACATCTTCAACCTGTTTGTAAGTTAACCTTTGTTTTGAGTTAATTATAGACTGAAAAAACTTATGAGATTGTTTAACACCTTTGTTATTTACTATTATTTCAACTGTTAAACATAATCTATCTACATTTGGTTTTAATGAGCATAAATTATTTGACAATTGCTCAGGAAGCATAGGAATAACAAGGTTTGGTAAATATACTGAATTGCCTCTTTCTTTCGCTTCTAGATCTAGATAGGAATTTAGCTTTACGTAATGAGAAACATCAGCTATCGCGACTAATATTCGCCACCCTTTTTTACTAGATAATTTTTCAGCATAAACAGCATCATCAAAATCTTTAGCATTTTCTCCATCAATCGTTACTAAAGATGTAGATCTCAAATCAACACGGCCTTCATTATTAATTTGGTTTAACCCTTTAACTTCCTTGACGATATTATCGTTAAATTCGTAATTTAAATCATTTTCTTTAATTGCTAAAAAGGAAAATGTTTTTGGATCAAACGAAGAACCTATTATTTCTATGACTTCTGCATAATTAGTTTGGTTATTATTGCTATTTCTTTCTCTCTTTTTTGCTTTAATTTTTTTTATTTTTATATTTTTTAAAGTTTGCGTCGATGCTATTTGAGCTTTAACAATATCTCCATTATGAATAACAGTCTCTTTTGATATTATGGGAATTATTATATCTTTACTTTTACGACCTCTTTCTAATTCTTGAAGTATAAATTGTTTTCTTGAGTTCATATTTACTTTTGCAAAGAAATATCTTCTTTCAATATCTAGTTTTTTAATTATCCTAATAAATTCATAGTTGTTATTAGATATTTTAAATTGGACTAATAAATGATCTTGTATATTAAATTTTATATTTTCATTTTTGAACGGTATTTCAACTTGTCTAAAATCATAATGGCTATCTAAAATATTTGCATTAGCAAAACCGTCATCATCTATAGAAGTGATCTTTAATGATAATATTGGAGATGTTATCTCTTCTATTTTACTATCATTATTATTTTTCATATTTGTTGAAGTTTATATTAACCATAGATTATTTTTTCTTTTTTGATTTCTTAGAAGTTTTTGGAGTAGTTTTCTTTTTAAACCTTGGAGGTTTCGCAGCTTTTGCAATAATTAATTCAATTGCTTGTTCTAAATTAATATCTTCTAAAGTAAAAGATTTAGGTAAAGTGGCTCTAATCTTATTGTATTCTACATAAGGTCCAAACCTTCCTGATTTTGCCAACACTTTACCATTACCATCAGGATGGTCTCCGAGCACTCTACCAAGTTTGTCACTGTTTTCTCCAATTAAAACTACAGCATGGTTTAAGCCAATGTTTATGACTGTTTCGTCAGCTGGAATACTTATAAAATTTATATCATATTTTAAATAGGGACCATATCGGCCTATACCAGCAGAAATATCTTGTTCAGTTTCTGGATGTTTACCAATTAATCTTGGTAATGAGAGAAAAGCTAATGCTTTTTTTAGATCAATTGTTTTGGCTTCAACAAGTTTTGGGATGCTAGTTCGTTTTGGTTTTTTTTCTTCACCTAGTTGAATATAAATACCATAAGGACCTTTTTTAATTAAAACATTTAATCCTGTTTCAGGGTCTATTCCAAGCAATCCATCATTTTCAGGCATAAAAGTGTTGTTAGCATCGCTATCGTCACCATTTTGGTTATTTGCGATCTGCTTAGTAAATTTACATTCTGGATAATTAGAGCATCCTATAAAAGCACCATATTTTCCTAATTCCAAGCCCAAGGTTCCATTGGAGCATGTTGGGCATGTTCGGTTTGGTTGACCATTGTCTTTTTGATCGTCTTTAGGAAAAAATAAGTCTGTCAGTTCGTTTTCTAAGGCTTCTAATATTTTATCTCTTTCGAGGTTAGACATTTTATCTAAATGAGGTTTAAAATTGTCCCAAAATTCTTCTAATAATTTTTTATAATTTAATTTTCCATCCGATACAGTATCCAGTTTCTTTTCTAATTCTGCAGTAAAATCATACTCAATATATTTTCCAAAAAAATTATTTAAAAAAGCAGTAAGTATTCGGCCTCTTTCTTGTGGTACATGTTTGCCTTTCTCTTTTTCAACATAATTTCTATTTATTAAAACTTGTAATATTGAAGCATAAGTTGATGGTCTACCAATACCCAACTCCTCCATCTTTTTAATTAGACTTGCATCAGTATATCTTGGCGGAGGTTGTGTAAAATGTTGATCACTTTCAACCTTACTTAAATCAACTTCTTCTTTTTCTTTCAAGTTAGGTAATAGCCTATCATCTTCTTTATCTCTATAAACAAAAAAACCAGGAAAAATAACTTGTGAACCATTAGCTCTAAACGTGATGCTTTGATCTTTACTTGAAATATCGGCTGCAGTTTCATCTAATTCTGCTGATTGCATTTGACTTGAAATAGTTCTTTTCCAAATTAGATCATACAATTTAAATTGTTCCGCATCCAAATAACTGGATATGCTCTCTGGATCTCGTGCAATGTCTGTTGGTCTTATTGCTTCATGAGCTTCTTGTGCATTTGCTGCTTTAGATTTATATACTCTTGGATTATCAGGAATATATGATTTTCCATGACGGTTTGAAATTTCATTTCGTAATTCTTCAATAGCTTGCGAACTTAATTGAACTCCATCAGTTCGCATATATGTTATTAACCCAGTTGTTTCAGAACCAATATTTATTCCTTCGTATAACTTTTGAGCAATTCTCATAGTTCTTGACGCACCAAAGCCCAGTTTGTTTGAGGCATCTTGTTGAAGAGTTGAGGTTGTAAAGGGTGCTAAAGGATTTCTTTTAACCCTTTTCTTCTCAATATTTGTAATATGAAAAGTTGATTTATTAATCTGATCAAGTGCCAAATTAGCTTCACTTTCATTTTTAATATCCATTTTTGCAAGCTTTTTGTTGTTTATAAAAATAAGCCTTGCAGTAAAATCTTCTTTGTTATCTTTTGTAAAAACTGAAGCAATTGACCAATATTCTTCTATATTAAATTTTTCAATTTCAATTTCTCTTTCGCATATTAGCTTTAAAGCCACTGATTGAACTCTACCCGCAGATTTAGAGCCAGGAAGTTTTCTCCATAATATAGGTGATATAGAAAAACCTATAAGATGATCTAAGGCTCTTCTTGCCAAGTATGCTTCTACTAATTCTGTATTTATTTCCCTCGGGCTCTTCATTGCCTCTAAAACAGCATTTTTAGTAATTTCATTGAAAACCACTCGCTGAACGGGTTTGTCTTGTATAGTTTTTTTGCTATTTAGAATCTCTTTAAGATGCCAACTAATGGCCTCACCTTCTCTATCTGGGTCTGTGGCAAGAATAAGAGTGTCGGCAATTTTTAATTCACTTATAATCTCTTTTACAACTTTTTCTTTATCTTTGTGCATTTCCCAAGACATTTTAAAATTATCTTCAGGAAGAACTGCACCATCTTTGGATGGTAAGTCTCTTACATGGCCAACTGATGCAATTACTTTATAATCGTTACCCAGGTATTTATTAATAGTTTGGGCTTTTGCAGGAGATTCAACTATTACTAACTTCATTTATTTTAGGTCCTAGGTTAATTTTAAAAAGTAATAAAACATTAGTGTTTAATGAGCTATTCATTTGCAGATAACATTACTTTGATTAAATAACAACAGAGTTTTTAAATTTTAGGCTCTGTTCTATTCAACAATCTTTTAATATTTTCTCGATGTTGAAACCAACAGATTGATGAAATAAATACTGAAGCAATAATAAAATAATTTTCCACTGAGTAAAAAGCCATTAAAAAAGGTATTAGAAAATAAGAAACCAAAGCTGACATTGAGCTAATTTTGAATAATTTTGCTATTAAAAACCATATCAGAAGAGCTGTAATTCCAACTAATAAATTAATAAACAATATAGTACCAAATCCTGTTGCTACACCTTTGCCACCTTTAAAATTCAACCAAATTGGAAAACAATGTCCCAGAACAGAAGATATAGCAACCACACTCATAATTAATTCAACATTATAGATGTTGAAAATTGACGCCTTAGTTAATAAGGATGTTAACAGAAATAATGCTAAGGCTCCCTTGCTTCCATCTAAAATTAATGTAAACAACGCTATTTTTTTGTTGCCAGTCCTTAAAACATTCGTTGCGCCAATGTTTCCACTACCTATATTTCTGATATCTCCTAAACCTGACATCTTGGTCAAGATTAAACCAAAAGGTATAGAGCCAATTAAATAACCTAGAAAAGAGAATAATAATAAAACTAATAAATAGTTGAGATCAAAATTCATTTAATAGCCTTTTTTTTAATATTGAATTTAAGTAAGACGGATTGCCACGAATAAAAGTGGCTAGAATTTTGCCTTTTATATTTCTTCCCTCAAATGGAGTTGGGCTAAACATTAAATTTTTTTGATTAATTGTACTTTTACAGCTGTCACTAAAAATGATAAAAGTAGCATCTTCATTTAATTCAAGAGTAGGCTCTTTTATTTTTAATATCTTAGAAGGATTAACTGAGATTAAAGAAATTGCTTTATTTAAACTAATTAATTTTTTATGAACTAATTCTAAAGTTAGTGAAAATAACGTTTCAATTCCTGCAGCCCCAATTGAAGCAGCAGAGAATGGTTGAACTTTTGTGTCTTTTGATCTAGCTCTATGATCAGAGGCTATTGCATCAATTGTTCCGTCTTGTATACCTTCTATTACGGCCATTCTATCGTCCTCTGTCCTTAAAGGAGGTGAAATTTTAAATGATGTATCATAATTCAATAATACATTTTCATTTAATAAAAAATATGGTGGAGCAGTATCACAAGTTATATTTAATCCCTTTTTCTTAGCTTGACGAATTACATCAATTGCTTCTCTCGTAGATACGTGAGCTACATGATAATGAACACCAGTTAATTCAGCTAATCTTATGTCTCGTTCAATCATAATTACTTCTGCACAAGATGGTATTCCGATTAAACCAAGACGAGTAGAAATTTCTCCTTCATTCATTTCACCCCTTATAGATGTTGTTGAAGCTTGGTTAATCCCTGACAAATCTTGATCTTCTGCATGTTGAATTATAGGGCGATTTATCATTTCTGCGTAACTCATTAAACGTCTCATAACCAAACTATTTTTAATACTTTTATTCCCATTTGTGAAACCGACAGCACCCATCTCTGACATTAATCCTAGTTCACTCATTTCTAGCCCTGCATCATCTTTTGTTGCAGCACCATAGACATTAACTTTAGGTAACATAGAGTTTTCTGATTGTTTATAGATATGATCTATAATAGAGGGATTATTAAGTTTAGGAGTTTGATTTGGAAGAATGACAATTGAAGTTACACCATTTTCCAGAGCAACTTTCTGAGTTAATTTTAAATTTTCAGTTTTTCCTAAATTAACACGCATGTCCATTAATCCAGGAGATATAGTTAAACCATTACCGTCATAAATAGTTACAGATTTATGGTTTGTGAAAGTTTTTAGATTAATTTTTTTTGAAATTGAAATAATTTTGTTATTTTCAATAACAACATTTGATTTTTCATCAAAATTTGTACGAGGGTTAAGAACATTGATAGATTTAAAAATTGTATATGCCATTTTTACTTTTCTAAACCTTTAGTTTTTGTATGGATTAGAGATTCAATAATTGACATCCTAACTGCCACACCCATTTCAACCTGAGTTTTTATTAAGCTCCTATTTGAATCATCAGCTAACGCAGATGCAATTTCAACACCTCTATTCATTGGGCCAGGATGCATAATAACGGCATTTGAGTTTGCTAGTGATAACTTAGTTTCATCAAGGCCAAAAAATTTAAAATATTCACGCTCAGAGGGATTTTCAGTTCCAGACATACGCTCATTTTGAAGTCTTAATAACATGACTACATCGGCATCCTTGATGCCTTCTTCCATATTATAAAAGCACTTTACACCTAACTTTTCTAGGTTTAAAGGCATTAAAGTTGATGGAGCTATGCACCTAACTTCTGCTCCCATTATATTTAAAAGATGAATATTTGAACGAGCCACTCTACTGTTAGCTATATCTCCACAAATACTTATTTTTAATCCTTCTAAATGACCAATTCTTCTCTTAATAGTTAAAGCATCTAATAACGCTTGCGTTGGGTGCTCATGTCTTCCATCACCTGCATTGATAATGCTGCAATTTAAATAGTCAGCAAATAAATGTGGAGCTCCACTATGAGGGTGTCTTACTATCAATAAATCTGGTCGCATTGCATTTAAAGTGCTTGCAGTATCAAGAAGGCTTTCTCCTTTTTTTATAGATGAGTTAATTAAAGATATGTTTATAACTTCTGCACCAAGTCTTCTTGCTGCAAGTTCAAAAGACACTCTTGTACGAGTAGAGTTTTCAAAAAAGACGTTTAGAACAACATAACCTGATAGTTTTTTTGTATCACTGTGTCTATCTAAATTAGCAAAGTAATTGGCTCTATCGAGTAATCCTTCAATTTCATACTTTTGCATACCCTCTATTGCTAACAAATGGGAAGATAATAAATTAACTGGAGAGGGCAAAATGGTTTTATGGTTTTTAAATATTTTGTTCATTTAAAATATCTTACTACATTCTTTTGGGTAATCCGTCTAGTGCAGTTTGTAATATCCAGCAAGCAGCTAGTTGATCTGTTCTGGAGTTTCTTTTTTTTCTAGTAAGGTCTGCCTTGATCATAGGCTTTTCAACAGCCATTGTAGACATTCGTTCGTCTTGAAGTAGGATTGGAATATCAATCATTTCTAATAAGCTTTTTATAAAATCTCGAACAGAATCGCATCTTGGCCCAATACTTCCATCCATGTTTAAAGGCCAACCTATAATTATTCCTGTAACATCATATTTTTTTAGAACTTCAAGAAGTTGATTTAAATCAGATTGTAATTTTTTTCTTTGGATTGTAAAAATAGGGGAGGCAACGGTCAAATCTGAATTACTGATTGCTATTCCCAAAGTTTTGGTACCAGGATCTATTCCTAAAATCCTTTTTTTAGGCAAAATGTTCAACAAAAATTCATCAGACTTGAAGATAGGCATAATTGATGCTAACAGACTTTCTAATATATTTAAATTCAATCAATGGGATGAAATAATAAAAATGTCCAATAAAAAATCGATTGTTGATATTCCAACTGTAAATAAAATAGCAAGACTTTCTCGTTTAGATATTCCTGAAAAGAATAAACAAAGCCTAACAAACGATTTAAATAACATCTTAGGATTTGTAGCTAACCTAGAGGAGGTTGATACGTCTAATGTTGAGCCCTTAGCTTCGGTTACAGGTCATAAATTACCACTTAGAAGTGATATAGTGACTGATGGGAATATAGAAGACTTAGTCTTAAAAAATGCACCCGAAAGCTCTAGTGGTTTTTTTGTAGTTCCAAAGGTTATTGAATAATGTCTGATTTATTAAAATATGATTTGCTAGGCGCATCTGAGGCCATTAAATCAAAAAAAATTTCTTCAGTTGAACTTACTAATGCTTATATTGAGGCTATAGAAAAAACTTCGTCTTTGGGTGCTTATTTAGAAATAGTAAAAGAAAAAGCTTTAGAAATGGCTCTAGTATCTGATGAAAACCTTTCTAAGGGTGTTGCTAGGCCTCTTGAAGGTCTTCCAATAGGCGTAAAAGATATGTTTTGTACTAAAGACATAAAGACTACCGCGTCTTCCAAAATACTTGATAATTTTTATCCTACCTATGAAAGTACTGTAACCCAAAATCTTTGGAATGACGGTGCCGTTATGTTAGGCAAGTTATCATGCGACGAGTTTGCAATGGGTTCAAGTAATGAAACAGCTGC
Organism: Candidatus Levibacter sp. Uisw_134_01; assembly: GCF_047717795.1. GTDB lineage: Bacteria > Pseudomonadota > Alphaproteobacteria > Puniceispirillales > Marisalimonadaceae > Marisalimonas. The sequence continues at coordinate 1,464,480 of NZ_CP159808.1, read as the reverse complement.
TAAAGGCAATGTCATAAATCCATGGTTAAAACATAAGAAGATGTCCCCAGGTGGTTCTTCTGGTGGGTCTGCTGCAGCTGTGGCAGCAAGATCAGCTTTAGCAGCAACTGGAACAGACACGGGTGGCTCAATCAGACAGCCAGCTGCATTTTGTGGGATCACTGGTTTAAAACCTACTTATGGCAGATGTTCGCGATGGGGAATAGTAGCCTTTTCTTCATCTTTGGATCAAGCAGGACCTTTGACTAGAACAGTTAGTGATGCTGCACTTATGCTTAATTCTATGGCTAGTTATGACAAAAAAGATTCAACATCTGCTAATTTGGCCATGCCTGATCTAATGAGTTATTTGGGTAATAGTATAAAAGGAAAAAAGATTGGAATTCCTAAAGAATACACACAAGATGGTATTTCTGATGATATTGTAAACTTTTATCAAAAATCAATTAATTGGCTCAAAGAGGCGGGAGCTGAAATTATCCCAGTTTCTTTGCCTCATACAAAGTATGCTCTTCCTGTATATTATATCATAGCACCCGCAGAAGCATCCAGTAATTTGGCAAGATATGATGGTGTGAGGTTTGGTCAAAGAAAAGAAGCATCCAGTTTAGACGATATGTATGAAACAACTCGCGGTGAAGGTTTCGGAGATGAAGTGAAGAGAAGAATAATGATTGGAACTTATGTTTTATCTTCTGGTTATTATGACGCGTATTATCTAAAAGCTCAAAAAGTAAGAAGATTAATAAAAGAAGACTTTGAAAATGTTTTTAAAAAAGTTGATTATATACTTACACCATCAACTCCAACAACATCTTTTGAATTAGGTAAAAAACAAGATCCATTGACTATGTATTTAAATGATATTTTTACGGTACCAGCAAGTTTAGCAGGTCTTCCTGGAATATCATTACCTGTTGGTTTAGATAAATTGGGTCTTCCAATTGGAATTCAACTTATTGCTAACGCATTTGACGAACCAGGTTTGATTAGTACTGCTCATGTATTAGAAAAATCTGCTAACTTTAATTTTATTGCTGATGGAGCGGCCAAATGAGTGAAACTTTAAAATTAAAACCTGGTTATATTCAAGGTGAAACGGGTGTTTGGGAAATGGTAATTGGTCTAGAAATACATGCCCAGGTTTCAAGTAAATCAAAGTTGTTTTCAGGAGCCTCTGCTACTTTTGGTGCTCAAGCAAACTCTAATGTTTCATTAGTTGACGCAGCAATGCCTGGTATGCTTCCAGTAATTAATGAATATTGTGTAGAACAAGCTGTCAAAACAGGGTTAGCTTTAAATGCTCAGATAAATAACGTTTCTATATTTGATAGAAAAAATTACTTCTATGCTGACTTGCCTCAAGGTTATCAAATAAGTCAATTTTCGAAACCTATAGTTGGAGAGGGTGAAATTAATATCGACGTAGATGATGATAACCAAACAACAATAGGTATTGAAAGATTACATCTTGAACAAGATGCTGGTAAATCTTTACATGATCAACACCCAAGTAAATCTTACATTGATTTAAATCGAACAGGCGTTGCTTTAATGGAGATTGTGTCCAAACCAGATATTAGATCACCTCAAGAAGCGGGGGCTTATGTTAAAAAAATAAGATCTATTTTAAGATATGTTGGCTCATGTGATGGTAATATGGAAGAGGGTTCTTTAAGAGCTGATTGTAACGTTTCTGTTAGGAAAGCAGGAGAAGAATTTGGTACTAGGTGCGAAATAAAAAATTTAAATTCCATAAGGTTTATTAATCAAGCTATTCAAGCAGAAGCTGAAAGACAAGTTGAAATACTTGAAGCAGGTGGAGAAATTAATCAAGAAACAAGGCTTTTCGATACTTCAACAGGAGAAACTAGATCGATGAGAAGTAAAGAAGATGCTCATGATTATAGATATTTTCCAGACCCAGATCTTTTGCCTTTAGAATTTACTGATAGCTATGTTCAAGATATTAAAGAAAAGTTACCCGAGTTACCAGACTTTGCAAAAAAAAGATTAGTAAATGTATATGGAATAACTCCTTATGACGCTTCTATTTTAGTTGAAGAAAAGGATTATGTTGATTTCTTTGAACAAGCTGCAACTGGTGGCGATGGAAAATTAACGGCAAACTGGATGATATCAGAATTGTTCGGTGCACTTAAGAAGGAAAATTTATTGCTAGCAAATAGTCCAATCTCTCCAGAAGCATTAGGTGAATTAATTGGCTTGATTGCTAAAGGGATTATATCAGGGAAAATAGCTAAAGATGTTTTTTCTGAAATGATGATCAGTAATAAAAAACCTTCAGATATTGTTAAAGAAAAAGGACTAGAACAGGTTTCTGATGATAAAGAAATACTTAAACTAGTTGAGAATGTCATTGCTGACAACCAAGACAAGGTCAAAGATTACTTAAGTGGAAAAGACAAGCTTTTTGGTTTTTTTGTTGGTCAAGTAATGAAAATATCTCAAGGAAAAGCTAACCCAGGTTTAGTTAACAAAATGCTAAAAGAAAACTTAAAGTAGTATTTTCTAATTTTCCTTTTGTATACGCCAGTTTACTAATATAATTGCAATTATAATCGATAAAAAGCCAATAATTAACTTAAATGTAATTTGTTCATTCAATATGATCGCACCAAGTAAAATAGCTGAAAGTGGGTTGAAACCAAGAGAAATTGCTGCTTGTGTTGGTGTTATCATTTGTAATGCTTTTCCCCAGCAATACATCATAATGACCCCACCAGGTATGATTAGCATTGCTAAAGCAGCGAGTTCGAATTCGTTTATTTGATAAAAACTTTCATAGATAGAACCAAAACTTAACGACAATGAAAAATTTAATAATGTTCCAATAAAAATAACATATATCATTACAGGTATGTTGCCGTATTTTTTAAGATACTTTCCAGAAAATACAGTAAAACATGAAGCTGCAAATACACCCGTCATCATTAGAAAATCACCTTTTAATGTTTGACTGAAATTACTATCAACCTTTTCTGACATACAGAAAGTCACGCCCGTTATCGCAATTACCACTGCAAGTGATTTATTGAGTGTAATTTCTTCAATTTTAAAAAGGTAGGCTATTACAATTGTACATAATGGCATTGTTGCATATAGTAACCCGGCCCGAGCAGCAGTAGTATATTCTAAGCCAAGTGCCATAAAATTTGGAAATAGAGTAATCATAGATAACCCCAAAAAACTCATTGGAATAAGATCTTTTCGGTCAAATTTTTTCTTTATAAAAACTGATATGGATAATAAGAATAATATGAATCCTGTTAGCCCGTATCTTACAAAACTGAGTGTAAATGGATCAATACTGTCAACTACATATCGAGTAAAAACAAAAGTAGATCCACCAAGTGTTGCGGATAAAGATGCAAAAAAAGATCCGAGTAGTAGAGTTTTAATATTGGAATTATCTTTATTCATAATTTTTCTAATTATTAATGTGGTTATATTTAATGTAACTATCATAAGATTATGAATAACTAATAATTATTTATTTGTATGATTTATATCAACTTAGGTGATACCAAATATTTATTTAATCTATTTTTATTTAAAAATTCAATTAGTATAAGATAATACTTTTAATCGAGTTAATAGACATAATTATTTTAAGAGTTAAGTTTAGTTAATTATAATTTTTAACAAATAAAGATGTAATCATTATGAAAAATATAAAATTAGGTAGAACTGACTTAAATGTCTCTGAGGTGGTTCTTGGAGGAGGTTGGGTTGGAGGGTTATTTATAGATCCCAGCTACGAGGTGATGGAAAAAGCCTTAGAAACATCAATAGAATCTGGAATTAATTGGATTGATACTGCAGAAACTTATAGTGAAGGTCGATCTGAAAAGAATATTGGAGATTTGTTGAGTGCTCTTCCAGTTAAAGATAAATTGTACATATCATCAAAAGCAAGGTTAGATCCCAAAAGTTCAGAATCGTTTGGGTCACAAATAGATAGAAAGTTAGATAATAGTTTAAAAAGGTTAAAAACAGACAAATTAGATCTATATCAACTGCATAATAAAATTACATTTGATGAAAGTGAAGAAACTTTAACTCCAGCCCAGATTTTAGAAAAAAATGGCGTTTGTGATATTATGGAGAAAATTAGAGAAGACAGCCGTGTTGACCATATTGGACTAACAGCTTTAGGCGACACAAAACCAATCAGAGACGTTGTAAAGACTGGTTGTTTCGATACAGCTCAAATATATTATAATCTTCTTAATCCAACAGCTACCTTTAAAGAAAAAGGCATATGGAATGATCAAGATTTTTCGAATTTAGTATCGGACTGCCAGGCACAGAATATGGGTATTTTAGGTATTAGAATATTTGCGGCTGGTTTATTGGCAACAGATATAAGGCATGGAAGAGAAGTGCCTGTTACGCACATGATAGATATAAAAGAAGAAGAAAGACGTGTTCAGAGAATATATAAAGTAGTTGGTGAAACTTACGGAAACAGGGCCCAATTAGCTGTTAGATATGGCTTATCTACTGAAAGTTTGCATTGTACTGTTTTGGGGTTGGCGACATTAGAGCATCTTCAAAATGCAATTCAAGCAGTTGAAATGGGACCTTTACCTGAAGATGTTTTAGAAAAAATTTTAGAATTACAAAATTCTAATTTTTTATAAATTAAAAATCTTTTAATTTAATAATTGAGGTTAAAATGAAAATATTAGTTTTAGGTGTGGGTGGAATAGGTGGTTTTTTTGGAGGTCACCTTCACGAAATAGGAGCGGATGTAACATTTTTAGTGAGACCTAAAAGAAGAGCTTTATTACAAGCTAATGGATTAAGAATAATTAGTCCGTTAGGGAATTTGAACCTAGACCCTAAATTGGTATTATCAGACGAATTAAAACCAGTGTATGATATTATTTTGATTTCATGTAAAACTTATGATTTAGATCAGGCTATAATTGATTTACGTTCTACAAAAGGTAGAGGTATAATTATTCCTTTTTTAAATGGGGTTACTCATATGAAAAAGCTAGATGAAGAGTTCGGCCAAGATAATGTTATGGGTGGTGTAGCTCATATCAGTTCTACTGTTAATAAAGATGGAACAATAGAACATTTTAGTGAATTTAAAAAACTTACTTTTGGAAATAGAGATTTGAGTAAAAATAATGCATTAAAAGAATTTGCAGAAGTTTGTGCTAAAACAAAGTTTGATGTGGCTTTGAGTGATGATATTAATTTAGATTTGTGGAAGAAATGGGTTTTTATTTCAACTGTTGCTGGAGCTACAACTCTTTTTAGTTGTAGTTTAGGTGATATAGTTAAAACTGATTTTGGTAAAAAAATAATTATTGATTTGTTCAATGAGTGTAGATCAATAGCCCAGTTATATAAATATGATTACGAAGATAGTGAAGCTGATATTATTTTAAAAACAATTACGATCTCTGGTTCTCCAATAAAAGCATCAATGCAGAGAGATGTTGAAAAAAATTCTTTTACAGAGCATGAACAAATATTTGGTGATTTAATTACTAAAGGTAAAAAATATAATTTTGACTGTCCTATATTAATGTCTTGTTATGTTAGGATGAATGTTTATCAGAGAAACTTGACATAATCTTATGTTCCTATTTTAAAAGGTGATTTTAAACCTCTTAAGCAGGCAATAACACTAAGGCCAGTAATTTTGCCAGTACCAGGATTTTCTGGAGTTTGAACATTTTGTATAGACATTTCAAAAACAGCACTGTCCGCATCTACTTCTACTTTATGTGTATTTCTGTCTAAATCAGGGTCAGCCCATATTTCAAGTTCAGTTTTATCTGCACCTATGCCAGCAAGACCTACCGCTGCTGCGACGTTTACATTAGCTGGAAAGGCCTTTGCTCCTTCAGTTGCAGATCCTTTGAATATTAGCTTTGAAGCTAATAATTTATCTAATTGAATTCCATTTTCTATTACATAAGGGGCATTCGAGAGTGCATTTGGTGGTTTCCTTGTTATCATCTTAACTGAATTAATTTTAGATTCAGATGCTGCTCTAAGAGCATCCAGGCCTAAAATAGCACCTGTAGCTAAAATAATTTGTGTATTTTTTTCTTTTGCCATTTCTTCTAAATCTAGATTATCAAGAATACCAGCACCACTAACAGTTATTAATGTTTTATTGTTTTGGATACATTGAGTTGCAATTTCTCTAAAAGCTTCCTTGGGAGCGCAATCAATGATAATATCACACTTTTGTATTAGTGTTTCTAATTCAAAGATTTTGATTTGATGATTAAGTTGTAATATTCTTCTTTCTACGTTTTTTTTGCTTCTTGAGACAACTCCATATAAAGAAAAATTCTCAACACCGATGATAAGTGCTTTGGCAACCTCAGTACCAATTGAGCCAAATCCAACAATTCCTACCTTCATTATATTATACCTTGAGTTTGTTATCTTCCAATTGCATATCCTTGCATAAATCTAGGATTTGCTGCACCTTTTAAAATTCCATTCTCCATTGAAGCAGCAGTCATTCTTCCAAGGCTCCAATCTGAATCTACAGAAACTTTATGACCTTTTTTAAGGAGCTCATCAATAGTTTCTTTTGGGAATCTTCCTTCAACGGCTAAATGACCGATGTCTGTTTCCCTAGGATAAAAAGAATTTGGAAAGTGAGCAGTGCTAAAACCAGGAGCATCAATTGCCTCTTGAAGATTGAGTCCAAAGTGAACATGCCGAAGGAATAAATGAAGCGACCATTGGTCTTGTTGATCACCGCCAGGAGTGCCAAATACCATATACGGAGATCCATCTTTAAGGGCTAAACTAGGTGACAATGTAGTTCTTGGTCGTCTCTTTGGCCCAATGCATGCTGGTGAATTTTTATCTAGCCAAAACATTTGCCCTCTATTAGATAAGCAAAAACCAAGGTTTGGAATAATAGGAGAACTTTGTAACCAGCCGCCACTGGGCGTACCTGCTATCATATTGCCCCATTTATCTATTATGTCAAAGTGAGTGGTGTCTCCTTTAGTCTCGCCTAAACTGTTTGGTAAAGGTTCGTCAAATCTGGCAACTGTAGGTTCACCTATATCAAACTTTGAAAAAGATTCTGAGGTTTGTCCTTTTGGCCTTACTACAACATTGCCTCCAAACCCAGGAATATTTCCTGGCCTTACTTCCATTGAGGCATGATCAGTAATTAAATTTCTTCGATCTTTGTTGTAATCTTCACTTAATAAAGTTTCCATAGGCACTTCATTGAAATTAGTATCTCCGTAAAAGGCTTCTCTATCTGCAAAAGCTAGCTTTGTTGCTTCGACAACTAGATGAACAAACTCTGGTGACTTTTCATCAAGTGCATCCAAATCAAAGTTTTTTAATAGTGCTAACTGCTGCAGAAAAGTAGGTCCTTGCCCCCACGGACCAGTTTTGCAGACAGTATAATTTTTATAATTATATGAACATGGTTTTTCAATTGTAGCTGACCAATCAGCCAAATCATCTGCAGTTAGCAAGCCTTTATGTCTTTTCTCTGTTGTGTCCATTACACTGTTGTTTTTACAATAATTATCTATTTCTTCAGCAATAAATCCCTTACTCCAAATATTTCTTGCTTGTTGTATTTGTTCTTTTTTATCTTTGGATTTCGCTTCAGCTTCATTGATAATTCTTAGGTAAGTTTCAGCCATTTTTTTATTTGTAAAAAAATCACCTTCCTGAGGTAAATTTCCTTTAGGAAGATAAATTTCTGCAGAGCTTGTCCACTCGTCTTTGAATAACTGCTCAACAGACTTTATAGTATTTATTATGTTTGGAACTAGGGGATAACCTTTTATAGCTATGCTTATTGCAGGTTCTAAAACTTCTCTTAATGTCATCGTTCCAAAATTTAATAGTAAAAGCATCCAAGCATCAAAAGCACCAGGTACTACGGCTGGTAATAAACCGCTTCCGGGAACTATATTTAAATCCATATCTTTAAAAGTTTTTAAACTAGCTGCTTTTGGAGCTATCCCTTGTCCACATATAACAATGGGATCCTTATTGTAAGGTGCTAATATCAGTGGAACTTCACCACCGGGACCATTCAAATGTGGTTCCACAACTTGAAGCGCGAAGCCAGTTGCAACTCCTGCATCAAATGCATTTCCTCCTTTTTCCAAAATAGACATACCTACTGCTGAAGCAATCCAGTGCGTTGAGGTTACTATGCCAAAATTTCCAACAATTTGAGGTCTTGTAGTAAATTTCATCAACTTTGTCCTATAAAAAAATATTAAACGTTTGACTCTTAAGCTGCATCTAAGTGAATATTACACATTGATAAATTAAACATATTTGTGGAGATAACAATGTCTATAAAAAATATATTTAAAGTGGGAATAGCTGGTGTAGCTTTTCTTGCTTTCTCAGCAACGGGCGCTTTTGCTGCTCCAGATATTCCATGTGGTACAGCCAAACTTATTGTTCCTTGGGGAGCTGGTGGTGGAACTGATATAATCTTCCGTCAAATCGTAGAGAAGGTTAATAAGAATGGAGCTAAGCCACAATTACAAGTTGTAAACGTTGGTGGTCAAGGTGGAAACAAAGGTGCTAAGCAAGCGGCAAAAGCAAAGCCTGATGGGTGTACATTATTCGCGATTCACCAAAGTGCAATAACTAGCTATTTTACTGGTAGAATTGATATTACTTGGGATGCCTTTGAGCCAGTTTCGATGGTAACCTCTACTCCTTCAATTATTGGAGCTAATGTAAACACTCCTTATACTAATTTAACTGAGTTGGTATCTGCGGCTAAGAAAAACCCAGGAAGTATTACTGCTGGGGGAACTTTTGGTTCTACTAGTCAATTTGTATTCTTATTATTAGAAGACGCAGCAGGTGTGAAATTCAAGCATGTTTCTTATGACGGTACTAAGCAAAGAATGACAGCTCTTTTAGCTGACAATATAAAACTTGGAGAAATCAATTTAGCGGCTGCCATTAAATACATTAAGGCTGGTAAATTAAAGGCCTTAGGTGTTACAAACCCAGCAAGATTAGACCAAATTCCAGGTATGAAAACAGCGCAAGAACAAGGCTATGATCTCGTATATGCTGTTGAAAGAGGTGTCGTTGCTCCTAAAGGCACATCAAAAGCAATTATTGATCATTATGCTGCAATGCTAAAAGGTGCTGCTGCAGACAGTGATTTTAAAGATGCAATGCATAAAAAGGGTATATTAATTACTTACAAAGGTGCAAAAGATTATACAGATCATTTTCAAGCTACTTATGATAAATGGTTACCAATTGCAAAAAAAGTTGGTGTATATAAAAGAAAATAACTTTTACAACTCAGAGAGAAGTTTCTCTCTGAGTTTTTTTCGGAATAATTATGACGAATAATAAATCAGATTTAATAATTGCAATTTTCTTACTTTGCTTCTCTGGCATTATGATAAATGATGCTTCAAATATCAGAGACCTTGGATTTGAAGGTATGAAAGCAGATGCCTGGCCAAGAGTTGTTTTATGGATGTTGGTAGTCATGTCTTCAGTAATGCTAGGCAAATCATATTTTCAATTTAAAACAGAAGACCATAAGGACAATAGCAAGTTTAAAATTAATTTTTTAAAGTTTAAAAATGCACTGTTGTGCTTTGGAATGTTTATATTTTTCCTATCAACGTTAGATTATCTTGGGATGCTTTTAGGAGGGATAGTCTTTGTTTTTGGTTTATTAACTCTATTAGGTGGTTTTTCTATTAAATTAGGTGTCAAACACTTATTAATTTCTGTTTTAAGCATTGGCTTTATGTGGATGGTTTTTACATTTGGTTTAAGGGTAATGTTACCTGAAGGAGAAATTTTACGTGTTTGGTAGGTATAGATAATGTTTGACATCATTCTTCAGGCAGGTGCATCAGTATTACTTGACCCTTTGACATTAGGTTTAATGGCCATTGGAACATTAGCTGGGCTATTAGCTGGTGCGATACCTGGTTTTACGATTGCTATGGGTGTTATTCTTACTTTACCTTTCACTTTTGGGATGAGCCCTATTCAAGGTCTCGCAACAATGATGGGTGTTTTTGTAGGGGGACTATCTGGAGGGTTAATGTCTGGTATGTTAACAGGCATACCTGGAACACCGTCCTCGGTTGCTACAACGTTTGATGGCTTTCCTATGGTCAGAGCTGGTAAGCCTGGTTTAGCTTTAGGGTTGGGACTTTGGTCTTCTTTTTTTGGAGGTATGATTAGTGCCGTAATTTTAGTTGCTTTAGCTCCACAACTTGCTTTTCTTGGTCTTGAATTTGGACCCTGGGATTATTTTTCTTTAATAATTTTTGCATTAACTATAACCGTCAGCCTTTCTGGTGATAATATGGTAAAGGGTTTAATTGCGGGATTATTAGGACTGTTCGCTGCATGCGTTGGTGAAGATGAGATAAATGGAGTAGCAAGGTTTGCATTTGGATCTGATTACATTAGACAAGGGTTTGCTTTTTTGCCTGTATTAATTGGTTTATTTGCGTTTTCTCAATTATTGAGCGATGTAGAAGACAGTAAAAAGGCAAAAGCTCCATTAATGGCAAAAACAGCTGATCCTGTAAGAGTTGAACATAGAAAAGCAATTGCCTTAGTTATTAGAAATTGGATTAATTTATTTAGATCAAGTTTTATAGGTATTTTTACTGGTATCCTCCCTGCTGCTGGAGGATCTATTTCTAATATTTTAGCTTATGACCAGGCAAAGAAAGCAGCAAAAAATAGAGATGAGTTTGGTAAAGGCGCCGTAGATGGAATTATTGCTCCTGAATCTGCTAATAATGCTACTGCTGGTGGAGCGTTAATAATGATGATGGCATTAGGCATTCCTGGTGATATTGTTACTGCTGTAATGCTTGGTGCGTTAATGATTCATAATATAATTCCAGGCCCTTCATTTATTCAAGATGAACCTATGTTAGCCTACGGTGTTTTTATTGCATTTTTTGCGGCTCATTTTTTTATGGTTGGTTTACAAGCATTTTCTTTGAAATTATTTTTACTTGTAACAAGAATTCCAATGTACGTTCTTGCTTCTGTAATTTTAGCTTATTGTGCGATTGGAGTTTTTGCTCTTCATAATATAACTTTTGATATATGGGTAATGTTTGGTTTTGGGGTTATTGGATATTTTATGAGAAAATTGGGTTTCCCTTTGGCTCCTATGATCCTTGGTGTTGTGTTAGGGAAATTAGCAGAATTAAATATAGCTAGAGCTATAGGCACTAGTGACGATTATTTTTTATTTTTAACAAGACCTTGGTCGCTGTTTTTTTTATTAATGGCAATAGTATCGATATTATTTCCGTTTTATCAAAATGCCAACAAAGATAGTTTGTTTTCTAAAATTTACGTACCAATTTCTATGATGGTATTGTCTTTTCCTTTGTTTTTAATGGGTAGTCCAGTGAGGATGATAATTGCAGCAATCTTATTATTAACAGGTAGTTTTCTAATTTATAAAAGGACCATATCTCTACAAACTATCTAATAAATTGATTAACATAATCTTCTCCTAAACCTACTTTTACAAAATGTTTTCTGGCAGCATCAACCCTATCAAAAACATCAGTTGAATTTATAGTTTTTCCATTTTCATCACAATAGAGTAAAGCGCCAGAATTATGGAAAAGAGTAATCATTTCGTCGCAATCTTGATCTACTACTAAAGTATGTATTTCTCCAGGTGGTTCAAATAAGTACGATCCTTCTTTTGCAACCCAGTCATGTTCAAGGTATCTCCAAGACCCTTTGATTACAAAACCATGAACTGGAGCTGGATGTCTGTGTCGAGATAAAAATCCACCACCAATTACTTTTGTTAAGTGTACCCAGTAACCTTGACTTATATTGAAACATAAAGGTCTCGACCAACGGCCGGGAGACAATGGAACCCATAATCTATCATCATCTTTGGAAAAGCTATCTTGTACAAAAATATCTGGAATAGCCCCTTGTGGCTTAGGTCCATTATAAGTTGCCGGTAGAGTTGGTTTTATTAAATCGTTCATATCAATCTCCCACAATTAATAACCTTAGAATAAGGTTATTTACAATCTTATCAAATAAAAAGGACGAAGGATGGGGGTCCTTCGTCCTTTGTTAATGAGATGACATAATAGCTACCTTGGGGGAGGAGTATTAGCTTTATGTTATGTCACCATCTTTATTAATATTCAAGGGAGGAATTACGAATATTAATTGTTAAACCTTTAAGCGGCTTCTTTGTCTTCTACCTTATTGTCTTGCTTAACAGACTTAGTTAGACCTAAGCTACCTGCAGGGAAGTCTACAACGTCAGTTATGTTAAAGAAGTCACCATTTAAAACTTGTTGTCTTGTGTATCCAATATCAGCTAATGTACGGTCATCTAAGCTTATTAAAGCTTGTCTAGTTCTTGATACTGCAATCTTGTCAAAAACAGTTGAGATAAATTGATTGGCTCTTGCTAAAAATGTATTTTCCATCGTCTTTTCACTTTTCTTTATAAAATTAAGAAGGATTATTCCTTCGTTGTTAATTATATACGAAATAAAAATAACAAAGAGAATATAGCAAATTGGAAAATGATTGTTTCCAAAATAGAAAGATTTAACATAATTGTAACATAATTATGTATAATTAGGAAACAATATGGCTTTGATTAGGCAGGAATTTATTATAATTTTAAAAAATTCTGTATGTTTAGGAGAAAAAAACAAAACCAATTAATAGAGATAGTGAACGATATTAGCAATATTGATAATATTAAAATATATCCTTAGTACATTTTATGTACTTGATTAATATTTGTAGATTTTTAATATGTTAAATATATATTTTTAAGGAGTATGTGATTTGTCAAAAGCTTTTTTGTTGTGGTGGATACAGGTAGTTACTGTGTCATTTGCCGCAATCTTAATTTTTACTTATGGATGGTTTGAAAAACTATATGATGCTGATCAAACTAAGATTAGTTTTATAATAATAGTAATTTTCATTGGAACATCAATATCAACAGGTTTCTTAAGTTTTAAGTCAAGCGTTGAATACAATAAATTAAGTAATTATATATGGTTTGCTTCAGAAACAATGGTCACCCTGGGTTTAATTGGAACAGTTGCAGGGTTTTTGTTAATGTTAAGTTCTGCTTTTGATAACTTAGATGTTAGTAATGTAGAAAATGTCCAAAAAGTAATATCTAATATGGCGTTGGGAATGAGTACGGCTTTATGTACTACTCTTGCAGGTTTAGTTGGTAGTGTATTAACTAAAATTCAAATGGTTATTCTAGAGAATAATTCTAATTATGAGTGATCCTAGATACAGATCTTCTTTTGGATTTATAGATCTATTATTCAATATGCTGATAGGTTTTGTATTCTTGTTTATGTTAGCTTTTTTATTAATAAATCCAGTAGCTAAAAAAGAAACAATAAAGCCTAAGGCAGAGTACTTTATAGAATTGGAGTGGGATGGTGAAAAGCCATATGATCTAGATGTTTGGGTTAAAGACAATATGGGCCATATAGTAAGTTTCAGAAGGCCGGATGACGCATTAATCCATTTAGAAAGAGATGATTTAGGTACTGTAAATGATACTTATGTGGATCAAAATGGTAAAACAGTTTACTTAAAAGAAAATAGAGAGGTTGTCGCTATAAGAACACCAGAGGCTAGATCATATTTAGTTACAATTCATTTTTATAATGCAAGAAAATTTCCAGCACCCCTTACGCACGCTACAGTAAGGTTACTAAAAGTTAACCCTTATAAAGAAGAATACACAAAAAAATTATTTTTTAGTGAAGAAGGACAAGAGCTCCCAGCATTTAAATTTAGAGTTGATTATAATGGTATTGTACACGTTGATCCAACGAACGAGCTTATAATTGATGGTGAAGTAATAAGAAAAAAGAGTGGTGTGTAATGTTAGATTTTTCAATCAGCACAGGACAATTAATGTTGATTTGGTCGTTTGCGGGGGCTATTTGTTGTTTGCCATTTTTTACAAAAAATATTTGGCAAAGGTTTTTTACAGTACCTATTATATTTATTGCGATATGGCTTAGTTTTTATACAAATCACGAGTTTATAGGCCGTCCTATGTATGACAGGCCTCCAGAACAATTTGTGTATGAACATCACGCAGTCATTTATGATAAAGGTGAGAGATTAATTGTGCTTTGGGCTGTAAAAGACGGTATTAATAAGCTTTTTAAATTCCCTCATACAGAACAAAATGAAGAAGCTTTAGATCAAGCTAAAAGAAATGCTGAAAGATCAGGTGTCCCTCAAATGGGTGAAATTGTTAAAGAAGATCCAGTTGAAAAAAAATCAAGAAATAACGAATTTACTTTGAAAACTTATCGGTTTCCATTTCAGAAGATGATGCCTAAGTAAAATATTTAAATTTTAAACTTTTGTTCTATATACTTACACAAAATTGGTTGAATTGAATTTGACATCTCTGAAAAAGAATCCTCCCACAATTTTTTTGAATTGCCAACATCATGTCCTGTAAGAAGTAATGTGCCGAAGGGTCCTACTTGGTCAATAAACTGAATTAATTTTTCTGTGACAGTTTTTTTGTTCCCAACAATAATTAAGTTCTTTGCTTTTGTTATGGCTTCTGGAAGTTCCTTGTTTAGATTAATATCTTTTCCTAAAGTGCCAGAAGCTAGCTTTGAAACAGTATTTAAATAAAGAAAATAATGAGAAAACACGCCTTCAGGGTTATCTAATATCTCTTTTGCTTCTGAGTCTGAAGAAGTGATAAGCACACTTCTCCCAACACGCCATTTACAATAGGAAGGTTTTTTTCCTACTTTATTTGCAGCTTCTTGATAAGTAGGCCAGTGAGTTGCAATATCATTTGCATCAACAAAGTTGCCTGAAATTGGTATCCATCCTTTTTCTCCAGCTAATTTAGCAGTCATTGAATTAGGATTTTTTAAAGATACTGCAATTTCTGGGTGAGGAGTTTGAAATGGTTTAACAAATTTTCCAATACCTAATTCACTGACAACATTTTTGTTAAGAGAAATATCTAGAAATTCACCCTTATAATTATAATCTTTCTCATCACTCCAAAATTTTAAAATTGCCTCTATAGATTCAATCATGGTAATGGCACGTGTGCGACCATCCATATTGTCAAAAAGTTCCCAGTCACTTACTAGACCACCAGCACCAACTCCAAGTATAACTCTGCCTTTAGATAGATGATCAAGTAAACTTACTTGACCTGCGACTACTGCTGGGTGTTGTTGTGGTAAAGAAATAACACCTGTTCCAAATTTTATATTTGTGGTTTCTGATATCAACGAGGCATTAAATATCAGGGGAGAGGTTACTGGCTCTGCAATTGAGCTATAATGTTCACCCATCCATGCTTCAGTGAAATGTAATTTATCTGCTAAAATAACAAGCTGTCTATCTTCTTCATAAGAAACGCTTACATCCTTGTCTGCTGGATGCAACGGCATCATAAATAATCCAAGATTTAACATTTATTTACAGTTTCTCCAAAATAAGTTCGTTTAAATTTTTTCTTATATTATAAAAGCTTAAACTTTATTATTTTATATGTAATTATAAAAAATTAAAAATCTAATACTACAGAGCCGGTTGTAAGTCTTCTTTCTAAAAGAGATTGAGCTTTTTTGATATCATCTATTCTTATAACGTGATCAATATTAATTTTAATGTCTTTATTGATTATCATATCAAAAAACATATCTGCATTTTTTTGCATTTCATCACTATTTTTGATGTATGTATTTAACCCACCAGTTGCAATTGATCCTGAAAAAGATCTTAATGTATTTATATTTATAGGTTCAATTGGTCCTGATGAAACGCCAAATGTAACTATTCTTCCTTTTGGAGCAAGGCATTTTATACCTTTTAAAAAAGTATCTTTCCCAACAGAGTCGTAAATAACATCTACACCTATATCTTTTGTTATTTCCATAACTTTTTCATAAAAATTCTCCTTTAAATAATTAATCGTGAAGTCACAGCCATTTTTCTTTGCAATTTTTTCTTTTTCTTCAGTACTTACTGTTCCAATAACATTTGCTCCAATCTTTTTTCCCCATTGGCATAGGATTTGGCCAACACCACCAGCGACAGCATGAATAAGTAGAGTATTATTTTTTTTTAGTTTGTATGAATGATGAAGTAAATATTGGGATGTTAATCCTTGAAGAGTTGCAGCGGCGGCAATCTTAAGATCAACTTCATTTTTTAATTTTATAAGTTTATTTTCATTTAAATTCATCATTTGTGAAAAAGAACCGAGGTTCATGCAGTGAGTGACTTTGTCACCAATTTTAAATTTTGTAACATTGCTTCCTAATTTTTTGATTTTTCCAGAAGCTTCCATGCCCATTATAGTAGGCAGGTTTTTTAAGGGGTAAGTTCCATTTCTTTGATTTATATCTATAAAATTTAAGCCAGCATAAGAATGCTCAATCAACACCTCATTTGCGCTAGGTTCTTTAATGTCTACTTCTTCTAATTTAAGAACATCAATAGATCCCTGTTCATATATTTTAACTACTTTTGTTTTCATCTTTTTACTTACTAAATTATAAAAGGAAATTTTTTAATATTTCTTTTCCACCTTCGCTTCCAAATGACTCAGGGTGATATTGAATTCCATATATTGGATAGGAATTGTGAGATATTGCCATAATTTCATTTTGTGATGTTATATCTTTAAATTTAGGTAAAACATTTTCAAAGTCTGTATCATGCGAAACTCCATTTATAGTAAAGCAATCAGGAAGTGTTTTTACGTCAACTATTAATGAATGATATCTCATTATTTCAATGTTTTGAGGAATATTATTATGTATTCCTTGTTTGTCATGGCATAAATACGAAACTTTACCGTGCATTGGTTGTTTAGCATGAATAATTTTACCGCCATAAGCATTGACAATGCCTTGCATACCAAGACAAATTCCTAGTATTGGGGTAAGTGGACCTTTTTCTAAAATTACATCCCCACATATACCAAAATATTTTTTTTGTTCAGGAGATCCTGGGCCAGGTGATATAATTATTTTATCTGGGTTAAGCTGGTTAATATCAGTTATTGATAATTCATCATTCCTTTTTACAATGACTTCGTTATCATGCTGATTTAAATACTTATTAAGAATTTCACCACACAATTGATATAAATTAAAAGTAAATGAATCATAATTATCTATAATTAATACCTTCATTTTATTTTTTATTCTCAAAAGATTTAAGAACTATTTTCATTGCTTTTAACTTTCTTTCTATTTCTTGATATTCTTTATTTGGGTCTGAATCGTATACATTTCCTCCACAAGTTTGTGCATAAGCTTCTTCACCTTTGATAAATAATGATCTTATAGGTATTGCAAACGTACAATCTCCATTAAAGCCAAATTGACCAATAGCTCCTCCATATGGTCCTCGACCATCTTCCTCAATTTCGTTTATTATTTTCATTGCTTCAATTTTAGGAGCTCCTGATAGGGTGCCTGCAGGAAAGTTTGATGCCAACGCTGAAAACATATCCTCATTTTCATTAATTATGCCTGCAATTTCAGACGAAATATGTTGAACATGCGAGTATTTTTTTATGTCCATTAAATTTCTTACTTTAACGGTTCCAAATTTTGCAACTCTTCCTAAATCATTTCTGTGTAAATCAACTAGCATGTTATGTTCTGCTATTTCTTTACTATCATTAAGCAACTCCCTAGCTAATTTCAAATCCTCTTCTTTATTTGATCCTCTCTTAGTTGTTCCAGCTAGAGGAAATGTTTCCATTTCACCATTTTTTAGTCTAAATAATAGTTCAGGTGAGGCACCAATAATGACTTGATCATCAAATTTCATAAAATACATATGTGGAGAAGGGTTAAGGGAGCGTAATTTAGAATAAATTTCTGTTAAATTTCCTTTAATTCTATAATGACTTTTAAAGCCAACTTCACATTGAAAAATCAAGCCATTTTTTATATCTTCTTTAATTTTTAATACTGCTTTTCTATGATCTTCTTTTGTCATAGAATTTTTTATGAATTTACAATCTACATTCTTGTTGAATTTATTAGTTTGTTTCAGTATATCCTTCAGAATTTCAATTTTGTTATCTTCATAATAATAATAAAATATTTCTCCAGTCATTTGATCAAAAATTAGGCCGTCAAGGTACACACCAAATTTAAATGATTCAAAATTGTTATTTTTTGTTATATTCAAATTATCTTCAAAAAAATTAATACTATCGTACCCGATAAAGCCAACTAATCCACCTGCATATTTTCTTGATATTATATTCTGTGGTATGATTGTTCGTAATTCATAATAAGGATTATCACAAACATATTTTTCTATTTTGCCATTACTTGTATCCTCAATTATTAATTGATCTTTTTGTTCAGAATAAACAATATACTTTGGATTAAAGCCAACAATATGATAACGAGAAATATTACTTTCTTCCCCTAACGATTCAAATAAAAAACAATTCTTAAAATTTTGTTCTATTTTAATAAATAGCTGAAAAAAGTCATATTCATCTCCAATTTTAACATACTTAGGTTTTCCTTGGATTATTATTTTGTTTGGTTTTTTATTAATCATTTAAATCAATTTTATTTGTTTTAAGCATTTGGATAATTTCACTATTAACTTTAAAAATATCTTCGTTTTCTAATGCACTAGCGCCTCTTGTAACGGTAGCTATTCCAACATTTAAAATTTCTGATATCTCTCTTTGTTTTTTTCCTTTAAGTAGTAATTGAAATATTTTTATACGATTTTCTAACTCTTTTATTTCTTTGTTTGTGAAGAGAGCTTTTAAAAGAAGTTTTATCATTTCAGGCTTGCTGGTTTCAGATAATAATTTTATTAAAAGCGTTGCTTTCATGTACTAGTACATTTTCTTTTTAGTTAAAAAGGAGGTGTAAAATAAAAATTTTAAGAATTATACTGCTTTTAAGTTTCCGGCAGAAACTTTACCGTTCTGACCATCTTCTAGTTCGTATTGAATTTTTTGATCAGGTTCAAGTGTTGTCATGCCTGCAGCTTGAACTGCACTGATGTGAACAAACACGTCTTTATCTCCACCCTCAGGTTCAATAAAACCATAGCCTTTGGTTGGGTTGAACCATTTAACTGTTCCTGTGGCCATTTTTCTTCCTTTTCTTTTCTTAAATAATTAAAGCTTATTATAGCTTCAAATTACTTTATTAAATAATTATTATTAAGGCAAGTTTCAAATTACACTATCTTATTAGTTAATAATCAGCTTCTTGTGCTTTAATTATTGAACTTACAGCAGTATTATAGGGAGTTTCAACATTATGTTCTTTTCCTAAAGTTACGACCATACCATTAATAGCATTAATTTCTGAAAGTCTATGAGCTTCAATGTCTTGAAGCATTGAAGGTTTAGAATTAAGTAGTTTTTTGCCAAACTCTGTTATGTAATCAACTGTATCGTGAAATGTAAAGTTTACTTTTCTAAGGTCGCCCATCTTTCTTGCCTCGAGTGCACAGCCTTTGGCAATGTTAAACATATATTCATTTTCCATGACTTGGCCAAGCGTCTTTTTAAATATGGAGCATGAACCACTCCAAGCTACATTACATACAAATTTTTCCCAAATCAACTGTTCAATATCTTCAAATGACTTTGCGTTAAATCCAGCATCACACCAAACTTGAACTAAATTATCTAACCTTTGTGTTATGCCTCCATTCATTTCACCTATTCTAATCATACTCATATTATTGTGATGTGCATGTCCAGGACCAATCATAGAAGCTCCAAATCCTTGAGCTACACCAAGGAGTATATTGTCTGTAGGCATAAAAGACGCTATTCTTTCTCCTGCTCCTAATCCATTTTGAATAGTTAAAATTATAGAATCTTTAGATACAATTTTGCTTAGTTTTGACGCAACTGGTCCAACTCCAGCGGCTTTGGTTGCAATAATGAAAAGGTCATATCCTCTAGCGTCATTAATGTCTCTAGAAACCTTTATGTTTTTGACAGTTTTGTCACCGCTAAAGCCTGACACTCTAAGGCCATTGGAATTAATTGCCTTGATATGATCTTCCCAAAGATCAATTGCCAAAACGTTGTTATTACTTTGTGCAAGAAAAGACGCATAAATAGATCCCATCGCACCAGCTCCAATTACAGCTATTTTCATAGTTAATATCTCCACTATTATTTAATAAAAGTTCCATTATTTAATTCATACATTGCTTGCTTAATTTCTTCGTTTGTGTTCATAACAATTGGGCCATGCCAAGCAACTGGTTCCTGAATAGGGTTACCCGAAACAAGTAAAAACCTTACTCCTTTGTTGCCAGATAAAAGCTTTATTTGATTTCCTGTGTCAAAAGTAATTAAAGTCTTGTTTCCACTCATGTCTCTAATTGTATACTCTTCATTGTTAATAGTTTTTTCTATCTTTATTCCTTTTGGTTTTGAAGAATAGTCAAATTTAGCATTACCTTCAAAAACATAGGCAAAGCAATTATTATAAGTAGGAATTTCAAAACTCTTTATTCTATTAGGTGGTACATAAATATCAAAATACTGCGGATTTGAAGCAATTCCTTTTATCAAACCCTTATAACCTTTATAATCACCTATTACTATTTTAATAATTGTCCCGTCGTCATCTTCTATAACACTGATTTCTTTAGATTTTACATCTTGGTAGTTGGGGTTTGTCATCTTTAGATTTGAGGGAAGATTAGCCCATAATTGAAACCCGTGCATCTCTCCTTTTTTATTACCCTTTGGCATTTCCTGATGTAAAATACCTGAACCTGCTGTCATCCATTGGACATCTCCATCATTAAGGTTCCCAAAATTACCTAAACTATCCTTGTGCTCTACGGAACCTTTTAAGATATAAGTTATAGTTTCAATGCCTCTATGGGGATGCCAGGGAAAACCTTTTAAATAGTCATTGGGATTTTCATTTCGGAAATCATCTAATAGTAAGAAAGGATCAAATTGACTTGTGTTTCCAAACCCAAAAGCTCTATCTAACCGAACACCAGCTCCCTCAATTACAGGTGAAGACGTTTTTTTTTCTAAAATAGGCCTAATACTCATTATAATTCTCACATCTATAAGAATAATATTTATTAATCATTTTTTTAACCAATAAATTTATAGTAGGTATATTCTTATCAAATATTTAGGAAAAAGGAATTAAAACTTGATAGAAGAAGCATTATCAAATTTAAGATTAATTAATGATTTAGAAGTCTTAATACCAATTGCTCTTTTGGCAGTAATACTTGTAGCTATTTCGAAATCAGGCTTTGGTGGTGCTTTAGGATCTCTTGGATTGCCAGTTATGGTTTTAGTTTTTCCTCCAAAGTTAGCTATAGCAATATTACTTCCTTTATACTTAATTACAGATGTTTTTGTAGCATTTACATGGAGAAAATTTCCAGTCTTTAAAATTTTAAAGTTAATGGTTTTAGGAGGTTTAATAGGTCAAATTTTAGGATGGCTTTGTTTTGAATATCTTGATGATAGTTATATTTTAATTTTAATTGGTCTATTAGCATTAACAACTTCTATTAGATATTTTAAAGATATTTTTATAAAAGACTATTTTGTCAAGAAAACAAAAAAAATATTAGAACTCTCTTATACTAGAGCAATTGGTTGGTGTGGTTTTTCAGGTTTTTCAAGTTTTGTTGCTTTAACAGGGGGGATTCCAGCTCAAATTTTTCTTTTACCACTTGGTCTAGAAAGGCAGTTATTTGTTGGCACTATGAGTTTTTATTTTTTGATTATAAACTTAGCAAAACTCCCTTTTTTCTTTAATTTAGAAGTTTTTAGCCAGACCAGTATTTTATTAAGTTTTATTGTTTTGCCAATATTACCACTTGGTATATATTTGGGCAAGTTCTTGAATAAAAAACTATCTGATAAATTATTTTATCATATAAGCCACTTTGCTTTGTTTTTGTGTGGTATTAATTTAATAAGTAAACAAATTTTATAGGGGTTATCAATGGAAAGTGATATTTTTAAAAAAGGTATAGCAAAAAGAAGAAAAGTACTTGGTGATGAATATGTTGATAAAGCTTTAGCTTCTGCTGACGAACTAGGAGCTGATATGCAAAAACTAGTTACTGAATATGCATGGGGTGAAGTTTGGAACAAAGAAAACTTATCTGACAGAGACAGATCACTTGTTAATCTAGGCATGATAGCTGCCCTAAATAGATCTCATGAATTTAAATTACATGTTAGAGGTGCCTTAAATAATGGTTTATCAAAATTACAAATAAGGGATGTTGTATTACAAATTACTATATATTGTGGCGCGCCTGCAGGATTAGAGTCTCTTAGATTAATTAGGGAAGTATTTAAAGAAGTTGATGCAGAAAAATAGTAATTAAATCCTTTAAATTAAGGTTTAAAATATATGTAATAAGTAATTTTTAGTGGACAATCATGGACCATAAATTTGATAAAAATGATTTAAGTGAAGTTGAATATTCTTCAGTTGATAATAATTTTAAAAGTTTATACGGTCTCACACCTGTTGTTGAAGATGCAATCAAGTTAACCATTAAGAAAAAAAACAGACAGGGTTTAAAAAAATTAATCGAACCCCTGCATCCCGCTGATCAAGCAGATATGATTGAAAGGCTTTCTGGTGAAAACTTAAATTCTTTTTTAAACTTATTAGGGAAAGCTCTTGACCCAGAAGTATTAGTTTATTTAGATCATAACGTTCAAGAAAAGGTAATTGACTTTATTGGGACAAGGGCTTTAGCAAAAGCTATACCTGAATTGCATTCAGACGACGCTATTGAAATTCTTCAAGAACTAGAGGAAAAAGATAGAAAAGTTGTTATAAAGCAACTTCCTAAAGCTGATAGAATTTTAGTTGAAGAAGCTCTTTCATTTCCAGAATCCTCTGCTGGTAGGTTAATGCAAAGAGAATTCTTAGCTTTTCCAAGTAATTGGACAGTTGGTCAAACTATTGACCATATGAGAACTAAACCTCAGGATGAAGAAGAAAACTTTTATTCAATATATATTGTAGACCCTGCTCAGAGACTTCTAGGTGTCATTTCTCTTTCAAAGCTATTGTCAGCTAAAAGACCAATTAGACTAAATGACCTAATGCAAACAAATCCAAGAAGTGTAAATGTTGATACAGATCAAGAAGAGGTGGCGCTATTATTTCAGCAATATGGTTTAGTAAATATGCCTGTAACAGATATAGCAAATAGACTGCTGGGAGTAATACTCGTAGATGATATAGTAGATGTGATTAATGAAGAGGTTGAGGAGGATCTTCAAGGTTTAGCTGGAGTAAGTGATTTTTCTATAAGATCTTCTTTTGTTGAAACTGTTAAAGGAAGATTTTCTTGGCTTATTTTAAATATGTTTACTGCGATTTTAGCTTCATCAGTTATAGGGTTATTTCAAGATGAAATAGAAAAACTAGTTGCTTTAGCTGTATTGATGCCAATTGTTGCGTCTATGGGTGGAAATGCTGGAACTCAAACTGTAACCGTAGCAGTAAGAGCGTTAGCTACTAGGCAATTAAATTACACTAATTTACAAAAATTTGTTTTGAAAGAGACATGGGTGGGTATGGTTAATGGTGTTATATTTGCTTTTTTGTCAGTTTTATTAGCATATTTATGGTTTGGTGATAAGCATATTGCGTTTATTATGGGCTTAGCAATGATAGCAAATTTGTTATTTGCAGGAATTTTGGGTACTTTAATTCCACTAACATTAGAAAGGTTTAAAATAGATCCTGCAATTTCGAGTTCTGTGTTTTTGACTACTGCAACTGATGTCATAGGTTTTTTTACCTTTCTAGGTTTGTCTGCATTGGTAATTTTATAGTTTGGACCGATTTCATTGACATATCATTTAAAAAAAATTGCAGTTGGAATAGAGAGTATTGAGAGACTTCGAATTAGACAGAAAATGCTCGCTGACGCTTATGGAAAAATAATACATACAACTAGAAATATGCCAAAACAAAAGGATCAATTAATTAAGACAGGTTCAATTTTTTGGATTATTAAAAGAAATGTTTTGGTTAGACAAAAAATATTAGACATCATTTCCGTTATTAGAGAAGATGGGACTAAAGGTTGTGAAATTGAGTTAGATACAGATTTAGTAAGGGTTATTCCAACACCAATGAAACCTTTCCAAGGTTGGAGATATTATATGGCTGATGATATTCCACCAGATTTAAATTTAAGTAACGAAGATAATGAAGATTTACCTGAAAAAATTAATTCTGAGTTAATAAAATTAGGATTATATTAACCACAAAATTGTAAATTTGTATTTGAATTATTATTTGTAAAGAAAAAGTTAACATTATATTAACCTCTCAATCATTATTTACTAACTTTTGGTATTTAATTTTTTGGAATATGAAATTTGTTAGAAAGAGAAAAAATGATTTCTAAAGTATTTAATCTTAAGCTGATAGCTTCTGGAATACGAAACTTGTTAGAAAGAGAAAAAATGATTTCTAAAATATTTAATCGTAAGCTAATAGCTTTTATTTTAGTACTTTTAGTCAGTCTAATATCTTATAAATATCTTGTATCAACTAAACCACAAGCAAAACCTTTAAAGGTTAAAGAAAAGACATTTTATGTAAATGTAGTTAAGGCTAAAAAATCTAATCATTTTCCCACTTCTGATGCATTTGGAAAGATTGTCTCTTCTCGAAAAGGTGATCTACGATTTGGTGTTTCTGGCAAAATTGAATATATTTCAGATGCTTTTCTAAATGGTTCTTACGTAAAGAATGGGCAAATATTAGCAAAGCTTAATCAAAAACGTTACCTTCTTGAAATTAAAAGATTGAATTCAGAGACTCAAGAATTAGGTAAACAGCTAGATATTCGTAAAAGGCAAGTTAAAAGATATAAATCAATGTTAACAAGAAAAGTTATATCTCAAAATAAATATGATAATGAATTAATACTTCTTTCAAAAAATAAATCTGACTATATCAGATCTAAAACAATTTTAGAAAAAGCAAATGAAGATTTATCTGACACTGTTTTAAAGGCTAAATTTAATGGAAGATTATTTAATGTAAAAATTAATAAAGGTCAGTTTATTTCTAGTAACGAAAAAATTGCCGATATTTTTTCTATTGATGATTTAGAAGTTGAATTTGTTGTTCCTAGTAAGATCTATTCAGATGCAAAAAATTTAATAGGAAAGTCAATTGAAGTAATATGGGAAGTTGGAGCAAATTCTCTAAAAAAAATTACTGCTGTTATTGAAAGAACTGATGGTAAAACCAACGAAGAAGAGGGTGGTGGAAAATTATTTGCTAAAATCAATCAAAATCTTAATCAAAACGATTATATACCTGTAGGAACATTTGTTCGTATAAAATACCCCCAAGGAGATTTTAAGGGACTGTTTAAATTACCTGAAACTTCTTTATATGGTAATAAGGTTTATATAGTTAAAAATAATATTGCTAAAGAAAAACAGGTTTCTCTTAAATATAAAGGTTCTGGCTTTGTATTAGTTAAAGGAAACTTTACTGATGATGATTTAATAATTTCTACACGTATATCAACTAATCTTGATAATAAAAAAGTTTCCGTACTAAATTAATTAAAAAATAAAAAATTTTTAAGGTAGAATTTTAAATGCAGTTTAAAGAGTCAGGTTTTTTAAAATTTTTTGTAGAGCATAGAACTTCTGCTAATATCATAATGATTTTGATGATCGTAATTGGACTTTTATCAATTGGAAGGCTTAATAAGCAGTTTTTTCCAGATTTTGATGTAGAAGTAATAGCTGTTTCTATAGACTGGCCAGGGGCTACTGCTGAAGAGATTGACCAAAACATTGTACAGTTGTTGGAGCCTGAGTTAAGACCTATTTCAGGAGTAAAAAAGGTTTCTTCGAAATCCGTTGAAGGTGTTGGTAGCACCCAAGTTGAATTTAATTATGGTCATGACATGCAAAAAGGGAGAACAGATATAGAAACTGCTGTTTCTAGGATAAGCTTTCCTGAAAAAGCAAATAAACCTAAAATAATTGTTGGTGAGTTTTTTGATACAGTTACTAGAATTGTATTATCTGGAGATGTTTCACTATCATTATTAAGAGAAAAGTCAAAAAAGTTAAAAGAAGTACTTCTGAACTCTGGAGTAGATAAAGTTGATATCCAGGGGCTTCCAGAAGAAGAAATTCTTATAGAAATTTCACAACTCGAGGCAGCAAGGCTTAAATTATCTTTCAATAAAATAGCAAATTTAATTAAACTTGAAACTCAGGATGTGTCTGGAGGTAGTTTTGCAGACGGATCTTTAAGAGTTAGAACAATTGGTGAAAAAAGACTTGTTGAAACGTTTAAAAAGCTAGAATTAAAGAACTCTAGTTCAGGAGGAAGGATATTACTTGATGATATAGCAGAAATAAAATCGAGTGTTAAAAAAGGAAGTGTTTTAAAATCTATTGATGGAAACCCTGCTGTAGAGTTGTGGGTAAGAAGAAGTAAAACTAGTGATGCTCTTGAAGTTTCAGAAAATGTTGAGAAGGTAATTGACAATGCAAAAAATATTATCGGAAACGTTATAAAGGTTGAAACTTATAATACTGCTGCAAAATTAATTGAAGAAAGAATTTCTTTATTAGTTAAGAACGGGTTAAGTGGTCTATGTATTGTTCTAGCAGTTCTTTTTCTCTTTCTTAGTCGTAACACAGCTATTTGGGTTGCCCTTGGTATACCAATTGCTTTTTTGGCTACCTTTGGTGTTATGTTTGTTTCAGGTCAATCAATTAATATGATTTCTTTATTTGGGCTTATAATGGCCTTGGGAATTGTTGTTGATGATGCAATAGTTGTTGGTGAACACTCTTCTTATTTAAAAACAAAAAGAAAACTTAATAGTACACAAGCACCAGTTGTCGCAGCAACCAGAATGTCTATGCCAGTAATATCAGCAATGTTAACAACAGTAGCCGCTTTTATACCTTTATTTATGGTAAAGGGTGTAATTGGTGAAATTATAGCAGCTATTCCTTGGGTAGTTTGTGCAGTATTAGTTGCTAGTTTGATTGAATGTTTTTTAGTTTTACCAGCACATTTGGCTCATTTTGATAAGTCGAGCAAAGAAGAAAGTAAATTTAGATTATGGTTTGATCAAAAATTCAATGCTTTTCAAGAAGGGATTTTTAGGCGTTTTGTCAAATTAACGTTTAACTATCGATATGTAACATTTATGGTCGCTGTAGGAATGTTTATAGTTTCTGTTGGCATGATGTCTGGCGGACGAGTTTTGTTTAGTTTTTTTCCTACTCCTGAAGCTGATATAGTAATAGTTAATTATAAAATGCATTCTGGGTCAACAAAATCTCAAACTGCTAGAATGTTAGAGAATGTTGAAAAAGGATTAAACAAAACCTCAACTCAATTTTCTAATTCACCGGGATTAGTAAGATTTAAAATGTCAACTATTGGAAGTAGGACTTCCTTTTCAAATGATTCGGGCCCTAACTCCATGGGTAATGATATTTTAGGTTCAATGGTAGTTGAGTTGACAACAGCAGATAAAAGAAATGTAAGAACAAAAGAATTTATAAAGGTTTGGAAAGAGAATATAGAAAATGTATCTGGCTTGGATAAATTAACAATAAGAGCACCTAGTGGAGGCCCTCCAGGAAGAGATTTAGATGTTAGATTTCAAGGCAAAGACTTAGAAATACTTAAACTAGCTTCAAATGAATTAATCAAAATTGCTGAAACAATACCAGGTGTTACCTCTTTAGAAGACAACTTAGAATATGGTGTTCAAGAAAGAATCTTAGGCTTAACAAACAAAGGACAATCTTTAGGTCTATCAATTTTAGATATTGGTGAACAGGTAAGGTCAGCTATTAATGGAAGTATTATCTCTAAATTTCCAAAAGGTGACGAAGAGGTTACAGTTCGTTTAAAATTGTCTGAGAATGAACAACTTACAGACATGATAACAAATTTGAGGATTATCTCGCCTTCCGGAGTTAGCTTTAAATTAAAAGATATAATTAAAATTGACGAAAAACTTCCTTTTGCATCTATCAATAGAAAAAATGGTTTTAGAGAGGTAACAATTTCAGGCGACCTTTTCCCACCCTTAATGAGTACATCTCAGGCAAGACAATTTTTAATGGAAAATGGATTACCTGAAATAGCAAAAAAATACAATGTTTCTTATAGATTTGATGGTCGTGATTTAGAACAAAAAGAAACATTTGCCGACATGGGAACTGGTTCAATAATTGGCTTGTTGTTAATCTATTTTATTTTAGCCTGGGTTTTTAAATCTTGGTCAAGACCATTTTCAATTATGATTATGATCCCTTTTTCATTTATAGGTGCAGTCCTAGGTCACTATTTGTTAGGATTGACAATGTCAATATTATCTATGTTTGCACTTTTAGCTTTAGCAGGAATTGTTGTTAACAACTCTATTATTTTAGTATCTACCATTGAAAGAAGATTAGAAGATTTAAAAAATAAAAATAAAAATAAAAATGAAGAAAGTGTAATCAATGAATCAATAATAACTGGAGTGGTAGACAGATTTAGGCCTGTTTTATTAACTTCACTCACTACTATTGGAGGTTTATCAGCACTTATGTTTGAAACATCATTACAAGCTCAATTTTTGATACCAATGGCAGCAACCATCGTTTTTGGTTTAGGCATAACAGCATTGCTTGTTCTTGTTATTGTTCCAGCTATGATGGGTATAAGTAATGATTTTTCTAAGTTTATAAGAAGAGTTAGAAATAGAGGATAAAATGTCAGATATTAAATATATTAGTGACGCTTCAGAAAAATTTAATTTATCAAATGTTAACTTTAATAAAGATGGTTTGTTACCAGTTATTTCGCAATGTTTACATTCTGGAAAAGTATTAATGATGGCATGGATGAATGAAGATGCTTTAAGAAAAACAATAGAAACAAATAACATGTATTATTATTCACGTTCTAGATCTAAGCTTTGGAGAAAAGGTGAAACAAGTGGCCATTTTCAAAAGCTACATAAGCTTAGATTAGATTGTGATGGAGATACTTTGTTGGCCTTAATAGAGCAAACTGGTGCTGCGTGTCATACCGGTGCTGAAAGTTGTTTTTTTAAAAATTTTGATGATGGAAAAAATGGTAAATGAAAATAACCCAGGTTCATTTGGAAGTTCTAGAGGTTTATCTAAAAAACCAAAAAAAGATAAAACAAGAAAATCATCGAGTACCAGATGGATTGGTAGACAGCTCAATGATCCTTATGTGCTAGAGACACAAAAAAGAGGTTATAAGTCTAGAGCTGCATTTAAACTTTTACAAATAAATGAAAAATATAAATTTCTTCATCAAGGATTAACTGTTGTTGATCTTGGGTGTGCCCCGGGTGGTTGGCTTCAAATAGCATCTCAAGAAGTGGGATCCATAGGAGGCAAGGAGACAGTTGTAGGAGTTGACTTGCTTCCAACTGATGACATTGCTGGTTGCATTTCGATATTAGGGGATATAAGTGAAAAAAGTATTGGTGATAAGTTGATTAATATCCTTGGCTGTAAACCTAATATTGTTTTATCTGATATGGCAGCTAATACTACAGGACATAGAAAAACAGACCATATAAGAACTACGTATCTAGTAGAAACAGCCTTAGATTTTGCAATCGAAAATTTAGAAAAAAATGGTGTATTTTTAGCAAAGTGCTTCAAGGGTGGAGCAGAAATTGAGTCTTTATCATTAATGCGAAAATATTTTACAAAGGTTAATCATATTAAGCCTGATGCGAGTAGAAAAGAGTCTGTAGAAGGTTATGTAATAGCTTTAGGCTTCAAAGGAATTTAATGAGGACTAAAATATCTTTGCATAAAAGAAACAAAAGTATATATATAAAAAGCAACGCATACAAAATTTTTTAGTTACAATATTAACTCAAACCTCCAGCGTTGGAAAAATTAAATGATTATTGAAGCCGCTTATACTTTTGATGATGTTTTATTACAACCCGCACATAGCATTTTTGGTCCAGCTGATGCAAATGTAAATACATTTATTACTAAAGATATTAAATTAAACATACCTCTCCTCTCTGCTGCCATGGACACTGTAACTGAACATAGTTTGGCTATCACCATGGCTCAACTGGGTGGGATAGGAGTTTTACATAAAAATTTTACAATAAAAGATCAAGCATCTGAGGTTAAAAAAGTTAAAAAATTTGAAGCTGGCATGGTAGTTAATCCAGTTACTATTAAACCTGACCAAACACTCGGCGATGCTTTCAAATTAATGGAAAAATATAAAATAAGTGGCATTCCTGTTGTTGAAGGTTCTCAAAATAAATTAGTTGGCATTCTTACAAATAGAGATGTGAGATTTGCAAATGATTACAATCAATCAGTTTCAGCACTTATGACTAGAAATGTTATAACTGTAAAAGAAAACGTTAGTGCTGAAGATGCCAGGAAACTTCTTCATACTAACCGTATTGAAAAATTAGTTGTTGTAGATGAAGATAATTTTTGTGTTGGTTTAATAACAGTAAAAGATATGGAAAAGGCCCAGAATCATCCAGATGCCTGCAAAGATAATCAAGGAAGACTTAGAGTGGCTGCAGCCACAGGTGTTGGAAAAGAAGGAATGGCAAGAGCAGAACAATTAATAGATGCAGGTGTTGATGTTTTAATTGTTGATACAGCACATGGTCATAGTGAAATGGTTTTGGATACAGTGAGGCAAATAGCAAAATTATCTAATACAGTCGCTTTAATAGGAGGGAATGTTGCTACAGGTGACGCAACCCAAGCATTGATAGATGCAGGTGCAAACGGAGTTAAAGTTGGAATTGGTCCAGGTTCAATTTGTACAACTAGAATGATTGCCGGTGTTGGGGTTCCTCAATTGACTGCAATAACAGATTGTTCAAAAGTGGGTAACAAAGCTTCTGTTCCAATTATAGCGGATGGTGGAATTAAGTATTCAGGAGATATAGCTAAAGCAATTGCTGGAGGATCAAGTGCAGTTATGGTGGGTTCACTTTTAGCTGGAACTGATGAAACGCCAGGTGAGGTTTTTTTATTTCAAGGCAGATCTTATAAATCATATAGGGGCATGGGCTCATTAGGTGCAATGGCTAGGGGGTCCGCTGATAGATATTTTCAGGCTGAAATAGAAACCTTGAAATTAGTACCAGAAGGAATTGAGGGTCAAGTTCCTTACAAAGGGCCATCTGAAAATGTCATTCATCAATTAGTGGGTGGGTTGAAATCAGCTATGGGTTACACAGGTAATAAGAATATAAAAGAAATGCAGAAAAATTGTGTTTTTAAAAGAATTAGTAATGCAGGTCTTAGAGAAAGTCATGTTCATGACGTTACTATAACTAGAGAAGCTCCGAATTATCGACCTTCCTAATGTTAGATCAGGAGCGTATATATTCAATATTAGAACTGTTAAAATTATTTAATAACAGTGATAAGATTGCCAGTAATTTAGTACAAAATTTTTTCCGATCTAGAAAGCATATGGGATCTAAAGACAGGAAGTTTGTATCAAGTAGCTTTTGGAATATATTGAGACATAGATCTAAAATTAGATGGCATTTAACTTTGCTAGATATTGAAATCACAAATGAAAGAGAATTATTTTTAGAGTTATTTTTCTTAAATACACGTTATAAAAATAATTTAATAGAAATAAAAAAATTATTATTATTAAAGTTGAAAGACTTTATGAATATTGCTGAAGAAGATTTACATTTTTTGGAAAGCTTAAACTTTGATGGCTTTTACAATAATAAAATGCCTGAACCCGTTTATTATGAGTTACCAGAATATTTAATAACAAGTGTAAAAAAAAGTTACCCAAATGATTGGAAAGAAGTTTTATTATCATTAAATAAAGAAGCTTTTTTTGATATTAGAATAAATAACTTAAAGGTTAAATCTCGAGAAGAAATTAAGGCTTTATTACAAGACATAAATATACCAGTTGAGTACAGTAAATATTCACCTTTAGGAATAAGACTTTCAAAAAGATTTCCAATAGAGGGACATCAACTCTTCAAAAATGGCAATATTGAAATTCAAGGAGAAGCCTCCCAATTAGCTTCGTTACTACTTGATGTAAAGCCAGGAATGTCAGTTGCTGATATCTGCTCAGGAGCAGGAGGAAAATCTCTTATTTTAGCAGATATCATGAATAATAAGGGAAGAATCTTATCTCTAGATACTAACAAAAAGAGGTTAGAAAATGCTAGTGTTCGCCTTAAAAGAGCAGGTGTCCATAACGTTGAGAGACGTTTAGTTAAACCAAATTGGAATGTTTCAGGTTTAGAAAATAAATTTGATTTAGTTTTAATTGATGCACCGTGTTCTGGTATTGGAACATGGTCAAGAAGTCCAGATTCGAGATTTAACTTTGATCAAAAAAAATTAAATGATTTAATTAAAATTCAATCAGAACTTTTATCAAAGGCGTCAATGATGGTTGCTCCTGGTGGAAAATTAGCTTATATTGTTTGTTCTTTTTTAATAGAAGAGGGGGTTGATCAAATTGAGAAGTTTAAAGAAAATAACAAAATAGAATTTTCTGAAATTAACATGTTTAATATGTGGAACGATACTATTTTACCCATGAACGGCATTGAATATCCATTTCAAAGTGAGCTAAAGAAAAGCATTTTAATTAATCCAGCTAAATACAATGTAGACGGATTTTTTATTTCAATGTTTCAAAGAAGAAGATAATTTAATAAGACTTAAAAAAAGAAAGAAAATTTATGAGAAATGATGTTGTTTTAATTGTAGACTTTGGAAGCCAAGTAACACAATTGATTGCAAGACGTTTGAGAGAATTTAAAGTTTATTGTGAAATACATCCTTACAACAAAATAAATGTCGAATTAAATAATAAGCTCAACCCAAAAGCAATTATACTTTCAGGTGGGCCAGCAAGTGTATTAGATCATGATGCTCCAAGGCCTCCGGATAGTATATTTCATATAGGCGTCCCTATTTTAGGAATATGCTATGGTCAACAAATTATGATGAAGATGTTAGGGGGTAAGGTGACCTCTGGCTCTGGTACTGCTGAGTTTGGTAAATCATATGTTAAGCAAAAGAATGAAAAAATAAAGCTTTTAGATGGATTGTTTGACAAGTACGAAACTGAACAAGTTTGGATGTCTCACGGGGATCATGTTTCTGCTATACCAAGCAACTTTAAAGTATTTGGTACGTCTGAAAATGCACCATTTGCGATAATTGGTGATAATGAAAAACATTTCTATGCTGTTCAATTCCATCCTGAAGTTGTTCATACGCTAAATGGTAAAATATTAATTAAAAACTTTTTAGATCTAGCTGACATTTCATTTGACTGGACCATGCAGGCTTATAGAGAAAAGGCAATAAATGAAATCAAAAACATTGTTGGTGAAAAAAAAGTTATTTGTGCATTATCAGGAGGTGTTGATAGTTCAGTAACTGCAATTTTAATACATAAAGCAATAGGTGAACAACTAACCTGTATTTATGTTGATAATGGTTTGATGAGAAAAAAAGAAAGTGAAGAAGTGATTAAACTATACACAGATCACTTTAAACTTAATTTAGTTGCAGTGCATGAAGAAAACCTATTTTTGTCAAATTTAAATGGAATATCTGATCCAGAAGAAAAACGTAAAACTATAGGTAAATTATTTATCGAAGTTTTTGAAAAAGAAGCTTTAAAAATAGGTGATGTAAGTTTTTTAGCTCAAGGTACCTTGTATCCCGATGTGATTGAAAGTGTAAGTTTTTCCGGAGGACCCTCAGTAACAATTAAATCACATCACAATGTGGGTGGTTTGCCGGATATCATGAACTTAAAATTAATAGAACCTCTCAAAGAGTTGTTTAAAGATGAAGTAAGGATATTGGGTAAAGAGCTTGGAATACCTGATAATTTTATCCAACGTCATCCATTTCCTGGTCCTGGATTGGCCATAAGATGTCCAGGTGAAATTACAGTTGAGAAATTAGACATATTAAGGAATGCTGACGCTATTTATATTGACCAGATTAAAAAACATGGTCTTTATAATAAAATATGGCAAGCTTTTGCAGTAATTTTGCCTGTAAAAACGGTAGGGGTTATGGGTGATTCACGAACTTATGATTACGTTTGTGCATTACGTGCAGTTACTTCTATTGATGGCATGACTGCTGATTATTATCCATTTGAACACGAATTTTTAAGCGAAACAGCTACTAAAATTATCAATAATGTAAATGGTATCAACCGTGTAACATACGATATTACATCTAAACCACCTGGTACAATTGAGTGGGAATAAGTTTAGTCCTGTAAGTTATTAATTTAATAAAGATTGAATATTAAATGAGGTTTTGGAATTATAAATCAGAGCAGTTTTACGATCTATATGTAAAAATATATGATAGTAATTTTCCTTTGGAAAAGAAAAAAGTAATTCTCAAAGCACTTTTTTCTGGTGAATATTGTTTACTAAGAATAACTAGCATTTCTAAATTATGTTATGAAGAATATAAAAAAAATAATTTTAAAAAAGTAACTAAGTTCAAACGAGCCAACAAAAAATTTCTTAGGTACCAATTTATTAGCTTCACTGAAACACTTACAGAACTACTTGAAAAAAAAGTTCCCATAAAAGATTTTTGGAAGATGATTGATGAAAATGAAAAAACACACCTTATAACAAGGGGTGAAAAAGATAAAGGAGAGTATTCTTATATTAATATACCTATAGAAGGTGGTTATTTTTTAAATAAAACTGTTAGTTTTGAGTACAGTAAAAAAGAAGAATTATACTTAAAATATATAAGTAATCAAAGGATAAGATGGAAAAAAATGAAGCTAGAAACTGCAAAAAAAGATCCTGAAACAGACTAATAAAGCTAACTTATTTAATTGCTCTTATAAAAAACAACTCTTATCTTTACCTTAACAAAGTTTAGTCTTTGTTTTATAATTTATGTTTAAAACCTCAGCGATCTAAATAGATTGTCTATTCCTTGTTTTTATAAAATTATTAACTAATTTTGTATTAATTTTATTACATTCATAATTGCCATTTTAAAAACCATTTGTTAATAAATATAAACCAATAAATATATTGATTGGAAGTTTATATTTTGAAACTAGAAGGTACAGATTTTCAAATTAAAGTTTGGAAAGAAATTAATAAAATACCTAAGGGTTGTGTAAAAACTTATAAAGAAATAGCTCACTTAATCGGGAAGCCTAAATCATCTAGGGCTGTAGCGAATGCTTGCGGTAAAAATCCTTATGTTCCATTAATCCCATGCCATAGAGTAATACGTTCTGATGGTTATTTAGGGGGATATAGTGGTGATGGAGGTGTTGAACAGAAAAAAAAACTACTAATAAACGAAGGCTTTTTTGACTTTAAGATAGATAAGGTTAAAACGAAGTCTGATTAAGACGTATATGGTAATATAATATGAATTGGCAACAAAAAATGAATGATAGCACAGATTTAAGAAATAGAATTCTGCAGATGAGGGAAGCTAACAATCTCAATCTTGTATCTGAAAAATCAGAGCATGTAGATAAAAAGGTTATTCCTAAAGAAGAGACTACCCCTGAAGATAATGTAATTGAACATAAAGAAAATTTTAAATCTACTGTTACAAACGAAATATCATCCCAAGAGACAGACTTTAAAAATATCTCTTTGTTAAATAATAAAAAATCTTCAGGTAATGAAACATTGTCTAATAACTCAAATAAAGAAAATAATGTCAATTTCACAGGTTCAAATGAAGTACAATTCAGAATTTTAGCAACTAAATTTAATGAAGCTGTAGAAGTAATACTTGAACTGTCAGATAAGGTAAGTAAATTAGAACAGACAGTTTATAAAACGCACAGTCAGAGTAAGAAGGAAAATAGTTATTTTAATTTTATAAACATGAAAATGATATTCATTGTAATGTTAATCTCATTTTTAACTTTAGGAATGCTTTATTTTCCTATTGATCTTAGCAAGTTCAAGTTAATACTTAATGAAATTATTTCAAGTATTTAGCATTTAAAATTATTCTAAGTCTATGTCAAGAATTGTCATGTTAAAATGGTAACATGTATCACCATCCTCTTTATCTTCAAAAACAACACCTAAAAACTCACCATTATTAGTAACATCTGCAGAATCTAATTTATTTTCTCTGCCTTCTACTTTTATGCTTTTTGAGCCAAGTGCTTTTCTCATTTGATTTTGAATTTTACTAATTACTACTCTATCCATCTTTATTCCTTAATTTGAGTGATATTTAGCTTATTAACACAATAGACAATATATTTCTATATTATGATCCATATTTTTTT
Source organism: Candidatus Levibacter sp. Uisw_134_01 (assembly GCF_047717795.1). Lineage (GTDB taxonomy): Bacteria > Pseudomonadota > Alphaproteobacteria > Puniceispirillales > Marisalimonadaceae > Marisalimonas. Next base: position 1,428,040 of record NZ_CP159808.1, on the reverse strand, counting down.
ATAGATAATTTTTTTTCAAATTTAGATAATATAGTTAATAATTCAGAACTTTTAATAATAATTTGTACTTCACTTTTTATATAAAACTCTGGTTTATTTCTGAAGCCTTTTTCGCTTTTTTTAATAATTTGATATAGAGGTTTGTCATGAGTGTGTCTATAAACTGAGAAAATAGCAGTGTTGATCTTATTATCTAATGCATAATCACGCCATGATCCTTTAGATACCTGTTTGCTATATAGATTTAAAATAGCTGTTAATTCGAATTTTGAAAAAAATATAAAATTTTTATCTAATTTAATTGTGTTTGCTGAATAACTTTCTGAATTATTATCATTGTTTTTTTTAAAAAACTTAACAACGCTCATTCAATTCTTCCAAAAAATATTAAAACATAAAACACTATATATTCTTAATTGAGTAATTGTCTAATTTTAAAGATAATCAATTGATCTTTTCTGATAAAAGTATAAATATATTGTTTTTAATTGAATACATTAGACGGGTTATATAATGGCCGATATTTTTGATGAAGTTTCAGAGGAATTAAAGCAAGATCAATTAATTCAACTTTGGAAAAAATATTCAAAGTACATTATTACATTATTTGTTTTACTAGTTCTGTCAGTCTTAACTTATCAAGCGTACATGATTTGGAATGAAAAGAAGTTAACTGCAAGTTCAGAACAATTCTTTTCTGGATTAGAAAAACTTGATAACAAAGATTTTGAAAAAAGTGCTGAAATCTTTTTAAAAAGCTCATTAGATCAAAAGGATGGTTATAGAGTTTTGTCAATATTTGGACTTGCTCATTCAAATTTTGAAAATGGTAAAATTTCTGAAATGGTTTCAAACTATCAAACAATTTATGAAGATAAAACCATTGGAAGTTATTATCAAGGTTTAGCTAGAATTTTATCTGTTATGAAAGATAACAAAAGTAATTTCAATGAATTACAAGGGCGTTTGAAACCAATTTTAAATAGTCCCAGTAAACTGCAACTATTAGCTGCTGAGCTACAGATAGTATTATTTATTAGATTTAATAAATTAGATAAAGCTCTAAGTTCTATCAAAAGTTTACTTGCTAGGAGTGATATTTCACAAGAGCAAAAAAATAGGTTAAGTTTAATAGATAAAGTTTATAATTCGCATGCAAAATAATTTCTTAATTCTATGTTTTCTTTTTTTCTTGATTGGGTGTTCTTCTAACGAGGAACTAGATCTTAAAAATTATAAAAATGTTTTTGAAAAAAATAATGCGTTTTCTTTAACTCAAATTTCCGACAGATCTCAATCTAAATTAGATAAAGTAGAAAATCTTATCAATATATCTAATGCTAAATCCTATAATATAGAAAATCCTTCTTTTGATTACCCTTTAGAAAAAAAATGGGAAATAGATACAGACCAAAATATGAATGACGAAAATCCCTTTTTAGCAGAGCCAATAATTATTTCTTCACATTTATTCTTAATAAACAATAAAGGTTTTGTTTTTAAAATTAATATTGATAGTGGAAAAATAGAATGGAAAAAAAATTTTTTTAAAGATTTAGGAAATACAATTATAGGTACTCCTGCCATATCTGGTAGATTATCAAGTGAAGGAAATATTACTTTATATGTTTATTCTGGATATAATGAAATCGTAGCGATAAACGGTAAAAATGGAAATTTAATCTGGAAAAAAAATCATAGTTTACCATTTAGAGGTGGAATGACAGTCTTCAATGATGTGCTGTTAATCAGTGATTTTGTAGGAAATTTTCTTTCTATAAATAACACAAATGGAAAAACTAATTGGAGTGTATCATTAGGTAGCGACTATAACTCTGTGTATACTAAAGCCCGATCTATTGTAGTAAATGATAAAATTGTTGTTCCTGGTACAGGTGGATCATTTTACGTTATTTCTATTAAAAATGGTAATTTACTTTGGACAGAAAATATTTCTTCTAATAAACAATTACCTAAACTTTTTCATGCTGGAGACATTGTTGCTAACCCATTATTTAAAAATGGTGTTGTTTTTTTAGTTTCTCAATCAGGAAATATTTCAGCGTTTGACATTAATACATCTGAAGAACTATGGACTTTACCAATTGGTGGTTTTGAGACACCTGTTTTGTCAGGTGATACTATTTTCATAAATGGTAACATGGGTATGTTAGCTGCCATAGACATAGCTTCTGGAAAAGTAAGATGGTCTAAGAAATACCCAAGTTATGTTAATGAAGAAGCTTTTTTTTCTGAAAAAGAAATTGCTATTTATAAAGGACCAACTTTAGTTAATTCAAAGATTTTATTTGCTGATAATGACGGCAAAATTTTTATTCTTGACCCCAATAATGGATCTATTGTAAGTGACTTGTCTGTTGGTAAATTAGCTATATCTCCTGTACCTGCTGACAAAAAAGTCTTTTTTCTTACAGAAAATGGAAAATTATCAGCTTATAAATAAATTTATATTTAGCCTTTAAGGTTTATAATATGTTTCAGATTGTATTAGTTGGAAGACCAAATGTTGGAAAGTCGACTTTATTTAATCGTTTAGTAGGGCCTGGAAAAGCAATTGTTAACGACCAACCTGGCGTAACAAGAGATAGAAAGTATGGGCAAGTATCCTTTCTTGATCTCGAGTTCATGCTTGTAGACACAGCTGGAATTGATGATTCTTTAAAAGGAGATACTGAAAGAGAAATAAAGCTGCAAACTGAAATTGCAGTTAGAGAAGCTGATTTAATTATTTTTGTAATTGATGGTAGAGTTGGTGTTTTACCAACTGAAAGAGCATTTTCTAAATATTTAATTAAAACAAATAAACCTACTTTTGTTTTAGTAAATAAGTGTGAAGGGTCAAAAGGACTTGTAGGTTTGACGGAAAGCAATTCCTTGGGTTTTGAAACTATTATCCCATTTTCTGCAGAACATGGGGAAGGTTTGTCAGATTTGTATGATACTTTAAAGCAACAAATAGAAGATAAGAGTAATGTATCTTTAAGTGCTGAAAATAATATAAAAACTGAAAACACAAAATCAGAAATAACAAAGATTGGTATTATTGGAAGACCAAATACTGGAAAATCTACATTAATAAATAACTTGGTTGGTCAAAAAAGATTAGTTACTGGACCACAAGCGGGTATTACTAGGGATGCAATTGAAATTTCCTGGTATTATAAAAGTCAAAATTTTTGCATTGTTGATACAGCGGGATTGAGAAAAAAGTCAAAAGTTCATGATATTTTAGAAAAAAGTATGGTGGGTGATACCCTTAAGACTATCAAATATAGTAATATTTGTATTTTACTAATTGATTCAGATAAAGGTTTAGACAAACAAGATCTCACGATCGCAAGAGTAGTAGCAGGTGAGGGGCGAGGTTTAATTATTGGTGCCAACATGTGGGATAAAGTTATTGACAAAGATCAAGTAAGACAAAAAATATTTAATCAATTAGAAAAATCATTATCTCAAATAAAAAATATTCAAGTTGTCTTTATGTCGGGGCTTCATGGGCAAGGGTTAGATAAGTTAATGGACATTGCTATAGATATAAAAAAAAGATTAGATATAAGAATATCAACAGGAAAATTGAACCGGTGGTTAACGCCAATTATAGAAAATAACCCGGCACCTTTATATAAAGGTAAAATGAATAGAATTAGATATATAACTCAAGTAAATATAAGGCCACCTACTTTCGCAGTTTTTATGTCAAGTCCAGAGAATTTACCCGACAGTTATAAGCGTTTTTTAATGTCATCTTTAATGGATGATTTTGGATTATCGGGATTGCCAATAAGAGTTATGCTAAGGAAGGGTAATAACCCGTATGTAGAAAATTAAGTTAATTAAATTTAATTTAATATCTAATTAGCACTTAATGTTGTTTGCTCTTGGTCTGCTATTTGATTTTCTGAAGCTTTGTTATCTAATGCTTCGTTTTGAATGCGTATTTGCTGTTCATTCTCAATCTTCTGCGTCTCTAACTTAACCCTTTTAGCAATAATTTTTAGTAATTCTGGATCATCTCTTTCAACTGATTTAAAAAAACTTCCTAATATTTTTTTTCTTGTCATTAAACCCATTATTCTTATCTCTTTCGTACATCTCTCTAAATTTGAATCAATTTTCTTTGTTGCTAATCCAGCTATTCTTTGGTCTATGAATTCTTTTTCCATTGCAGCTCTTATTCTTAAAGACGTATTTGTTTTATTTTTCAGTAATTTTGAAGAAGCAGCATTCGTCCTTCTGTTTATATCATCACCAATTTCTTCTAATTGCATTCTTGATGGCTTCGGTACTCTAATGAAAATAAATTGTGATCCTTCGTCATTTTTAGCAGGAAAACCATTATTTTTTATAAATTCTAAGATTTCCGGAATATGCTCTTTATTATAAATCATCAACTCAATTTTCATAGGGTCGTTTGGAGACTCTACATTACCTAAATCAGCAATTCTACGAGGCCTACCATTCATTGTAATTTTTAAACTTTTAAAAACACTTATATTTGCATGTTCTGGTTTAATTTCTAATAAAGTTTCAGCAAATTCCTCAATTGATCTTTCAAAATTTGCAATCGCCTCAGGAGAATAACCTTCCTCATTATTTATTTTAATATTGTTATCTTCATCCATACATAAATCCTATTATTTTTGACTTAATCAAAATCAATATTTTATCTCAATTTCTATTCGTCTATTTTTTTCTCTTCCTTGGCGAGTATCATTCTGTTCCAAAGGCTTTGTTTCTCCAAAACTTATTGCTTTTAGTTTTTCTGATGGAATAGTATTTGCTTTTGATAATTCTTGAACAACACTTGAAGCACGAGCTGCAGCTAAATCCCAATTATCACGATATTGCCCACCAAAAATCAAAGGGACATCGTCTGTATGTCCAGAAACGTTTACTTGACCCGCCCCTTTTGCACTTACTGTTGCAATTTTCTTCATAATAGCTCTAGCTTGTTTAGTTAATTTAGCTGACCCAGAATTAAACGCACCAGCAGATCCAACTGTAACAATTACACGGTCTTTTTCTCTTTGAACTTCAGCTAAACCTTGACCTATTTCTTGTTTAAGAGCAACTCTTAATTGATCTTCACTAAATTCAGCTTTTTTAGTTTTTTCTTGAGTATTTTTTTCATCTTCAGAGTTCTTTGACTCTAGCTGATTTACTTGATCTTTTAGTGATTTATTTTCTATAGATGCCGACGCCATTGATTTTATATCTTTATCAATACCTCCTATAAGAACGTCCGTGTCGGTCGCTCCTGTGTTTTCTCGGGCTGTCTCAACAGCATCTATAGTTTTTTGAATTAATTTGGACACTTCCTCAGAGCTTTTGCTTTCAGTGTTTATACTTACCAATACTTTATCGTTAACTGTTTCTACTTTTACTTCTTCAGAGGAAACCTCATTTATAATTTCCTTACTAAGCTCTTTTGCTTCCAACGTCTCTTTTGAATTACTTTTAGCGCTATCACCTTCATCAATTTCTGATTTTAGATCCAAATTTTTTTGTTCAGCTTCTGAAGTTTGTTGCTTTAAGTTATTAGTTACAGAAGGAGCAGGAGAGGGACTGAAATTTAAGGATAGAACAGTTGTTCCTTTTGGTTGCTCAACAACTGGTATAACTCTTTGAATTCCAAAAGCATTTTTTAAGCTACCACTTATTTGTTTGAATTTAGGAACATTAAATTCTGCGAATGACAGAATAAGAACAAAAAAAGCCATAAGTAATGTGGCCATATCAGCAAATGTAGCCATCCATGCTGGGGCCCCAGCTGGAGGACATTTAGGACATTCTTCTTCTTCTTCATCTTCTATTTGTACTTGAGCTTCAGCCACAATTATCTCCTAACATTATTCCTTAATTATGCTGCCTCTTCAATCTGAGCTTGTATTTTTGGAGGTAAGTTTGCAATTAGTTGATCTGTAATATTTCTAGGGCTCTCTCCTCTTGAGATATATTTAAGTCCCATTACAACCATTTCACGATATAATAATTCATGAGATGAATAACCTTCTAGCTTTGTAACTATAGGCATAAAAATACAGTTAGCTATCATGGCGCCATATAAAGTTGTTAATAATGCAACCGCCATAGCTGGACCAATTGCTTTTGGATCCGCCATATTACCCAACATGGCAACCAATCCTATTAAGGTACCAATCATTCCCATTGCAGGTGCTAAATCAACCCATGCTTGAAAAACCCCTTTCATGTCTTCATGACGTACCTTCATAGACTTAACTTCTCTGTTCAATTGTTCAGTTAATTTTGATTCATCTGCTCCATCAACGAGCATTTGCAAACCTTTTTCAAAAAATTTATCAGGAACTTCTTGACCCTCAAGAGCCATCATTCCATCTTTTCTAGCTATGCCAGCTAATTCTGTAATTCTAGTAATTAATTCATCATGTTTTTTAGCACCTGGCATGAATACTTTAACTAAAGTACCGAAAGACCCTAAAAACATAGGAAGTGTTGATCTGTACATAACAGCAAAAAATGTACCTCCTATAACAATAAGCATTGAAGGGGTGTCAATAAACATTCCTAATCCACCCGAAGAAATCATTGCACCTGCTATCATTCCCAAAGTTCCGATTAAACCAATCAAAGAAGCTATATCCATTTTTTTACCTTTTTATAAATAAATAATGATATTAGGCACAATTTCTGCAAGAATGAGACCAAAATGTAATTCGCATAAAAAAAAAGAGGTTTTTATGTCAGGTTTTAAAAAAACATCCTACAAAATCATTGCCTTGCTCACCATAATATTAATTTATTTTAATTTCAACAAAGTTTCAGCTAATAATTTTATTTCACGAGGATACTATACAATAGACCTCAGCCAAAAATTAGAATGGCTTACATGTCCAGTTGGAATGATTTGGGATAACAAACAATGCAATGGCAGTGCTATTAAACTAAAGTTTGACGAAGTCGATCAAGCAATATTAAAAGCAAACGAACAGCTCAAAGGTAAATGGAGGTTACCAAAAAGGCACGAATTAGAAAAATTAGTATGTATGGAGTGTGATAAGGCAAAAATAGAAACCAGTATTTTTCCCAATACACCTCCAGAATCTTTTTGGACAAGTGAAATTAATCAATGGCAACCTAAATTTATGTGGACAGTAAACTTTTTTACAGGTCATACTTTTGGAAGATTTCCTGGATATATTCCAAACTATGTTAGATTGGTTCGTGATAGATAAATTAGTTCTGATTTTTTTCTATTAAAAACTTTGCTAATTTAAAGATAAACATTATTAAACCAGACGAAATTATTAAAATAGAGGCATTTAAAGGTGTTACTATTTGTAAATAATGTAGTTGGTCACTCTTAATCAGCCCTAATAAAACTATAAAAAGAACACATAATAAAAAAACGCGTATAATTCTACAATTCTGACACGTTTTTATATTTTTGTTAGGATATTTTGAAGTTTTTTCTAATTTTTTCATGCAACCACTCAATCATATTTCATGCCAATTAATTGACTTTTACATTATTCATTTAGAATAAAAAAAACATTAAATTTTTTTCTTTTTATCTAACTATATGATTAATATACATTTTTAAACCAAAATCTCTATAAATTGAAGTCATTATTTTGTTATTTTTTTCTGTCAAATTAAGATTTTGATTTTCGTCAATTATACTGCTTTTCTTGTTTTTGTTGATATTAGAAATGATTAATGGAGATTAAAATGAAATTAGGACAACAATTAAAAATTAAGCAAAATCAGTCTTTAATTATGACGCCTCAGCTACAGCAGGCTATTAAATTACTTCAATTATCCAATATTGAGCTAGCAGAGTTTATAGATAACGCCCAGTTAGAAAATCCTTTTTTAAAAGAAAAAACAGGATTGTCTGAAAAAAAACTTGAGCCTGCAGAAAATATTACACCGGATATTTGTAACAATCTTAATAATTCTACTGATCCTCTTAAAAAAGATAGCAACGTTGACTTAGAAAACACATTTGACACTCATCTATCATCAGATTTTAATCGTGAAAATAAAAATTTATCTGAAAAAGAAATTATAAAATCTTCTAATACCACTTCAGCTGGTGAGGTAATTGAAAAAACTTTAGAAAATAAAATTTCTTTACGAGAACATCTTGTTAACCAAATTAATATAGATTTCAAAGATTCTACTATCAAAACAATTGCGATTAGAATGATTGATTTTTTACATCCAAGTGGTTGGTTCATTACGCCAGTAGATGAAGTTGCTAAGGATTTAAATGTAGATATTTCGGTTATTAAAGAAGCGTTAGACAAATTAAAACATTTAGAGCCATCAGGAATATTTGCTGAAAATTTGTCTGAATGTTTAGGAAATCAACTGAAAGATTTAAATTTATATAATTCTTCATTTAAAATTTTACTTGATAATCTTGACTATTTGCCATTGGGAAAAATTAAACAAGTTAGTAAGTTATGTAATGTTTCTGAAGAAAAAATATTTAAAATGATCAAAGTAATTAAAACTTTAAACCCAAAACCAGCTGATACCTTTTCTCAAGAAAAAGTTCATATTGATCAACCAGATATAATTGTTACAAGGTCTGAAAAGGGATGGCGTATTGATTTAAATAATTCTAATCTTCCAACAGTAAATTTAGATGAGAATTATATTGAAGAGATAAATAATTTTAAATTAGACGAAAAAGGAAATAACTTTGCCGCAGAGAAAATTGGCGAAGCGCGTTGGTTAAAAAAAGCAGTAGATCAAAGAAATAAAACAATACTCAGGGTAACCTCTGAGATAGTCAAAAAGCAAGTTAGTTTTTTTAAACATGGCTTAAGTCATATGAAGCCAATGATTTTGAAAGATATTTCAGATGCAATTGGCATGCACGAGAGCACAGTTTCAAGAGTCACAAATAGTAAATTAATTTTAACAGAATGGGGTGCTATGCCATTAAAACATTTTTTCTCTGCGTCCATTGCGAGTTCAGAAAATACTGAAATGCATGCAGCTTCAGCAGTTAGAGAAACTATAAGGAGCTTAATATCTTCAGAAATTGCTAGTAAGCCCTTAAGTGATGACAAATTAGCGGGTATTTTGAGTAAAGAAGGTATGGAAGTGGCAAGAAGAACTGTTGCTAAGTATAGAGATATGTTGAACATCCCATCAAGCTCTCAGCGTAGAAGGGAGTCAAGGCTTCAAAGGTTAGTATCAAATTAAAGTATTTTAAGTTGATAATTGATAGTTAGTTTGATTTAGCATTCTTTATAATGTTTGTTTTAAGTATGCATATTAAAGGTATCTTATTTTTGTGTTTCTTTGTTCCTTTTTCATCAAAGTAATCAATTTCAATAGAAAAATTGTTGATATTATTGAAAAGGTAATTTTTTGGTGTTAACTTAATATTATTTATATTATCTAAGTTCATTGATTTACTCCTTATTATTGTAAATCAGTGCATAACTTATGCCAAAAAATTAAACTTATTCGATATTAGCAAAGCCTTTAATACTTGTTCGGCTTAATAGGTTTCTTCCAATTTTTATAAAGTTTATTGGATTTTGGGATTTTCCGTTTACTGATATTTCATAGTGAAGATGTGCACCTTTTACACGCCCAGTTCGTCCCATTTTACCAATTACTTGACCTTCGCTTACTATGTCACCTTTTTTTACTTTGATTTTAGCTAAATGTCCGTAGGTTGTATTTATTCCGTAGCTATGACTAATTTTTATTACTTTTCCAAAAGAACCATGATATCCTGCAAAAATAACAGTACCGTCAGCAGAAACAGAAACATTTTCTTGCCAAGTTCCTGCTAAATCTATTCCATGATGCATTCTATATTTACCAGTTACAGGATGTTTTCGTTTTCCATAATGACTTGAAATATAATAGTGTTCCATCGGAGGCTTTAAGGGAATAAATTGAAGAGCATCTTTATAGGTACCAAGTAGATTTAATCTATCTTTTAAACTTGTAAAGAGGTCATCGCTATCTAGATTTACATCTTTATTTATAATAGAACTAACGCTAACCATATCGCTATTACTCAATTCTACATTAATTGATTTAAATACATTTTCTAATAGTATTAATTCATTATCTACAGAAGCCAAAAACCTTAAATTCTTTGCTTTTGCGTTTAGTTTTGGAGGTTGAGGTAATTTGTTTTTCTTTTCTGCTTTGATATCGTCATAGATATTATCGTATTCACCAAGATTACTTGTGATTATATCTTGATTTCTATTTGAATTTTTTAATTTTAATTGTTTATCGTTTTTATTATCTAAATCATCTTTTATTAAGCTGTCATTTTTTTTGATCTTATCAATACTTTTCTTAATAGATAATTTGTTTTCAAAGGAAACGTAATTCTGATAGCCATTTAATTTATCTTTTATAATATTTTTGATATTTGGTAATGATATGTTTGTTTGATCTGAAGTAATAGTATTGACAATAGTATCTGAGTCATTTTCTATAGGGCTAGTTAAATTAGCAGAGGCTTCTGTTATGATATCTTTTTTTGCAACATCAATTGCAGAGTTAACAGCTTTAACTGACCAATATAAAATACTTGATAAACCAACAACAGTAGAAATTATGACACTAGTGTAGTGAATTGGTTTGAAGGTAATCTCAAAAGGACCTTTTTTGGTAAATATTAAAAATCTTCTTTCTGAAAATAGTCCTACCTTTTTATTTTTAGTAGCTTCGTCACCAAAACGTTGACCCGTTTTTACTGGAGGAAGTTTTTTACCAAATTTATTAAATGTGGAATCAACCACTATTTACCCCATTCCTAAATAAAGTAAATATATAATACCAATGTTAGAAAGTATTTGAAACATTATCATTGTAATTAAAAGTTTACTTGATTTTGGATTTTTAACAGACAAGCTAACAGAAGGAAAAGTTTCCTTTTTATTATATGATTCTTTGATTCGCTCAGGTTCTTGTTTTAAATTTAGAGAATCAACTGCAACACTGCCGTTATGATTAGTTTCATTTATTCTATCTTGTAATGATAAAGATATATTTGAACTAGGATGATTTTGATGAATTTCTAATGGCTTACCAGACGAAACTTGTTCTGTAGCGTCGTTTTCTATCTGTATACGCATTTGCTCAATACGGTCTCTAATATCAATAATTTCTTCAGCCATTTTTTTTTTACTCTAAAATTTTCAAAAGTATTTAAGTATTATGGCAAGTTAATTGCATCATTCATACCAAATTTACGAATTTATTTAATTTTATTTAAATTATAGTATAGTATCATTTCTTTTATTGTAGTAAATATAAAAAATGAGAATTATGTAATATTTAAAGGAAAAGGATTTCCATATGTTAGGAAAAACGAATAATACTGAAGCCGATAAATCAGTAATTTCAAGCGATATGAAAATTAAAGGTAAAATTTCTGCTGATGGTGAGTTGGTCTTATTAGGTTCAGTTGTAGGCGACATTAAGTGCCACAGTTTGTCTGTAGAAGGGACTGGAAACCTAAAAGGAAATATAGATGCAGATATAGTTAATGTTTCAGGTAAATGTGATGGTCAAGTTTCTGCTGAAGTTGTTTCCATTCAATCAAGTGGAAAAATTTCAGGTGATATATTTTATGAAAATATATCGATCGAAGAAGGAGCTATAGTTGAAGCTCAAATTAGTAAGAGAAAAAATAAAAACTAAGGGAGATTTATTATGGCTAACAAACAGGCAGTTTTAGGTGCTGGGGCTCGTTTTAGTGGGAAAATTTCAAATGCAAAATCAATAGAAATTAATGGTTACGTTGAAGCTGACCTTGCAACTCAAAAAGTAACGATTGGATCGACCGGTAAGTTTTTAGGAAAGGTTGACTCCGAATTAGTTGTAATTGCGGGTGAATATGCAGGTAAAATGAAAGCAGATAGTGTATGGCTTACAGAATCAAGCCGCATTAGTGGTGAAGTACATTATAAGTCTTTACAAATGGATAGGGGTGCTGCTTTGAACTGTAGAGTAGTTCATAACTGGAATGAAAATGACAAAGTTGTCGAAGAAAAAAATCAACAAAATGTAGATGGTGCTGAAGATGGTGCTGAAGAAGGTCAGCCACCTAAAAAATAATTTAAGAATGTAACTATAAGGATTTATTATGAGTGAAATTACGTATATTTCTGAAGAACTAGTAATGGAAGGCAACTTAGATTCCGCAGGCTCATCTGTGGTTGTTGCAGGAAGATTTAAAGGAGAGTTGAGAGCAAAGGATGTTCTTTTAGAGGCTAATAGCATATTTGACGGTAATTTAATTGCAGACAAAGTTACTTTAGGCGGCTTGGTCAAAGGCGAGGTTTCAGCCAATACCCTTAACGTAGCAAGTAGTGCAAAAGTTGAAGGCAATTTAAAAACCAATGCTTTGTCTATTGACTTAGGTGCTGAGGTATCAGGAAGTATTACAAGAATTTCTTAGATAAATTCTAAACTAAAAGCTACTTTTTTAAAGTTGTTATGATGCATTCATTAACAAATTTCTTTGTTTCAATTTCACCTGTTAACTGAGTTAACTTCATAGCCGCAAACCGCCCTGCGGCAAGGGCTATGGCAAGTTCATCATTCTCATTTCTACTTACCAAATTTAGATAATCTTCTATTTCATCTCGTATTCGTACTAACTTATTTCTATAATTTTTGTCTTTTTTATTATCTAAATTATTAAAATCAATTTTTATAAGCTGGCCCATTTATTATCCTTGTGTATATTTTAAAATATTCTTATATCTTTTACGACCTAAATAAATAGTTGTTAGTTTTTTTTGAATATTAGTGGACATAATGATTAATTTTCAAGTTTATAAAAATGGTGTTTCAATTGACTGTGATTATGATTATGAAGCATTAAAAATTTTTGATTTTAATACTTTATTTATTTTTCATGGCCTCTTTGGAAAAGGTAAAAATTGGCAAACTTTCTCCAAACTATTAACAAAGAACGAAGAACTAATCGTAATTACGGTCGACCTAAGAAATCACGGAGGAAATGTTTTTAAAAAAAATCACTCATACTCTTTGATGATGAAAGATATAATTGAGCTTTTAAATTATCTAAAAATTAAAAAAACAAATATTTTGGGTCACTCAATGGGTGGTAAATTAGCTATGTTACTTGCTCTAAACCATCATGAGTATGTTAACAAGTTAATCGTGGCGGATATAGCGCCTGTTAATTATCCTATTGAAAAACAAAATATTGTTGACAAATTAATAGATCTAAATTTAGATATGATTAGAAGTAGGAACGAAGCCGACGAACTTTTGTCCAGCAGCATAAAAGAAAAGTTCATACGTTCTTTTTTAATTCAAAATCTTCAATTGCATGAAAATAAATATAGATGGTCAATAAATCTATTAGCTATTAAAGAAGCTATGAATGATTTAAGATCTTTTCCGTCCTCGGAAAAATTTGAAGTTGTAAATAATAAAACACTTTGCGTTTACGGTCAAAACAGTGATTATGTTTCAAAAGAAAATTTTCACATTTTTAAAAATTTTCTTTCAAATATATCTTTTTCTGAAATTAAAAATGCAGGGCATTACTTGCATGTAGAGCAACCTAAAGAATTTTATAATACTGTAAGAAATTTTTTAATTAATTAACTTTATCATGTTGTTTCAATCACATAAAAAATGTATTAAATAATTATGACAAAAAATATTGAAACGCACATATTAAAATTATCTTGTAAAGATCAAATAGGGATAGTTGCCAATGTTTCTTCAATATTAGCTAAGCACAATTGTAATATTGTAGAATCTAAACAATTTACTGATCAAGAAAATGGATATTTTTTCATTAGACAAAGTTTTACTCTATTCAATATAAATGTTTTAAAAAAACTTGAAGATGATTTATTAATTTTATCAAATGAGTTAAATGCAGAGTTTTTCTTGTCTGATATTCAAAGTTCGATGAATACTATTATGTTAGTTTCAAAGTTTGACCACTGTTTAAATGATATACTTTACAGGGTAAGGAATAATTCATTAAATCTCAATATAAAGGCTATCGTCTCTAATCATAAGATAGCGGAAGAAATTGCAAATTTTTCAAAAATACCCTTTTATTATTTTCCTGTTGATAAATCTAATAAGGAAAAACAAGAATTAAAAATTAAAAATCTTATAATTAAAAATGACGTTGAAATGATAGTCCTAGCCAGGTATATGCAAGTTTTATCAAAAGAATTTACAAACGAATTTGAAGGAAAAATTATAAATATTCATCATAGTTTTTTGCCGAGTTTTAAAGGCGCCAAGCCTTATCATCAAGCCTTTGAAAGAGGGGTTAAAGTTATTGGAGCAACGGCCCATTACGTTACAAGTGACTTAGATGAAGGTCCAATAATAGAACAAGACACTCAAATAGTTGATCACGAAATGATGCCAAATAATTTAGTTTCAATGGGAAGAGACGTTGAATCCAGAGTTTTGTATAGAGCCCTTAAAGCTCACTCAGAAAGTAGAGTTTTTTTGAATGGAAATAGAACAGTTGTTTTTAAAGGACATAGAATATTAGGATGAAGGTTCAAAAAGAAAAAGTTGTTATTATAGGTTCAGGTGCAGCAGGGTTAACAGCGGCTATTTATGCTGCTAGGGCTAATTTGAATCCCCTAGTTATCGAAGGAATTCAACCAGGTGGACAATTAACTATAACTACCGATGTTGAAAATTATCCAGGATACGCAGATGTTGTGCAGGGTCCATGGATGATGGAACAAATGAAATTACAGGCTATAAAAGTTGGAGCTAGAATAATAAGTGATATTGTTACGAAAGTAAATTTTAACAATGATATAAAGAATATTATTTTAGACTCAAAAAAAATTTTTGAATGTGAAACAGTTATAATAACTACTGGTGCTCAAGCAAAGTGGTTGGGACTTGAAAGTGAAAATCAATTTAATGGAAAAGGAGTTTCTGCTTGCGCTACCTGCGATGGTTTCTTTTATAGGAATAAAGAAGTTGCAGTAATTGGTGGTGGTAATACTGCAGTTGAAGAAGCTTTATATTTATCTAATATTTGTTCAAAAGTGACCTTGGTTCATAGACGTGATAAACTAAGATCTGAGAAAATTTTACAAAAAAGATTATTTGCTAAAGAAAATATAGAAATAGTATGGGATAGTGTCGTAAGTCAAATTAAAGGTGATGAAAATGGAGTCAACGCTTTAGAATTGCTCTCGACTAATTCAGATGACAAAAAATTGATTAAACTCGACGGTGTTTTTATAGCTATTGGACACGTTCCCTCCACCGAACCTTTTAAAAACTCAATTGACATGGATGATGAAGGATATATTATTGCTAAAAACCCCGGAACTTCTTTTACAAATGTAGATGGTGTTTTTGCTGCAGGTGATTGTGTTGACAAAATATATAGACAAGCTGTTACCGCCGCGGGTATGGGCTGTATGGCTGCTTTAGATGCTGAAAAGTGGTTACAAAACAAATAATATTTACCACTACATATTTAAATTTATTAATTCCATAATTTTGTAAACTAAAGATGCTGCTGTAAAATCGTATGCTTGAAAACCTTCTATAGGAGCCAGTTCAACAACGTCAAATCCAACTACTTCTTTTCCAATAATTAAACTTTTAATTAATGATAAACTTTGATAAAAATTTAATCCACCTGGAACTGGTGTTCCTGTAGCAGGCATTATGGATGGGTCTAACCCATCAACATCAAATGAAATATATATTTTTTTGGGAAAGTTGTTTGGTAATTCAACTTTTTTATTATGATGAATGGTTTCGGCATCAAAGAAGGTAATGTCAAAATCAGATCTGTTTTGGACTTCTTCTAAACTCAACGCTCTTACTCCAAGTTGAGCGATTTTATATTTCTCTTTTCCTAAAAGGTACATCACGCTTGCATGTGAGTATTTTTGATTTTCATAGTTTTTTCTTAAATCTGCATGAGCATCAATTTGAATAATTCCTATTTCGTTTTTTTGTTTTAAGTTTAACCCCTCAAATATACCATTGACAGCACCATATGTAACGCTATGTTCGCCGCCAAGTGTAATAGGTATTTTATTTTTTGAACTAACTTCTTTAGTTAAGTTTCCTATATTACTCATAATATCTTTCAAAGGCATATTACAATCTAACATTGGATGAGTAAAAATCCCTTCTGAACAAGGCTCGCTTTTACCAGTATATCTTTCTAGTTCGTTGCTGGCATATATTATACTTTCAGGCCCCTTTGACGTTCCTTTACCATATGAAACTGTTTCCTCTAAGGGTACAGGTATAATATGAAATTTAGACGTCTCTTGATCTTGTTCTTGATTAGAAAGCTCTGATTTTAAAAAAATATTTTTATTATTATTCATTGCTACTTTCGTATATTATAATTTATTTTCAAAATCTTTATATGAAAACTGTTTTATAATATCAATATTATCTGTTTCACTATCCCATAACGCTATGGATGGTAGCTTAATACCATTAAAAAAACTAGTTTTCACCATTGTATAATGAGCCTGATCTAAAAGAGCTATTCTCTCGCCAATTAGAGGTAAATTTTTAAATTTATACTTACCAATAACATCGCCTGCAAGACAGCTTGGTCCTCCTAAAACGACTTCGTAGCCTTCTCTTGGTTCGTTAAGAAGAGCTGGTCTATAGGGAGCCTCTAAAACATCAGGAATATGAGAGGTAGCGCTTATATCAGTTATTGCTATATATGGAGACAGCCTATTATTTGGTTTAAAAAAATCTACAATTTCTCCTATTAAAACGCCACTATCTAGAACGACGGCTTCTCCAGGTTCAATATAAATTTGACAATTTGTTTCAACTGAAATTTTTTTTAAAAAAGTTCTTAACTGACTAAGTTCATAATCTTCTCTTGTAATATGATGTCCCCCTCCTAAATTTATCCACTTCAATTTTTTAGATAGAGGAATAATACTATTTTTTATCTGGTCCCACGTATTTTGTAAGGGTTGAAAATTTTGTTCACATAAAGTGTGGAAATGTATTCCATCAATTTTTTCTATATCAATTTTTTTTAAATCATTTATGTGAATTCCTAATCTTGAACATACTCCAGCAGAATTATATTTTGGGTTTGTAACTTCTGAATAAAGGGGATTAACTCTTATACCAACTTCTTTTTTTGATCTTTTAGCAATATTATAAAAATTATTAAATTGGTTTAATGAATTAAAAATAACATGATTGGATAAACTAGCTATTTCTTCAAATTCAGAGCTCTTAAAAGCAGGCGAGAACGTGCTAACTTCTCCACGAAAGTATTTTGCAGCTAATTTAGTTTCATATAAACCAGAACTACAACAACCATCTAAATATTCTGAAATTAGAGGGGCAAGTGATAGTGTTGAAAAGGCTTTAAGGGCAATAAGGATTTTTACGTTAGTTTCAAATTTAAGCTTTTGTAAGACTTTTAAATTACTTCTTAAAGCTTTTTTGTCAATTACAAAGCAAGGGCTTGGTAAAGAATATAAATCCAACTTATGAAAGTTTCTTGGGTTACCGCCCATTGTTTGTAACATATTTATTCTCTAGAAGTTTAATTTATTGTCTAGTTCTATAGTTTTACTTGGCAACCCATGTTTATTTAGTAGATCCATAAATGGATCAGGGTCAAATTGTTCTATATTCCAGACACCTGGCTTAAACCAAATTTTATTAATCATTAACATTGCTCCTATCATAGCAGGTACCCCAGTTGTATATGAGATAGCTTGACTTCCAAGTTCTTTGTAACAGTTTTCATGGTCACAGATATTATATGTATAAAATGTTTTTTCTGAGTTGTTTTTTGTTCCAGTAATTATAGTCCCAATACAAGTTTTTCCTTTTGTTCTTTTACCTAAGCTTCCAGGATCAGGTAGAACACTTTTTAGAAATTGCAAAGGAATGATATTGATCCCTTTATATTTAATAGGATTAATAGATGTCATGCCCACGTTTTTAAGAACCTCAAGATGGTTTAGGTAGCTATCACCGAAGGTCATCCAAAATCGAGCTCTTTGTATTTCTGGGAAATTTTTAGTTAAACTTTCTAACTCTTCATGGTACATAAGATACATGTTCTTAGGCCCGATCTCTGGAAATTCAAATGAAATTTTATTTTTTAAAGCAGGGCCAATTTTCCATTCTTTATTTTCCCAATGTTTGCTATCAGATGTAATCTCTCTGATATTTATCTCAGGGTTGAAATTAGTTGCAAAAGGGTGTCCATGATCTCCGTCATTGCAATCTAAAATATCTAAAGTATCAATATTATCTAGCAGATGTTTTTTTGTATAAGCCGTGTATACATTTGTTACTCCTGGATCAAAACCAGAGCCTAAAAGAGCCATCAAACCCTTTTCTTCAAACCTTGTATTATAATCCCATTGCCATTTATATTCAAATTTTGCTTCATCCTTTGGCTCATAATTAGCTGTGTCAATATAATGTGTATTGGTTATGAGGCAAGCATCCATGATATTTAGATCTTGATAGGGTAGGGCAAGGTTTAAAACTAAAAAGGGATTAATTTTTTTAATTAAGTTAACTGTGTCATTTACATTATCAGCATCTAATTCGGCAATATTTATATCAATATTGAATTTGGTTTTCACACTAGTTTGTATCTTCTTACATTTTTTTAAAGTTCGGCTTGCTAGCGTGATATTATTGAATGTATCAGGAAGACCTGCCATTTTGTGAACTGTTACACTGCTGACACCACCAGCGCCAATAACTAATATGTTATTCATTCATATTCTCCTATAATCTTAAAAAATAATTATTTTTCAAAATAAGTGTAACCAGATATAGATTCCTTGAAAGATTGCGTTAACTCTTTTCTCTCTGATAATGATAAATCTCTACTTCTAACAGCATCTTCTACTATACTTTTAAATCTATTAATAATATCTTTTGGTTCATACTCAACATATGAAAGAACTTCTGAGATGGTATCACCCTCTTGTTCGTGTAATAATTGATATCCACCATTTTCTTTCAACTTAATTGTTACAACATTGGTGTCGCCAAACAAATTATGAAGATCACCTAAAGTTTCTTGATAGGCGCCTATATAAAAAACTCCTAAAAAATAATCCTCATCGTTTTCAATTTTGTGAACAGGTAAAGTATTTGAAATACCGTCTCTTAAAACAAATTTATTTATAATACCATCACTGTCACAAGTGATATCGTTAAGGACGGCTCTTCTGTTTGGATCTTTGTCTAATTTTTGTATTGGGGCAATAGGGTGAAGTTGATCAATTGCCCAAACATCCGGTAAACTTTGAAATAAAGAAAAATTACCATGATAAATATCAGCCATATTATCCAATGAAGTTTGAAGTTCTTCAGTTATTTCAGTTGATGACACTAAAACTTTTTTAATTTTATTAATAATATTTAGATATGTTTCTTCAGTTTTAGCCATGTTTGGTAAATCAATTTGACCGCTTCTAAAAAGAACTCTTATTTCATCTCTGTAATAATTTAAATCATTTAAACACTCTTGTGCTCTATCTAAGTCTAGATATTCAAGAATTTGTATCATGTTTTTTAGTAGTGGATGATCATTTTTATTTTTAGTTTGAATTTCACGACTATCAAAATTTGTAGTTTCTAAAATATTAAAGATAAGCATTGAGCTTGAAGCTATACAAGCCCTTCCAGATTCAGTTACTATAGTGGGGTGTGATATGTTTGATTGGTCAAGTTCGTATTTTACGGTCTCCACAATGTTTGTACAATATTCATCTAGAGAATAATTTATAGAGTTCAAAGCAGACTTTTGTTCACCTGTATAATCTACACCTAACCCACCACCAAGGTCTAAATACTTTAATGGAGCACCTTGGTTAGTAATTTCTGAAAAAAATCTACAAGCCTCTTGAGTTGCTTTTCTTATCTCAATAATATCTGGAATTTGACTGCCAAGGTGTGAATGTTGCAAAATCAAACAATCTAAGTAGTTATGCGCTCTCAATTTTTTTATTACATCCATAACTTGTTCTACTGAAAGACCAAACGCACTTCTGTCTCCACTAGATTGTGACCAGTTACCGCTTACCTTATTAGTTAATTTTATCCTTATTCCAAGTAGTGGCCTAATATTCAACTCTTTTGAAATTTTTATAATAAGTTCAAGTTCTCTTGGACTTTCTAGCACTAAAATAGTTTTAAAGCCTATTTTTTGTGATAATATGGCTAGATGAATAAACTCTCTATCTTTAATCCCATTACAAATAATTGCAGATTCACTAGATAAATCATGAGCTAATGCTATCAACAACTCAGGTTTAGACCCTACTTCAAGTCCAAAATCATATTTCTTTCCAAATTCAACTATTCTATCAATGACCTGTGCTTGTTGATTAACTTTAACTGGAAAGACACCTTTATAATTACCTTTAAAACCTATTTCTTTAATGGCATTCAAAAATGAATTATTAATCTGTTGTATTCTAAATGCTAAATAGTCTGTAACCCTCAGAAGCACTGGACAACTAATACCTCTTTCATTAAGGCTCTTAATTATTTCAATAAGGTCGCTTGGAGAGTTTTCAGGATAAAAAGGGTTTTTAAGACCTATATTTCCATTATCCATAATTTCTAAGATATCATTGCCCCATTTATTTATTCCATATATATCTTCTTTGTTCATTGTGATTGAGCCTTTAAAAATATAATAATTTGATTATATTGCCATTAAGATTAGGTCAAGTTATGGTTTTATTATAGTTAAATTGTTTTTCTTAAAAAGGGGTTTTAGATGTTTTTATCTAGATATAAGGACAGAATTATAGATAAATACGATGCTTTAGTTGGAAGGGATAACCCTTTAAATGAAGTATTGATCCACGAAATAAACGGACGTGATATTAATTTAATCCCTGAAGGTTATAAAAGTATAATTTTAGGTATGGGATGCTTTTGGGGAGCTGAAAAAATATTTTGGAACCTCAATGGGATTTATCATACTTCTGTAGGCTATTCAGGAGGACATACTAAAAACCCAACATATGAAGAAGTATGCAGTGGATTAACAGGTCATACAGAAGTGGTAAGGTTAGTGTATGATCCTCAGAAAATTGAACTATTAAAGATATTAATTCTTTTTTGGGAAGGACATAATCCAACTCAAGGAATGAGGCAGGGAAATGATATTGGCACTCAATATAGATCGGCTATATTTATTAATTGTAATCAAGATTTAAAAAAAATTAAAGAAACATTGCAAACCTTTCAAAATAAACTTAATTCCCAAGGTTTAGGAGAAATAACTACAGAGATAAAAAGTAATATTGATTTTTATTTTGCAGAAATTTATCATCAACAGTATCTTTATAAAAATCCAAATGGTTACTGTGGTTTGGGTGGTTGTGGGGTAAAGTTTAATTAACTTTTATTTCTCGTTAATACAACTTGACCAACATTAGACGATAATATAATAAATATAAAAAATTTAAATTATTTGGTTGGCAATCATGAAAGTAGTAAGCTCTTTAAAAACATTAAAAGTTAGAGACAGAAATTGTCAGATAGTTAAACGTAGAGGCCGTCTTTACGTAATTAACAAAAAAAATCCTAGGTTTAAAGCCCGCCAAGGTTAATATTCATACTCTACAGTAAATAAAGATTTCTATTTAAATAATAAATTATTATATTTATTTAACTTGTTTGAGACTGCTAATATGAAAATAACTAAAATTATCGAAGAAACTAAATCTATTAGTTCAAACATTAAGAATGCTTATATAGATTTTTCTAAAATGACAATTAGCTTAGTTGCCGTGGTATCTGACATTATTAAAAATGGAAAACCTATTATAGGTTATGGTTTTAATTCTAATGGTAGATATGGTCAAGGTCATCTTATAAGAGAAAGGTTTAGGCCTAGACTATTAGAAGCTAAAACGGAAACAATGTTAAATGAAGATAAGACTAATTTTGATCCCCAAAAAATGTGGGACATTATGATGAAAAATGAAAAACCAGGTGGTCATGGAGAAAGATCCGTAGCTGTTGGTACTATTGATATGGCTATTTGGGATCTTGTTTCCAAAATTGAAGAAAAACCTTTATACCAAGTACTTTCAGAAAAATATGGTAATGGAAATCCTAATAGAGACGTTTTTGTTTATGCTGCTGGTGGATATTATTGGCCTGAGCAAGGTATAGTTGGTTTAACTGACGAGATTAAAAAATATTTAGATTTAGGCTATTCTGTTGTTAAGAAAAAAATTGGTGGTGCATCTCTTTCAGAGGATTGTAAAAGAATAGAGGCTGTATTAAAAATTCTAGGTCCTAATGATAGATTGGCTGTTGATGCCAACGGAAGATTTGATCTTAAAACCGCAATTGATTATGCAAAAAAATTGTCAAATTATAACCTTTTCTGGTACGAAGAACCAGGAGACCCCTTGGATTTTGAACTTCACAAAGCGTTAGGTGATCACTACTCAGGATCTATTGCAACAGGAGAGAATTTATTTTCTCTGCAGGATGCTAGAAACCTCATAAGATATGCAGGTATGAGAAAAGATAAAGACTGGTTACAATTTGATTGTGCCCTAAGTTATGGATTAGTTGAATACCTAAATATAATTGACATGCTTAAAGAGAATGATTGGGATCTTTCTAGATGTATACCTCATGGGGGTCATCAAATGTCATTGGCAATTGCAGCCGGGTTAGGGCTTGGGGGTAATGAAAGTTACCCTGACCTTTTCCAACCTTATGGAGGATTTCCGGATGAAGTTAAAGTCAGTAATAGTTATATAACTCTTCCAGAAATTAACGGTATAGGATTTGAAGGAAAGTCTGATCTTTATTCAATAATGAAAAAGATGACAAATTAAAGTTTGTATTTAAGCAATTAAGTTAGTTTTTAAAAAAATCATTTCCTTTGTTATCTATGACAATAAATGCAGGGAAATTCTCTACTTCTATTTTCCATACTGCTTCCATTCCCAACTCTGAAAATTCTAAAACCTCTATTTTTTTAATACAATCAAGTGCAACCTTTGCCGCAGTTCCGCCTATTGTGCCTAGATAAAATCCACCATGTTTTTTACATGCGTCTGTCACTTGTTTAGATCTATTTCCCTTTGCTAACATTATCATAGATCCATTATTTTCTTGGAACTTATCAACATATGCGTCCATTCTACCTGCAGTGGTAGGCCCAAATGATCCCGATGCCATTCCCTCAGGAGTTTTTGCAGGACCTGCATAATAAACTGGGTGGTTCTTAATATAATCTGGTAAAGAGCCTTTTTTATTTAATCTTTCAAGCAACTTTGCATGTGCTATATCTCTTGCAACTATCAAGGGTCCTGTTAGAGACACACGTGTTTTAACTTCATATTTGTCTAATTGCTCTAATATATTCTTCATAGGTTGATTTAAATCAATATTAATTATATCTTCTGAAACATCATTGAAATTTATATCTGGTAGAAATTGACTGGGGTTAGTTTCCAATTTTTCAAGGAAGATACCATCTCTATTTATTTTGCCTAAAACCTGTCTATCTGCTGAACAAGATACACCAATTCCTATCGGCAATGATGCTCCATGCCGTGGTAATCTTATAACTCTAACATCATGACAGAAATATTTACCACCAAATTGTGCACCAATTCCCATTTCTCTTGTTAAATCTAAAACTATTTTTTCCCACTCAAGATCTCTATAAGCGTGTCCTGTGTTAACATTACCTTTCTCAGGAAGAGCATCTAAGTAGCGCATTGAGCCCAGTTTAACTGTTTTTAGATTTGCTTCTGCCGAAGTTCCTCCAATTACAATTGACAAATGATATGGTGGGCACGCAGCTGTTCCAAGAGATATAATTTTTTCATATAGAAATTTTTTTAAATCATTTGGATTTAAAATAGATGGAGTAGCTTGAAATAAAAAACTTTTGTTAGCTGAGCCTCCACCTTTCTGAACGAATGCAAATTTATATTCCAATCCTTGATTAGCAAATAAACTAATTTCAGCAGGTAAATTGTTAGCAGTATTTTTTTCTTCAAACATTGAAATAGGGGCTAATTGAGAGAACCTTAGATTATTTTCTTGGTAAGTTTTATAAACACCTAAAGACAAGTATTCCTCGTCGTTTGAATTTGTAAAAACTTTTTCACCCTTGTAGCCTATTATAATAGCTGTTCCAGTATCTTGGCACATAGGTAGTACACCAGAAGAAGCTATGTTAGCATTCTTTAGCATAGTTAATGCAACAAAATGATCATTGTTTGATGCATTCTTGTCGTCAAGTATATTTCTAAGTTGTTGAAGATGAGATTTTCTTAATAGGTGAGAAACATCCTTAAAAGCTCTTTGAGAAAGTAAGGTAAGAGCTTTAGGGTCGATCATTAAAATTTCTGTATCATTTACTTTAGTAGTATTAACAAAGGAATCTGAAATTTTAATATACTCAGTTTTATCTTTTGAAACTGGAAACATTGGTGAATAGCAAAAATCGCTCAAAACGCTCTCCTGAATTTTTAAATTATATTATTTTTTATCTCTAAATGCATCAAGTGAGACTATTTCACCAGATTTTACATTATCTGATGATTTAGGTGTTTTTTCTATATCTGAAAGTTCAGTTTGATTTTCTCCATTTGAGAGTTTTAATTGTTTGTCAATTTTAAATTGGAGTCCAAATCCTACTGAAGGGTCAGTAAAAGATATTAATGCCTTAAATGGGACTGAGATATTTTTTTTCTTGCCATTGAATGATAGAGTAACTTCAAAATGATTGTCAGTTGATTTTAAATCCCAAAATTGATGTTGTATTATTATTTTAATTTCAGAGTTATCTGTGTTTTTTAATTCATTGGGGACTATAACATCAGGATCATCTCCATTAAAAGATATAAAGAAATGACTATTTCCTATCAAACCTGTTTCTGATGTAATTTTTAAAACTCTCTTAACTACATCTTTAAGACCTTCCTCAACTAAAGTATCATAGTCGAAGCCTTTAGATTTAAATCCATCATCATTATTATCTGTCAAAACAAATCCTTAAGAAACTTATATATTATTGTATATTTTTTCTAGCTACAGTTTCAAGATAAATTTACAAATATAAGAATGGCGAGAAGTAAACTCCTCGCCATCTCAAATTTTCTGTTGCCAGGTAATTTTGAACCCCGCCAATACTAGCTAAAGAATTGGACTAAGTTTCGGTTGCTTTGGCTGCTTACGCTGCTGCAGCTACCGGAGCATAGTTGTCATTTGCAACTACTTAAATTGTCCGATAACGGTGGTACAATGCCGAGTGAAAGTTTAATTTTTACTACATGCGTCGATCCTATTTCGCCCCCTCAACATATTGGTGGAGGCGCCGGGTACCGCCCCCGGGTCCGCTAAGCTTATTCTAAAAAATGTTTATCACCATAGTCATTAAAATGACTTTTTTACTATACATTATTTATTTTTTTAATTAAAGAGCACATAGTATAAGTTTTTATTGTTGAGGTTTTGATGAAGCAATATTTAGATCTGCTAGACCATGTGCTAAAAAAAGGTGCTCATAAGGGTGACAGGACGGGGACTGGTACTAAATCTATTTTTGGTTGGCAGATGCGTTTTAATCTAAATGATGGTTTACCTTTATTAACAACAAAAAAACTTCATCTAAAGTCAATTATTCATGAACTTTTATGGTTTATTAAAGGTGATACAAATATTTCTTATTTGAAAGAACATAATGTTTCAATTTGGAATGAGTGGGCAGATGAAAAAGGCGATCTAGGTCCAGTATATGGAAAACAATGGAGAAGATGGGAATCTCCAGATGGAAGAAAATTAGATCAACTTGAAGATGTCATAATGCAAATCAAAAATAATCCAGATTCAAGAAGAATGGTGGTTTCAGCATGGAATCCTTCAGATGTAGGTTCAATGGCTCTTCCTCCATGTCATTGTTTGTTTCAATTTTATGTTTCTAATAATAAGTTATCCTGTCAGTTGTATCAAAGAAGTGCAGACATATTTTTAGGTGTTCCCTTTAACATTGCTTCTTATTCCATTCTTACTCATATGATTGCTAATGTTTGTGGATTGTCGCCAGGTGATTTTATTCATACCTTAGGTGATGCGCATATTTATCAAAATCATATTGAGCAAGCTAATATTCAATTATTAAGAGATACTAAAAAATTACCTAATATTAAATTTAGAAAAAGGTTTGAAAACATAAATGATTTTAAATATGAAGATTTTGAAATTACTGATTACAAACCACACCCAAGTATTTCTGCTCCAATAGCAGTTTAAACATGAATAATAATAATTTGAAATTCCCCCTCATCGCAATAGTTGCAATGAATCAAAATAGAATCATTGGGGATGGAAATAAGTTACTTTGGCACTTACCTGGTGACTTAAAAAGATTAAAGTCTTTGACGATTGGAACCCCATTGATTATGGGAAGAAAAACTTGGGATTCAATAGGTAAACCACTTCCAGGTCGTGGTAATATTGTATTAACTAATTCAAAGTCTTGGAAAGCAGAAGGAGCAATTGTTGTAAACTCATTTGAAGATGCAATAACTAAAAGTAATCAATGGATAGAAAAAAATAAATTAATTAATAATTCAGAGACAAAAGATAAAATTTTTCTATTTGGAGGTGCTCAAATCTATAAATTAGGGCTTCAGTATTGTAATGTTATTGAGATAACAAAAGTAATATTTGATACAAATGTGGGGACTAAATTTCCAATACTTGAAGAAGGAAAATGGGATAAAATTAAATTAGACCATTTCAAAAAAGATGAAAGCTATCCTGAGTTTAGTTATTGGCAATATAGAAGAATAAATAAACTATAGCTATTGAGTTATTGTGGGAGAAATTTTTTTGTTTTTTAATATTGTTTCAATTATACGAGATCCTATATTCATGTATTTTTGGGATATAATGTGATCAGGATCTTCTTCAACAATTGGTTTTCCTTCGTCAGAGGTTGTTCTTAATTTTATATCCAAGGGGATTTCGTCAAGGAATGGAACTCCTAGTTTTTCAGCTTCAATTTTAGCGCCGCCATTCCCAAATATTGGATGTTTTTTTTCACAGTTAGAGCATACAAAATAACTCATGTTTTCTATTATACCTAAAATAGGTACATTAACTTTTTTAAACATGTTAAGTCCCTTTCTAGCGTCTATTAAGGATAAATCTTGGGGTGTAGACACAATTATAGCTCCAGCAAGCTTAACTCTTTGTGATAAAGTTAATTGTGCATCTCCAGTACCTGGAGGCATATCAATTATTAAAATCTCTAAATCCTGCCAATCAACGTCTCTTAACAATTGTTCAATAGCGCTCATAACCATTGGTCCTCGCCATATTGTTGCGGCATCCTCAGGAACTAAATATCCAATTGACATAGCTTGTAATCCAAAAGCATTATGTGGAATAATTTTTTTTCCATTACTTTTGGGTTTATTACTAATACCTGTTAACTTTGGCAGACTTGGGCCATAAATATCAGCATCTAAAATACCAACCTTATATTTTAGCTTTGATAATGATAATGCAATGTTGATTGCAGTTGTTGATTTTCCAACACCACCTTTGCCGCTAGCTACGGCAATTATGTGAGTGGCGGGCTTTAGAAGAGAATTTTGTGAATTACTAGTACTATCTTTCTTAGCATTATGAGCGGTTAATATAATTTCAACTTTTTGGACATCTTTAATATTTAATAACTTTTTTTCTATAATCTTCTTAATTTCTTGAGCTTCTTTTAGTTGTTCAGGAAGAAGTTCAAGAGTAAAGCTGACTATATTTTTATGAAATTTCAATCCATTTACTAAGTTGCTATCTAACAAGTTTATAGTTTTATTTTTTAGAACAATAGACTTAAGAGTTGAATTAATTTGGTATAATATTTTATTTTCCATAAATTTTACCTAGAAATAATTATTATAAAGGTTGAAAATCATTAGTACCATACAAATATAAATTATAACAGTGTCAGAATTATCTATGTCTAACTATACTTAATTCTTTAATAGTCAATCTGGAGTAACTTTTATGATTATAAACAAAAACAACGATAATGGTTCAGGTCCTTGGGGTAACGGTGGTAATCAAAACCCTTGGGGAAAAAGACCAAATTCTAATGGGACTCCACCAGATGTTGATCAAATGATTAGAGAAAGCAAAGATAAATTTAAAAAAATGATGCCCTCTGGTTTTGGAGGTGGAAAAGGAGTTTCATTAATATTTTTAGTAATTATAGCTATTTGGTTAATGTCAGGTATTTACAGAGTTAATCCTCAAGAACAAGGTGTAGTAATGAGGTTTGGTGAGTGGGTAAGAACCACTCCACCTGGATTGCATTATCACCTCCCAAGCCCTATAGAAAAAGTGTTAACTCCCGATGTTACCAGAGATAATCGTATCGAAATTGGCTACAGATCATTTGGTGGTGCTTCTACCAGTAGAAGAGATGTTCCAGATGAATCAAAAATGATTACAGGTGACGAAAACAACATTGATATTGACTTTATTGTGTTTTGGAAAATTGCTGATGCTGGTGCATATTTATTTAATATTCAAGATCCGCCAGAAACAGTAAAGGTTGCTGCGCAATCAGTAATGAGGGATATAATAGGCCAAACCAAAATTCAAACCGCCTTAACAGATGGTAGACAAGAAATTCAGCTTAAGGCTAAAACAATGCTCCAAGATTTACTTAATGAATACCAATCTGGTGTTGAAATTAGAGATGTACAATTATTATCAGTTGATCCTCCTGCTGAAGTTATTGATGCATTCAATGACGTACAAAGAGCTCGTCAAGATAGAGATACACTCATAAATGAAGCTGAGGCTTTCAGGAATGATATTGTGCCGAGAGCCAGGGGTGAGGCTGCTCAGTTAATTTCAGAAGCTGAAGCTTATGCTAGTGAAGTCGTAAATAGAGCAAAAGGTGATGCTGATAGATTTAATTCAATTTTTGAAAGCTATAAATTAAATCCTGAAGTCACACAATCAAGAATCTATTTAGAAACCATGGAAAAAGTTTTTTCTAAAGTTAAAAAAATAATTATGGATAAGTCAGCTAGCTCATCTGGAGTTGTTCCTTACTTGCCACTAGATCAATTAAAACAAAGAGGTGATAAATAATGTCTTCTTATAAAATAATATCAGGAGTAAGTTTTCTTGCAGTTTTATTTGGATTGTTAAGTTCTTTTTTTACTGTTGACCAAACTCAGCAAGCGTTAATCCTTCAATTTGGTGAACCAAAAAGGTTAAT
The DNA here is from genome assembly GCF_047717795.1 of Candidatus Levibacter sp. Uisw_134_01. Lineage (GTDB taxonomy): Bacteria > Pseudomonadota > Alphaproteobacteria > Puniceispirillales > Marisalimonadaceae > Marisalimonas. Next base: position 1,398,723 of record NZ_CP159808.1, on the reverse strand, counting down.
AAATAAACCAGGTTTAAACTTTAAAATACCATTTATTCAAGAAGTTACATATTTTGATAAAAGAGTCCTTTCTCTAGTTTCAAAGGATTCAGAAGAAGTGATTTTGGCTGACCAAAAAAGATTAGAGGTAGACACTTATTCAAGATTCAAAATTATAGATCCTCTACTTTTTTTTCAAACTGTTAGAAGCGAGTTTGGAGCACGGCAGAGATTAGAATCTATAATAGATTCATCAGTAAGAAGAGTTTTTGGTAAATTTGAGCTTACAGCAATTTTGTCAGACGCTAGAACACAAATTGTTGATGATATAAGCGGAGAGGTAAACTCCACTATTAAAAAGCTTGGAATGGAAATTGTTGATGTTAGAATAAGAAGAGCTGACTATCCTGAAGCTACTGTTCAAAATATTTTTAATAGAATGAAAACTGAGAGAAATCAGGAAGCAAAAGAGTTTAGAGCAGAAGGTTCTGAGGAAGCTCAAAAAATCAGAGCAGACGCTGAAAAGCAAAAAGTTGTTTTAGTAGCTGAAAGTAAAAGAAAAGCAGAGGCACTAAGAGGAAATGGAGATGGTGAAGCTATAAAAATCTATTCTGACGCTTTCGGACAAGATAAAAAATTCTTTAAATTTTATCGATCTATGCTTGCTTATGAAAATACTTTCTCTGATGACGGTACAACAATGCTTTTGAGTCCAGACAGTGACTTTTTTAGTTATTTTGGTAATCAAGGTGGCAAATAAAAGTATTTAATTTAACTATTTATAAAATAACAAATTTTACCCAAAATTAAGCCTTAAAGCCGCCTTTTTTCTGGTATTAATTTTGAAAATAATAATTAAAGGTGAATAATGTCAAATCTTAATGTTTTCATAAAAAGTAGTAATTTATTATTAACTAACTTTTTCCTTTTGTTTTTTTCAGCAAGTATAGCTCACTCTAATAGCGTGCCTGAGAGTTTTGCAGATCTAGCAGATAAGCTTAGTCCTTCTGTAGTAAATATCTCAACAACAACAATTATAGAACAAAAATCAAGAGAAATGCCTTCTTTCCCTCCTGGTTCACCTTTTGAAGATTTTTTTAAACAATTTGAAAAGCCTGGTGGAAAAAAGCGTAAAGCACAATCACTGGGTTCAGGATTTATTATTGATAAAAGCGGATACATCATTACTAATAATCACGTAATTGATAATGCTGAAAAAATTATGGTTATATTATATGATGATACGTCTTTTGAAGCTACAGTTGTAGGTAAGGATCCAAAAACAGATGTTGCACTTCTTAAAATAAACCCTAAAAAAACTAAATTAACTGCCGTGAAGTTTGGAGATTCTAATAAGCTAAGAGTAGGTGACTGGGTTATGGCAATAGGCAATCCATTTGGTTTTGGTGGTACTGTAACAGCTGGAATAGTATCTGCAAGAGGTAGAAATTTGTCAGGTTCATATGATGATTATATTCAAACTGATGCTTCTATTAATAGAGGTAATTCAGGGGGGCCATTATTTGACATGGACGGAAATGTGGTAGGTATAAATACAGCCATTTTTTCTCAATCTGGTGGTTCTGTAGGTATTGGATTTGCAGTTTCATCAAACTTAGCTAAACAAGTTACAGATCAACTTAAACAATATGGAAGAACTAAAAGAGGTTGGCTTGGTGTTTTAATCCAGGAAATTTCAGAAGAAATAGCTGATAGTTTAGGAATGAAGTCAGTAAAAGGTGCTTTAGTCTCATCTGCAACTGAAGGTGGCCCTGCTCAAAAGGCAGGCGTAAAAACTGGGGATGTTATTTTAAAATTTAATGACATTAATATTGATACTATGAAAGAGTTACCTAAAGTTGTTGCAGGAACACCGGTTGGTAAATCAGTCCCTTTAGTTATTTTAAGAAACGGTAAAACAATTACTTTAAATGTTGTTTTAGGAGAATTAGAATTAGCTGAAAAAGAAAACCTCATTACTAAATCTAATGGTAATAAAAATTCCAAATCTAAGACTTTTGAAAAGTTAGGTTTTGTAGCCGAGGAGTTGTCAAAATCCAACATAGATAAATTTAAACTCAAAAAAATAAAAACAGGAATTTTAATTTCTTCCGTTAAAGAAGGTAGTGTTGCACAAGAAGCTGGTCTTCTGCCTGGTATGGTAATTGTAAGAGTTGGTCAAATAGAAGTTAATTCTATAGATGTGATTGAAAATGCTATTAAAAATGCTATTAAACAAAAAAGAAAAGCTATCCTTCTTCTTGTAAAGGTTGAGAGTGGCACCAGATTTGTAGCATTGGAATTAAAATAATTATTATTTAATTATCTCTTTATCACTATAACCTTGAGCATATAACAAGCCTCTAAGGTTAGTGTTTTTGAAGTGGATATTTGCTTCTTGATCAAGTATTTTTTTGCCATTAAAAGATACTCCAAAATCAGCATTTTTGATCATTTCAATGTCATTTGCGCCATCACCTACACAGATTGTGTCTGTATCATTTAATCTATACTTTTCAATATACATTCTTAAATATTCTAGTTTAGAATTTTTGTTTAATATAGGCTCTATGACTTTCCCAGATAGTATGGGGAGGATACCTTTTTGTTGTATAATTTCAAGTGAGTTAGCGTGAGCATAGGTAAAACCTAATATACTTTTTAAGTGTTCAGTCAAAAAAGTAAATCCGCCAGAGACTAAAATAGTTTTTGACCCATTAAAGTTCATAGTTTTAATTAGTTCTTTGGCACCAACATTAATATTTATTTTTTCTTTTAAAAGGCCTAATATATCTGCTGAATGACCTTTTAGCATGGCTACTCTTCTAATTAAGGCTTCTTCAAAATCTATTATTCCATTCATAGCATCTTCAGTAATTTCAATAATATTTTTTTCTTTACCAATTAATTTTCCTAACTGATCTAAGCTTTCTTCTTCGATTATCGTGCTATCCATATCAGCTAAAAGTAATTTTTTTTTTCTGTTTTTATCAGATTTAATAAAATTACAATCTATATTATGTGAAGAAAGAAAGTTGCTTATCCAATTTTTTGTTTCTTCATTTATTATGGTTTTAGAAAATACCCACTCATATGCTTTATTAGAACTAAGTTCTCTTAAAAGTATTTTTTTACCAGTACTAGCTTCTATATACCCGGAAATAGAGTCTAATATAAAATTATTGATTTTACATTCTTTTGTATCTGTTATTAGTATATAAAATTCCATAAAATTTTGATATATGATTGTAGTTATTATGTCTAGTACTGTAAATTTTGAAAAATCATTTGACCTAACCAAAAATAAATATTCTTGGAAAAATGATATGATTATTATTGCTGGTGCTACTTGTACAGGTAAATCTTCTATTGCAATTGAACTTGCTAAAAGAATCAATGGAGCAATAATAAACGCCGACTCAGTTCAGGTTTATAAGGATATTAACTTACTCTCAGCAAGGCCAAAAAAAAATGAAATGAAAGATGTGCCTCATTTTTTGTATGGTTATGTGGATACCAATATCAACTTTTCAGTTTCAGATTGGTTGTTAGATCTAAAGTCTACTCTGATTGATATTAGAAAATTTCAGAAAGTACCCATTCTAGTAGGAGGATCTGGTTTATATTTAAATGCTGTGATAAATGGTTTGTCACCAATTCCTAATATAACCAAAAAAACAAAAAAACAATGTTTGTCAAAGTTTAATCAAATTGGCATTGAAAAATTTAAAGAGATGGTCTTTGATATAGATCCTTCTTTTAAAAGGAGAAATAACGATAAGCAGAGGCTATTGAGGGCATATAATGTTTTTGTCGAAACAGGAAAAAATATGTCTTATTGGCATAGTCTACCAAGAGAAAGAAAAATTGATAAGGTTATTTATCCTTTTTTATTCTGTTTAGATAGAAAAACTCTTTATAATAAGTGTGACGATAGATTTAATAAAATGCTTTTAGACGGCGGTTTAGCAGAAGTGGAATCAATTTATCATAAGGTTGATAGATCGTTACCTATTGCTAAATCTCTTGGTGTTAAATGGCTGCTAAGTTATTTAGATAAAGAAATTTCTCTTGAAGAAGCAATTTCCTTGAGTATGAGAGATACGAGACGTTATGTGAAAAGACAAATAACATGGTTTAAGCATAATTATATTCCATATAAAGTTATTAATATGTAATTAAATTTTAATTAAGTCCATTTAATTGCAATATTATAATAATTTATTGACGGTTATTTGAGTTTTTGTTATTTAATTCAAAACAATATAATTGGAAGTTTTGATTGATGAGTAAAGATAATAAAATGACTGGAGCTGAGGCTGTAATCACAGCCCTAGTTGAAAATGGTGTAGAAGTGATTTTTGGATATCCTGGTGGTGCTGTCCTTCCACTATACGATGCTCTTTTTAAAAATAAAAAAATTAAACATGTTTTAGTGAGGCATGAACAGGCTGCTGTTCACGCTGCTGAAGGTTATGCGAGATCAACTGGGAAAGTAGGTTGTGTTTTGGTTACGTCTGGTCCAGGTGCCACCAATGCAATTACTGGTTTAACTGATGCATTAATGGATTCAGTTCCAATAGTTTGTCTTAGTGGACAAGTTCCAACTCATTTAATTGGGACCGATGCATTCCAAGAAGCGGACACTACAGGTATTTCTAGACCTTGTACAAAACATAATTATTTAGTTAAAAATGCTGATTTGTTATGTGCTACGGTTCATGAAGCATTCGAAATCGCGTCATCAGGAAGGCCAGGGCCAGTGCTTATTGATCTTCCAAAAGATATACAACTGACTAATATACAATATATAAAAAAACGTACTAAAATTAATAAAATTTTAACTACTGTTTTACCACAAATTGATGTTGAAATTATTAGTCAAGCTGCTGACTTGTTAATTAATTCAAAAAAACCAATAATATATGCTGGTGGTGGTGTGGTTAATGCTGGTCTAGAAGCATCTAATTTATTAACTGAGTTAGTTAATTTACTTGAGGCTCCAGTAACTTTGACACTTATGGGTTTAGGCGTAGTCTCAAATAAGAACAAAAACTTTTTAGGTATGCTTGGTATGCATGGAACTTATGAAGCGAATTTAGCAATGCATAATTGTGATGTAATGTTAAACGTGGGAGCTAGGTTTGACGATAGAGTTACTGGAAGATTAAACGCATTTGCGCCTAAATCAAAAAAAATTCATATTGACATTGATAAATCTTCAATAAATAAAGTCGTTCATGTGGATTTTGGAATAGTTGGCGACTGTAAAGAAGTTTTATCTCTTTTGATTAAAGAGATCAAAAAAAGTCATAATATAAAAAGTATACAATCTAAATCCAGCTGGTGGAATCAAATAAATAATTGGAGAGCCAAGAATTCATTGGGATTTATCCAAGGTGCAACAATTATCAAGCCTCAACAGGCTATAAAATCTTTATATGAAAAGACAATAGATAAAGATACTTATGTAACTACTGAAGTTGGTCAACATCAGATGTGGGCTGCTCAATATTTTGGGTTTTCTGCCCCTAAACATTGGATGACTTCTGGAGGTTTGGGTACAATGGGTTATGGTTTACCATCTTCTGTTGGGGTACAAATTGCTCATCCAAAATCTTTAGTTATAGACATCTCTGGCGAAGCTTCTTTTTTAATGAACATGCAAGAACTTTCAACAATTGTTCAGTATAATTTACCAATTAAAATTTTTATTTTAAATAATCAATGGATGGGCATGGTAAGACAGTGGCAGGAATTAAATCATGGGTCAAGATATAGTCAAAGTTACACATCTTCTTTGCCAGACTTTATAATGTTAGCAAAAAGCTTTGGTATAAAAGGTTTAAGAGTTGATGATGTTAGTAATTTAGATGCTACAATTGATGAAATGATCAATACTAATGGCCCAGTTATAGCTGATATTAGAGTTGAAAAAGAAGAAAATTGTTTTCCAATGATACCTTCTGGTGCGGCCCATAATGAAATGATACTTAGTTCAGATGATAAGGGTGCAGATACATCTGAATCTGGTTTAGCTTTAGTTTAAAAGGTAATTAAGATGTCAGTATATCAAAATAATGAAATTAATGAAGAAGAAACTTCAAGAACATTATCTCTTGTTGTTGATAATCAACCTGGAACTCTTGCAAGGGTAATAGGTTTGTTTTCTGGCAGGGGCTATAACATTGAAAGTCTTACAGTTACTGAAATAGATAATAGACGTCATTTATCTAGAATATCACTAGTAACTAGAGGTACTTCTATGACAATAGAACAAATAAAGTCACAACTCTTAAGAATTGTTCCTGTCCATCTTGTAAGGGATCTTACATTGGAAGGTCCTTTTATTAAAAGCGAATTAGCATTAATTAAATTAGTTGCTGATGGGGCTAATCGAGTAGAGGCTTTGAGAATAGCAGAAACGTTTAGAGCAAGAACATTAGATGTTACTCTAGGCAGTTTTGTATTTGAATTAACAGGAAGGCCTAATAAAATAGACGCCTTCATAGGGCTGATGAAATCACTTGGAGATATAGAGATATCACGTACTGGTGTTTCTGCAATTTCAAGAGGTGACAAAACAGAAACAAAAGTACTAGAACAAATTAAACTTACCTGATAATAAGATTATTATATTTTTTCATTTACTTACTTAAGGAGTTATTTAATGCGAGTGTACTACGACAGAGATGCAGATATTAATTTAATTAAAAATAAAAAAGTTGTTATTGTTGGTTATGGTAGTCAAGGTCATGCACACGCAGCTAATTTAAGAGATAGTGGAGTAAAGGAGATTGCAGTTGCTTTACGTTCAGATTCTAATTCTATAGATAAAGCAAAATCTGCAGGTTTTAAAGTAATGAATGTTGCAGATGCTTCAAAATGGGCTGATGTTATAATGATGTTAACCCCTGATGAACTTCAGGGTGAAATTTATAGAGAAGAAATTGAAAAAAATATGAAATCAGGAGCGGCAATAGCTTTTGCTCACGGATTAAACGTTCACTTTAACCTAATAGAACCCAGAAATGATATTGATGTTTTTATGGTTGCTCCAAAAGGTCCTGGCCATACAGTGAGATCTGAATATCAAAAAGGTGGAGGAGTTCCTTGTTTAATAGCAATTGATCAAGATGTTTCTGGTAACACACATGATATTGGCTTGTCTTATGCTTCTGCTGTTGGAGGAGGAAGGTCAGGCGTGATTGAAACCACATTTAAAGAAGAGTGTGAGACTGACTTGTTTGGAGAACAAACAGTGTTATGCGGAGGTTTGGTGGAGTTAATTAGAGCAGGTTATGAAACTCTGACTGAGGCTGGTTATGCTCCAGAAATGGCTTATTTTGAGTGTCTTCACGAAGTTAAATTAATAGTTGATTTGATATATGAAGGTGGAATTGCAAACATGAATTATTCCATCAGTAATACTGCAGAATACGGAGAATATGTTACTGGTCCTAGGCTAATAACTTCAGAAACTAAGGCTGAAATGAAAAGAATACTAGAAGATATTCAGTCGGGAAAATTTACGCGTGATTGGATGTTAGAAAACAAGGTTAATCAAACTAGTTTTAAAGCTACTCGTAGGAAAGTTGCTGACCATCCAATAGAAGCTGTGGGAAATGAACTAAGGGCTATGATGCCTTGGATTACTGCTAACAGATTAGTAGATAAAGATAAAAATTAGAATTTATTTAAACTTTACTTTAAATTAATTATTTATCTTGTTTTCTATGATAATAATATTTATTAACTAGGATTGTAAATAGTTTATAAGGAATTACAAATGTTTGGATATTTAAGAGGATTACTTTCTGCTGACCTTGCAATTGATCTGGGTACTGCAAATACACTAGTTTACGTCAAAGGTCAGGGTATTCTTTTAAACGAACCTTCTGTAGTAGCAATCACAGAGATAAGAGGTAAATCCCAAGTATTAGCAGTGGGTGAAGAAGCAAAAACCATGCTTGGTAAAACTCCTGGGAATATAAAAGCAATCAGGCCAATGGCAGATGGAGTGATTGCCGATTTTGATGTCGCAGAAGAAATGATTAAACATTTTATTAGAAAAGTTCATAAAAGATCAGCTTTAGTTAGTCCTCAGGTAGTGATATGCGTACCATCTGGAGCAACTGCAGTAGAAAGAAGAGCAATACAAGAATCAGCAGAAGCTGCTGGTGCTAGAAGAGTGTATCTTATTGAAGAGCCTATGGCTGCAGCAATTGGAGCAAATTTACCAGTTACAGAAGCATCAGGTTCAATGGTAGTCGATATTGGAGGGGGTACCACAGAGGTAGCTATTTTATCATTAGGTAATATCGTTTATGCTCGATCAGTTAGGGTAGGTGGTGATAAATTTGATGATGCAATAGTGGCATTTATCAGACGTCATCATAATTTATTAATTGGAGAGATGACAGCTGAGAGAATAAAAAAGGGAATTGCAACAGCAAAAATACCCAAAGATGGTGTAGGTGCAAGTATTGAAGTTAGAGGTAGAGATTTAGTAAATGGGGTCCCAAAAGAAATTGAAATAAATCAAGCTCAAATTTGTGAAGCTTTGGCTGAGCCAGTTGGTCAAATTATTGAAGCTACTAAAACAGCATTAGAACAAACACCACCAGAATTAGCTGCCGATATAGTCGAAAGAGGTATAGTGCTTACTGGAGGTGGAGCTCTTTTAGGAGATCTAGATACAACGATAAGAGAAGCTACTGGATTACCTGTTGTAATTGCTGAAGATCCTCTTACTTGTGTAGTAATGGGAACAGGCCGTTGTCTTGATGAAATGAAATCTTTAAGAAACGTGTTGATAGGTGTTTAGTTTATATTAACTTTTTTTTTCGAGTGGTATCAGGTGGTTTCAGGCAAGCCGTCAAATAAAAAAACATTCAAATACTCAAAAAACTTTAATTTCTTTTTAGTTTTATTATGCTTAATTTTAGTTTTTTTAGGAAAATTAGATCTTATTGCAGTAAGAAATTTCAAAGCTTTTGTGTCTGATTTTACAGCTCCAATCACCTATATGTTTAACAAGCCTGTTAAAGAAATAGCGGGTGTTCTTGAAGAAGTAAAATCAACGGGATCTTTAAGAGACGAAAATATAAGGCTAAAAAGTGAAATTAGAAGACTTAGAGTTTCAAATAGTAAAATTGCAAGTAATGAACTTGAATTATTAGAGTTAAGAAAATTATTAAACTCCATACCCCAAAATAAAATTAGAATAGTTACTGGTAGAGCATTAACATCACCTGGAGGCACGTTTGCTAACACAGTTTTAATTGATGCAGGTACTAAAGATGGAGTAAAAATAGGTCAACCAGCTATTTCTTCTCTTGGATTAGTTGGTTATGTGGTTAATGTTAGTTTTAATTCTAGTAGAATATTATTAATTATAGATATTAATTCAATGATACCTGCTTATTTAACACAAAGTAATTGGCCAGCAATCATTCAAGGACAGAATAGTCAATTGTTAAAAATCAAATTTTTATCTTCTGAAGCAACTCTTATTGAAGGTGAATCTTTGGAAACATCTGGTCATGGTGGCAGACTGCCCGCAGGCATAAATATTGGAAATGTAGTTAAAACTTTTTCTGGGAAATACTCCGTAAAGCCTTCTGTAGATCTTAATAGGATTACTTATATTTCAATTATAACAAATTTTAATTTACCTCAAGATGCTAATAATGACTTTGATGGTTTTGCACCTATGCAAAAACCCAAGACCTCTCGGGGTCTTAAGGGAATCGATTCGAGTGGAAGAAGAAAAATTGAGAGTGCTGAAGATTAATGAATAATAATCTTATATTTTATTTTATATATAATTTATCAAAAAGCATCTTTTTTTTTATAGGTATCTTTTTTTTGATCAACATCGAAGTATCTCTAAGTTTTTTTCTAATATTTAATACTGCAACCCCGAGTTTAGTTTCGATTATAATTTTTTTGTTTATTAAGAAATTTAATTATATACTTTCTAATTTCAATTTAATTTGCATTGGTTTATTAAATGATGTTTTTTTAGGGAATAATTTAGGTTTAACTTCTATTTACTTTTTATTGTTTAAATATTTAACTGAGAATATCAGAATTAACATTGCTGATGAAAAACATGAAGATGATTGGTTATATTTTACCATAATTTTTGTTATTGCATTTACTGTAACTTTGTTAATTAATATGTTGTTGAATTTAAAAATTCCTGATCTCAGTCCAATATTATATTATATTGGAATAACCTTGGTATCATTTCCAATTGTAAACATTATTATAAATTCATTTTATTTTATTCAAAGATTATTTAAAAGTTGATGCATGAAAAATAATAATCAAAAAATATTAGAGCAAACTCTAACTAGAAGATTTTTTTTTCTTTCATTTTTAAAAACTCTTGTAGTTGGAGGTATAAGTTGGAGATTTTTTGACCTACAAATAATTGAAAATCAGAAATATAAGAAGCTATCGAATCAAAACCAATTTAACTATTTTATTATTCCTCCAGAACGAGGTAGAATATTAGATAGGAAAATGCGTCTTTTAGCAGGTAACATGGATAGTTTTTCTCTTGTGTTAAATTGGAGTGAATCGTTAGATGTTAAAGCTTTAATTTATAAAATATCACAAATTATATATATTGATAAAAAAGATCTTGATCGATTCTACTCTTCTTTGAATGAAAAAAAAAACAATAACCCTAAAGAAATTTTGATAACAAGAAACCTTTCTCAAAGAGATGTCTCAAAATTAGCAGTAAGGAATGTAGAATTTCCAGAAATTACTTTTTTAATTTCAAAGAAAAGGGTTTATCCTCAAGGGAAAATAGTAGGTCATGTTACTGGATATACAGGTGTATTTTCAAAATTAGATAAACTTGATAGTAATGTGGTGACGGTTCCTGGTCTTGATGTTGGGAAAAGAGGCTTGGAAAAGTTTTTTGATACTGAGTTACGAGGCAAATTTGGAAGAAAAAGAAATGAAGTGACATCAAAAGGTCATGTTATAGACACACGGATTTATGAGCAAACCGGTTCTGGTGAAGATATACAAGTTTCGTTAGACATGAGTTTACAAGCTTTTGCAATGCAAAGATTAGAAATGGGTAATTATAATTTAACGTCGATTCAAAATAAAGTAATTAAAAAGCAGATTGAAGTTAACGAAAACATTTCATACATTGATAATAACTTTGTTTATACTAATCAAGCCAATAAGATAGTTAATCCACATTCGGGTTCAGTTATAGTTATGGATGTTGAAAATGGTGAACTTTTATGTTGTGTTTCTTCACCTGGGTTTAATCCGAATATGTTTTCTAATGGATTAAGTGATAATGAGTGGAGTGTATTAAAAAATAATACTAGATCTCCTCTACTTAACAGAAGCATGTCTGGAGTATACCCTCCAGGGTCCACTATTAAAATGGCAGTTGCATTAGCAGCACTTGAAAGTGGAATTATTAATTATAAGACTAAGTTTTCATGCACTGGAGTAAAAGAGTTTGGAACTAGTAATTTTCATTGTTGGGCCAAGAATGGACATGGAAGTCTAAATTTAATGCAGGCAATTGAGCAATCATGTGACGTATTTTTTTATGAGTTAGGTTTAAAGGTAGGTATAGATAAAATTGCTGTCATGATGAAAAAACTTGGTTTAGGGCAATATTATAATATTGAGACAGATGAAAAAACAAAAGGCGTGGTGCCAAATATTAAATGGAAATTGCAAAGAGACGGTGTGAATTGGACATATGGAGAAACTTTAAACGCATCAATTGGTCAAGGATACATTTTAACCACTCCTCTTCAACTTGTAACCATGGTATCTAGAATTGCAAATAGTAAATACGCTATTAATCCTTCTTTAATTAAAAACAATAATAACAAAGAATTTAACAATCTTGATATTAACCAAGAACATCTAAAATTTATAAAAAAATCAATGGAAGAGGTTGTACTTGGCAAAAAAGGTACTGCAAAAAAATATAAAATTGGATCTAAAAAGGTTGAAATGGCTGGTAAAACTGGAACCGTGCAAGTTGTAAGAATTACTGAAGAAGAAAGAGAAAAAGGTCTAATTAAAAATGAAGATAGACCATGGAAAAAAAGAGATCATGCACTTTTTGTTGGTTACGCTCCAATTTCTAAGCCAAAATACGCTATAAGTGTTGTCGTTGAGCATGGAGGAAGTGGCTCCTCAGTTGCGGCACCCATAGCTAGAGATGTATTTAAAAATTTGTTTAAAATATAAAATATAAAATGTGTAAAGAATTATGAATTATAAAAGCAATAAATTTTCTACAGACAATCCTACTAATATTTTATTAACTAAATTTTTAAAAATTAATTGGGTTATGGTTTTATGTGTTGTTTTTTTAGGTTTAGTGGGGGTTGCTGCGTTATACTCAGCAGCGGGAGGCAATTGGAATCCATGGGCAAAAAGTCACTTAATAAGATTAATTATAGGTGTATTTTTAATGTTTATAATAACATTTATACATCCAAAATTTTTTTATAAACTCACTCTGATATCATTTTTATTAGGCTTACTGTCACTTGTTTTTGTTAAGTTTTTTGGTGTTGGAAGCGTTCAAAGATGGATTACGATAGGTGGATTAAACGTTCAACCATCTGAGCTGATGAAATTTGCATTAATTTTAATGTTAGCTAGATATTTTGATCAATTATCAAAAATCAACTTCAACAGACTGTTTTCTTACGTCATTCCAATTTTATATATCATTATACCAGGTTTGATTGTAATTTCTCAACCAGATTTAGGAACGGGATTAACTATAATTATATTAGGATTTGCAATACTTTTTTATGTGGGTGTGTCTCTAAAGTTTGTTTTTATATTTTTATTAACGTTTATTTCTTCTGTCCCAATAATTTGGCAACAGTTATATAATTATCAAAAGAATAGAATTTTAGTTTTTCTTAATCCCGAAATTGACAGTTTAGGCAGTGGTTACCAGATCATACAATCTAAAATAGCGATTGGTTCAGGAGGGCTCTTTGGAAAAGGTTATTTATTAGGAAGTCAAAGCAGATTGAATTATTTACCTGAAAAACACACAGATTTTATTTTTACTTTAATTTCTGAAGAATTAGGTTTTTTTGGAGCGATGACTATAATTTTAATTTTTTGTGTATTGATTGCATCTATTGTTAAAATTAGTTTTACTGTAGACACTTTATTTTCAAAAGTAATAGTTTTTGGTGTAGGATTATTAATATTTCTCTACTTAACTCTAAATATAGGTATGGTATGTGGATTATTGCCTGTTGTGGGAGCACCTTTGCCATTAATAAGTTACGGTGGAACTTCGTTATTCACGATTTTGATTAGTGTAGGAGTAGTGTTAAGTATCAATGTACATAAAAATGAAGCATAATCAGCAATATTTAAAGGGTTTCAGATGTTTAGATTTTTTGTAATAAAAAAATGGCTTTTATGGTCATGGATTGGATCATTTGTAATTTTATCATCACTTTGGGTTCAAGTAAAAATTGATGTTGAAATTAATAAGTGGTTTGGAGAATTTTATGATATGATCCAAAAAGCTTTATCTAAACCTAATTCAATTACAATTGAAGAATACTGGGAAAGCTTGTTTTCATTTATTTCATTAGCTGGTTTATATGTATCAGTTTATGTAATTATTAGTTTTTTTACAGCTCACTTCTTATTTAGATGGCGGGCAGCTATGGTTGAGTGGTATCACTCAGTTTATGAAAGAGCTAGTAACATTGAGGGAGCAGCTCAAAGAGTTCAAGAAGATACAATAAAGTTTTCTCGAATAATGGAATCACTTGGTACAAGTTTAATTGAATCAATAATGGTTTTAATTCAGTTTATTCCAATATTATTAGGATTGTCAGTTGGAATTCCAATATTTTTCTTTGGAGATTGGCAATACGGTCTGATCACAGGTGCTTTGATATGGACTTTAGGTGGAACCATCTTTTTAATAGCGTTAGGGTGGATATTAAGGTTAGTAGGAGTGGAATACGATTTACAAAAGAAAGAAGCTGCGTATAGAAAGTTACTCGTCATTGCAGAAGATGATGGAAATATTAGACCAAAAAAGATTGAAGAATTATTTGATGATGTTAGGAGTATCCATTTTTTAAGTTATCTTCGTTATTTATATTTTAATGTTGGACGTATGGCTTATTTACAAGCTAATGTTTTATCTGCTTATGTGTTTTTAGCACCAGCCATTGTTGCAGGTGTTGTAACACTTGGTGTTATGCAACAGATTATTAGAGCTTTTGGAAGAGTTGAGGGGTCTATGCAATATTTATTAAAAGCATGGCCAACTATTATTGAATTAGCGAGCGTATATAAACGTCTGAGAGAATTTGAAGCACTCATTTTAGAAGATATTGATGTTAATCAGTCATAATTAGAAAATTTATAATGTCTACTCTTAATTTTTCAATTGGTATTTTAAGTTGGCAAGGTTACGACAGTTTAGTTAATTCACTTATTTCATATCAAAAAAACGGCTTGTCTTTACTTACAAATAAAAAGTTTATTTGTTTGCCTGAATATACAGAGGAAGGATTAAAAATAGCTACAGAATTCAATTATCAACCAATTTTAATAAAAAAAAATAAAGGTATTCTTCATGGTTTTAAAACTTTAGCAGAACTAATGCCGAGTGGACCTTTATTATTGTTAGAGAATGACTTGCCATTAATAGAAAATAAACAAACAACTTACGATCAATTAAAAGCTTCTATAGAGCTGTTATCAATGCCTAACGTTATTCAAGTTAGATTAAGAAATAGAAACGATCCGGGAGAGCCATTTGTAGCTCTCAAGAAATATAAAAGCTATTGGTCAAATACTTTTGTTTCTCGTATGAAGAGATTGTTAAGACCTTCAAAAGCAGAAAAATTAATAGGAACGTCAACTTATGTAATCAGCAATCCTGATAAACGTCACCCAGATAAGGTCTATGCAATTGCTAATGGCTTTTACCGAGTACCTAGTTCTGTTTTAAACTGGGCAAATTTAGGAATTTTAGTAGATAGAAAAAAATATTTAGACATAATTGTAAAAAAGGCAGAAGAAATAAATACAAAAAAAAAGATTAATGGATTTAAAAATATAGAAATTGAGTTGAATAATTCTTGGTGGAGAAAACAAAAATTTGACATCGTAATTGCTCCAGGTTTGTTTACTCACAATAGATTGTCTTATAGAGGATATTAGTCAGATGATTTAAGATTTCTTTTTATCTTTAATTATTTGTCGAGCTCTACCTATTGATAGGCTGTCGTCTGGTACGTCTTGATTAAAAACACTTCCCGCTCCTAAAGTTACTTCGTCCCCAATTTTAATTGGAGCAATAATTGTTGAATTAGAACCTATAAAAGAATTTTTACCTATTATTGTTTTATTTTTATTGTGTCCATCATAATTACAAGTAATTGTTCCCGCTCCAATATTTGTAGATGTACCTATCTCACTATCTCCTATGTATGATAAATGGTTGATTTTAACTTTTTTGTCCAAATTACTTTTCTTTATCTCAACAAAATTCCCAATTTTAGTTTCCTTACCTAAGATGCTTTCGCCCCTAATTCTTGCAAAGGGGCCGATTACACAATTTTCATGTATTTCGCAATCTTCAATATGTGAAAATGATTTGATCTCAACTGCTGAAGAAATCTTAACATTTTTACCAAATACAACATTAGGGTGAATAGTTACGTTTTTACTTATCTCAGTGTCAAAATTAAGAAAAACAGATTCTGGATCAATTAATTTTACGCCATTTAACATAGCTTGTTTTCTTAGAGAATGTTGAGCAATTTTTTCTGCAATTGATAAATCAATTTGGTTATTGATTCCTAAAATTTCATTTTCATTTATCTCAACAAAGACAATTCCTTTATTTTGTAAACTTAAAATCTTTACTAATTCTGTTAAATAATATTCGTTGGTTATTGTGTTTTTTTCAATTTTATCTAGATCGTTTATTACTGAGCTGTGTATAGCCATAATACCGCCATTACAAAATTGCGAATTAATATTTTTAAGTTCAGCATCTTTTTGTTCAATTATCTCAACGGGACTATTTTTTTCTGAAAAAATAACTTTACCATAATTATTTTTTTCCTTTTTTTTAAAGCCTGAAATCACAAGCTTGGTATCATTATTAAATGCTTTTATGATTTTAAGTAAAGATTTAGGAGTTATAAATGGCGTATCTGCAAAACATACAAGTATTATACCTGTAAATTCTCTTAATTGTTGAGTTGCCTTTTTGACAGCATCACCAGTTCCTAGAGCTACAGGTTGTGTTACTGTTTTTAAATCACTCGTAATACCTTTTATAAGGTCATTATTTTCAGGGATTACAATTATAGATTTTTCTATTTTAGCTGCTTTATTTGCATCAATAACCCATTGAAGCATAGATTTCCCAGAAATTGTATGTAATGGTTTAGGGATATCAGAAGACATCCTATTTCCCTTACCGGCACTTAATATTATTGAACATATATCCATAAAAATGTTATATAACTTAAGATTAAAAATATAAAGCTTAAAAGTTTAACAATAAAAATTCAAAGAAATTTTTTATATTTAGAGGATATGTTATGTGTGGTGTTGTCGGTATTATAGGCAAAAAAAATGCAAGTTCACTTGTCCTTGAGGGTTTAAAAAAATTAGAATATAGAGGGTATGATTCTGCAGGCATCGCATCCTTTTATCAAAAATCAATTCAAGTCGCTAAGTCTGAAGGAAAACTTGTAAACTTAATTAATAAAGTAAATGATTTAACTAAAGATAATTTGTATTATGACACTTCTATAGCTCTAGGGCATACTAGATGGGCTACTCACGGCAATGTTAACATAAAAAATGCACATCCATTAACTAGTGAAAATAGAGTTGCTGTAGTTCATAATGGTATTATAGAAAATTATGCTTCAATTAAGAAAACATTAGAGTCTGAAGGATATGTTTTTACAAGTCAAACCGATACTGAAGTTTTGCCTCATCTATTTAACAAGTATTTAAAAAAAGGTCATGACTTTCTGCAAGCAGGGAGGCTAGTGCTAAAAGATATCAAAGGTGCATTTGCATTTGTTGCAATTTGTTTAGATTTTCCTGATCAATTGTTTGTGTCTAGAAATTCTTCACCTTTGGCTATCGGATTAGGTGAGGGATCAAATTTTGTTGGATCTGACGCTCAGTCAATTAATCATTTAACAAATAAAATAATTTATCTTGAAGATGGTGATTATGCATTAATTAAAGTTAATAACATTGAAATTTTTAATAATGAATCTAATAAAATTGATAGAAAAATAATTAATGTTCAATCTGAATTAGGCTTAATCACCAAGGGTGGTTATAAGCATTTTATGGAAAAAGAAATTTATGAACAACCTTCAGTTATTCCTCACACTATCTCTTCATTTATAAATCCCAAATCAACTATTGATATAGATCTAGATAAATTAGGTTTTAGTCAAAAAAGTTCTTTAATTATTTGTGCAGCTGGAACAAGTTATTACGCAGCTTTGATAGGTAAATATTGGATTGAACAAATTGCAGATGTTCCTGTAATTGTTGATCTTGCTTCAGAGTATAGGTATCGAGAGCCATCTATATTTGGACAAAGCTCTATGTTAGTTATATCTCAGTCTGGTGAAAGTTTAGACACTCTTATGGCTCTTAGATATGCAAAAAAACTTGGTCTAAAAACAAATGCTATTGTCAATGTAGAGGGGAGTACTATTGATAGAGAAGTTGATTATAGTTTGCGTACTAAGGTTGGACCAGAGATTGGTGTAGCTAGTACTAAATCATTTACATCGCAATTAGTAATTTTATTTTTAATAGCGATTGCGCTAGGTAAAAAATTTAATAATTTAAAACCACCTAAAATAGAAAGTTACGTCTCTTATTTGAACAAACTACCTCGAGCTATTTCTAAAATGTTAGAATTAGAAAGCCAAATAATTACAGTTGCTCAGGCAATAAAAAATGCTAATAGTGTGATATTTTTAGGTAGAGGTTATCTTTATCCATTAGCATTAGAAGGAGCTCTTAAACTTAAAGAGTTAAGTTATATCCATGCTGAAGGATTCGCTGCAGGTGAGATGAAACATGGACCAATAGCCTTAATAGAGGACAAGTTGCCTGTAATTATGTTCTTAATTGCTGATGGTCTTGAAGATAAGTCGATTAGCAACTTACAAGAAGCACACTCAAGAGGCGCAAAAATATTTTTATTTGCTGATAAAGCATGTATAGATAAAGCTCCGTTTGCTCATTTTAAAATTGAAATACCTAATTTTTCAGATGAATTTAAATCTGTATTGTCACCCGTGCTTATGTCTATTCCAGCACAATTATTGGCGTATCATGTTGCTAAAGAAAGAGGTACGGATGTAGATCAACCTAGAAATTTAGCAAAATCAGTAACAGTTGAATGATGGGGTTAGGTGGGTTTTAGATAATTCAAACATTCAAGTTTTTCTATCATTTACGATTAAAATCACTGCACCCAATCTCAAAAAAATAAAATACTCTTCATACCAACAAAAACTCTGGGAAATTATCAAAGAGAAACATAACTCTGGAATAGGTTATAGAAAAATTTCTTATTGGTTAAATGAACATGGTTACAAAACAACCAGAGGACGGACATTCAAAAATACTCATGTATTTTCTATTCTTAAAAAGAAAAAGATTGCAGATGAAAGAAAGGAAATTAGGTTTCAACCTATTATTCAAAACTTAAAACTCAAATTGAAGAAAAGAAAGGCAACAATGTATGGTTTATGATGCTAGTAGTAAAATCATCAATTCATCAACGTTAATTTTTTTAGAATTTTAATTATTTGATTTAATAAAACTACTTACGAGTTAAAATATTTTGTGAGAATACTTTTAGTCAGAAAAAGAACCGTTTTTTACTAATGTTCCATTTTCCCAATAACCCTCTAGAACTTTCGTACTGAGGATATTTTTACCCATAAACATGATAGTTTCTAATTTACCTTCACCATGTGGTTTCAATTTTGAAAATTCACCAAAGTACGAAAACATTACCCAAGCATTAGTATCAAAATCATAATCAATGTTAAGGGGTTTTACTTCTACTGAGTTTTGGTTTTCTATCATTTTTATGATTGAACTCTTTAGTGAATTTAATATAGTGGTCTCCAATTTATATGATTGCACTTCTGAACTATTATTTTGTCCTTTTTTTTCAATTATTTCACGTAATTGTGAGTAATTTAAGCGACCATAAGAAGGTTTGCCGTTTTTGAATTCACCAGCATAGGTTATTCCGCCGCCTATTGAAATAGTTTCATTGATTATACAGACACTCCCAATTCTTGGCATTAAATCAAACTTACATGGCAGCATCATTATTCCAAGGTGAAAACATAAAAGCGTCCCTAAAAAAAATGAAACTAGTGCGATAATAATTTTATTTTTCATATAAAAAATCTTCCAACTTTTATAGTTTTTTTAAGAACATTATCCTAAGTATGGGGTATTGAAAATTTGATGTTCAGTATATATTTTTGACGCATAATTACTATGCTTTTAATTTTTTGTATTCTCATAATTATAAAACCACACAACCCCACAAATCGTTCACCGTGGAGTGAGTGAGAACAGTCTTTTCTTGACTAAAAAAACTTCAATTAGATACATTTGTTTCAACGTAAAAATAAGATTTAACAACCTTATTTCAGAGCAAAATCCTAACAAATTTTCTAAAAAACAGTACTCTCGTTATAGATTGATTAAGACACTACATGATAATGGTTTAGGGTACCGCAGAATTGCGTCATATTTAAATGAAAAAGGTTTTACTACTGAAAATGGACATATTTGGAAATCTAATTATGTATATTCTGTTTTGAAGAGATTTAGTGAAAGACAAGAAAGAATTAAATTTAGAAATAGAAAATATAATCCTAAGTTTTCTAAAATGTGGGAAGAATATGAAATTTAAAATAAGTTTACTTAAATTTACTAGTTAATATTTTAATTATGAAAACAATTTATCTCATAATAATTCTATTTAATAGGAAGCAAATATTTTAAGGGATCATTAGTTGGTTTGTTTTCCCAAGTAAAATTATGAGATGGAACAACAAGACCACTCTTTCCCTTGAACCTTGGATCGTCTGTGTTTACATCAATACCTAAAGAAATATGATCTCCAGTTCTTCCACCTGTTGATCCAACATAACCAATAAATTCACCTTTTTTAACATCTCTTTTTACATAACCTCCACAATTAAAAGCATTTCTTTTCTCTCGTTCTGTTTGAAATTCTAATGGGATAGTGCACTTACCTTTTCCAAATCCAGGGACAAAAGGATTATCAGACATTAAATGATAGTAAATTATATAATTACCATATTTATCTTCAAACAAAAGTTTTAGATCATCATAAGGTTTTGAAACACTAAAATTAGTATTTTGCCTACCAGACCTTCCTGTCCTTTGTTTTGCACTCCTATTAGTAGCAGTAATAAGCGTCATATCTGCAATCGCTAAAACAGGTGTCCCTCTTTTAACGTGAAGCGTCTGACCTTTTTTTGATTTATATCCCTTACATGAGGGACAACAGTTTTGTGTTTTTTTCCCAAGAGTCGCAGCATTATTGATGCCCTTTACTTGAACCCCATTAAAAGAGCAAGGTAAACCCTTAAAAGTTACATATTTGTCGGATTTTGAGTAATATGAAGTTGCAGTTACGCAACTTTGTAAAAAAAATGCAATGAGAATAAAAAGTATTTTTTTCATGTTTATGTAATAATTTAATTTTTATTAAGTTTAAAAATACCAAAATAATGTTTTACGTTCAACCAAGAAAATTTGCATCAGCATTAACAGTGGAGTGAGTACAAAGTATCACTTCTTAAGATTATCAAATGAGCCAAAACCTCCACCACCTGGTGTTTCCATAATGAAAAGATCGTTTTCTCTGACTTGACAGCTATCATTTCCTTTTAAGTTTACAATTTTACCATCATTTGTTTCGAGCCATTCTTTACCACATTCACCCGGTTTACCCCCATTAACTCCAAAAGGTTTTACTCTTCTATGTGAGCATAATGTTGTAACTGTCATGGGTTCCAGAAATCTTAATTTTCTTGTCACTCCATCACCGCCAGAATAGTTACCTTTCCCACCTGAATTTTTTCTAATAGAAAATTCCTCTAATCGCACAGGGAATCTTGTTTCTAAAACTTCTGGATCTGTGCTTCTAGTATTTGTCATATGTGTCTGAACGGCTGAAGTTCCGTGAAAATTTGGTCCTGCTCCAGTACCACCGCAAATAGTTTCATAATTTTGAATTTTATCATTACCCCAAATAAAATTATTCATAGTAGCTTGGCTACCCGCAATTACTCCAAGAGCTCCAAACAAAGCGTTACATGTTAATTGACTTACTTCTGTATTACCTGCAATGACAGCTGAAGGATATTTTGCATTTATCATTGAGTTGTTGGGAATTATAATATTTAGTGGTTTAAAACAGCCTTCATTTAAAGGAATATTGTTGCCAACTAAAGTTCTGAACACATAGAGAATTACTGCATGACAGACCGCCATAGGTGCATTATAATTAAACGGATTTTTTTCGGCTGTCCCTGTAAAGTCAATTGTGGCCTCACGTTTTATTTTATCAATTCTTATTGTTACCTTTATAAACTCACCATTATCTAGTTCGTATTCGTACTTACCTTCACTTAGTTTTGTAATTGCATTTCTAATGCATTCTTCGGCGTTATCTTGAACATGGTTCATATAGGCTTGAACTGTTTCAATACCAAACTGATCAATCATAGATTTTATTTCATTAATACCAGTTTTATTTGCAGCAACTTGAGCTGCTAGGTCTGCCATATTATGTTCAACATTTCTACATGGGTATTTACCTGAAGATAAAATATTTTTCATTTCTTTTTCTTTAAAAACGCCTTTATCAAACATTTTAAAATTATCAATGAGTACACCTTCTTCTTCAATATGTTTTGAATCAGGTGGTCCAGAACCAGGTGTTGTGCCTCCAATATCAGCATGATGACCTCTTGAAGCTACAAAGAAAATAATTTCTTTACCTGCTTCATCAAAAACGGGTGTAATGACTGTAACATCAGGAAGATGAGTGCCTCCATTAAAAGGGGCATTCAATACAAATACATCACCTGGAAATATGTTATCTTTATTTAATTTTATGACAGTTCTTATTGCCTCAGACATTGAGCCTAAGTGAACAGGGACATGAGGGGCATTTGCGACTAATGCTCCTTGATTATTAAAAAGAGCGCAAGAAAAGTCTAACCGTTCTTTAATATTTACAGAAAATGCAGTGTTAGCTAATGTGGCACCCATTTGCTCGGCTATATTCATAAATAGATTGTTAAAAACTTCAAGCATAACTACGTCAACTGAAGTTCCTATTCCATTTTCTATTTTTTTCTCTTCAAGTCTAGACAAAATTAGATTTTGATATTTATCTAAATATCCAGACCATCCTTGTTCAACAATGTTTGTTCCTGTTGCTTCGCATATAATAGCAGGTCCAAATATTTTCTGATCAGCTTTTAGTTCTGATCTAAGATAAATTGGAACAGAATTTTCAGAAGTGTTTACATACATTTTTTTATAGGATATAGGCTGGGCATTTATTGGAGGGCTTGAAACTTTAGTAAAATCTTGGTGTTCAGAAGAGTTACCAATGGCTTCCACTGTTAGCATTTCAATAAAAATTGATCTTTCTGCAACAAAAAAACCAAATCTTTTCTTATGTTCTTGTTCAAAAGAATCTCTCATTTTTTTGACATTATCAAAATTAACTTCTAAATTTTGATGAGAACCTTGATAATGTAAAAATGCTTTTTTAACTAAAGTAATTGCAGAATTTTTAATATCTTGTTTTTTTAAATCCTCTTTTGCCAACAATGATAAATTATCAATCAAAGTGTTAGCCTCTTTAATTTGATTTAAGTTTTTGTCAAAATGACGTTCTCTAATGCTTCTTATTTCTGCTAAACCCATGCCGTATGCAGATAGTACGCCTGCATATGGATGAACCAAAACATTAGTTATACCTAGTGAGTCAGCAACATGACAAGCATGTTGTCCACCAGCTCCTCCAAAACAATTCATTGTATAATTAGTAACATCATAACCTTTTTGAATGGATATTTTCTTAATTGCATTGGCCATATTCTCAATAGCAATTTTTAAAAAACCTTCTGCCATTGAGATTTCATCCATTTGTGATTTTTTTGTTTGTTGTGCTATATGTTTTGATAACTCCGTAAATTTTTTTCTAACGACTTCAACGTCCAATGGATCATTTCCATTTGGGCCAAAAACACTTGGAAAATGTTCAGGATGGAGTTTTCCAAGTAAAACGTTACAATCTGTGACTGTTAAAGGGCCACCTTTACCATAAGAAGCTGGTCCAGGTATAGCACCAGCACTTTCTGGCCCCACTTGAAATCTGCCATCTTTAAATGAAAGAATTGATCCTCCACCTGCTGCAACAGTATTAATTTGCATCATGGGTGCTCTTATTCGGACACCTGCTAATTCAGTTTCAAAAGATCTTTCATATTCACCAGCATAGTGACATACATCAGTAGACGTTCCTCCCATGTCAAAGCCAATTAATTTGTTATAACCAGCTTGCATTCCTGTTTGTACCATACTGACAACACCACCAGCTGGGCCAGACAAAAGAGCATCTTTTCCTTGAAAGAGATTGGCATCTGTTAATCCACCATTTGATTGCATAAACATTAATTTTGTAGATTTGCTACTTTTTAGTTCTTCTGAGACTTGATTTACATACCGTCGAAGAATTGGAGATAAGTATGCATCTACGACAGTGGTATCACCTCTTCCAACTAATTTTATTAAAGGGGAGACTTTATGGCTAACTGAAATTTGACTGTAATTTTCTTCTTCTGCTATTTTAGCTATTTTATCTTCGTGGTTAGGATTGATGTAAGAATGCATAAATGCTATTGCAACACTGTCTATACCATCAATTTTAGCTTTCTTTAAGGATGCTCTTACTTCTTTTTCATTGAGGTGTTTTAATACATTGCCGTTTGCGTCTAATCTTTCAGAAACTTCAACTACACGATCATATAAAAGTTCTGGAAGATTAATATTTAAATCAAATAGTAACGGCCTATTTTGATATCCAATTCTTAATAAATCTCCAAAACCTTTGGTTATTAATAAGAGTGTTCTATCACCTTTTCTCTCAAGAAGAGCATTTGTGGCAACCGTTGTCCCCATTTTCACTGATGATATTTTATCAACAGGTATTTTATCTTCATTTTTTAAATTTAGAATTTTTTTGATACCAGCGATTGCTGCATCTTTATAAATACCAGAATTTTCAGATAAAAGTTTATCAATTATAATTGATCCATTAGGTTTTCTTGCCACGATATCTGTAAAAGTCCCACCTCTATCAATCCAGAATTGCCACATTGTCTAACACCATTAATTAATATGAATAATAAAATTTATTTCTTTAAATCATCTTCAATATAAATTTGAATTATTTCATCGAAGGTTGTTTCGGCTTTGAAACCTAAATCAAGAGATCTTTTTGTGCTAAAGTTTCTTGCCCATCCACTAACAATTTTTTTAATTACTGGATCTGGTTGATATTTAATTAATTTAACAACGTCATTTCCTGCAACTCTTCCGAGTGCTTCAATTTGTTCTTGAACAGTCACAGAAAGACCTGGCATGTTCAAGGTTATTCTATTATTTAATTTTGATGTATCAAGCTCAGCTGCATGTATTAAAAATCCTGCGGCAGATCTAGGAGTGGCATGCCAATGTCTTACATCAGTATCGACTGGTAATATTGCTTCTTGACCATTGAGAGGTTCTCTAATAATGCCAGAAAAAAAACCTGAAGCAGCTAAGTTTGGTTTTCCTGGTCTAACACATATTGTTGGTAATCTTATAGATATACCATCAACCATTCCTTTTCTTGAATAGTCAGCTAATAACAATTCAGAAATAGCTTTTTGTGCCCCGTAAGAGGTAAGAGGGGTAGTAAAAAAATCATCAGGTATTAGATCGGGAAATGGAGAACCAAAAACGGCAATTGAACTTGTAAATACAACTCTAGGACAATAACTATCACCTTGAGATCTTATAGCCTCAAACAAGCCCCAACTTCCTTTAGTATTAATATTCCATCCAAGGTCAAATTCTTGTTCAGCTTGCCCCGAAACTATAGCTGCAAGATGAAAAATAATATCTGGTTTAGTTAGTATCAAATCATTACTTACCTTAGGGTCTGATATATCGCCAGATTTTGTAATTATAGGTATGCTTGAATTTTCTGGATAAGGGGCATTTATAATGTCAAATAATGTGATTTCACTAACTTTTTTACTTTTAATTTCTTTTTTTTGTAAAATAAGACTAAGCAATTTTTGCCCAATCATTCCAGCTCCACCCAGTATTAAAATTTTCATAAAGACCTCTTTTTAAAATTATTTATTGAAGATTTTTGTATAACAACATATTTAGATACAAACTTAAAATAAAAAATATTTTTTTGGAAACCAAATGCATTATTCTATAAAGTCAATTTTAACAATGTCACCTGTAATGCCTGTTTTAGTAATCAACAAGGTTGACAAAGTAGAACATTTATTTGAATCATTAATAAAAGGTAACCTTAAAGTAGTTGAGATTACATTAAGAACTTCGTGTGCTTTAAAAGTAATTGAGATTGCATCAAAAAAATTTCCTTCTCTTATGGTTGGTGCAGGAACTGTTTTAAATGAAAAAGATCTTCAAGATATAAAGAGTGCAGGTGCTTCTTTTGCTGTAAGTCCTGGTTCTACAATTTCATTGGCAACAAAAGCTCTTGATATGAAGTTTCCTTTTCTTCCTGGTATTGCAAATTCTAGTGACATAATGAATTTAATTAGTCTTGGATATAAATCATTTAAGTTTTTTCCTGCAGAGGCTGCGGGAGGTATTAATTATATTAAATCTCTTAATGGACCATTTCCAGACATAGTGTTTTGTCCTACAGGAGGAGTTAATCAAGAAAATGCAACAGAATGGCTGAAACAAAATAATGTTATTTGCGTTGGTGGTAGTTGGATTATCCCTTCAAATAATGAAGATTATAACGAAATTGAAAGAAGAGCATTATTAGCTTCTAAATTAAGAAGCTAATACATCAATTATTTCTATATTATTTTATGATAATAAAACGTGTCTATTATTGAGCAAGTATTTTTTCGACATTCATTTAAAATATTGTTATTTCTTTTTTACTAACCTTGAATACAAATTTGATTTTGTTCACCAAGACCTTCAATGCCTAGCTTCATTGTGTCACCTGCTTTTAAAAAAACAGGAGGCTTCATACCTAAACCAACTCCAGGAGGTGTTCCAGTAGCAATTACATCACCAGGGTTTAAACTCATAAATTGAGATAAATAATATACAATGTGTTTTGCTGAAAAGATCATAGTATTGGTTGATCCATCCTGCATTCTCTTTCCATTTACGTCTAAGTACATCTTAAGATTTTGTACATCTGGTATTTCATCTTTTGTAACTAAATAAGGTCCAGTTGGTCCAAAAGTGTCACATGATTTACCCTTTGTCCATTGACCTTCTCGTTTAATTTGAAAAGCTCTTTCTGACACATCATTGACTACACAGTAACCAGCGATATATTCCTCTGCCTCATCTTCATTAATGTATTTTGCTTTTTTTCCAATAATGATACCTAGCTCTACTTCCCAATCCGTCTCAGAAGAATTTCTAGGAATTTCAACATTATCATTGGGTCCAACTATAGCTGAAGTAGCTTTAGAAAAAAGAATTGGCTCGCTTGGAACTGGTAATCCACTTTCAGCTGCATGATCTGAATAATTTAAACCAATACATAGAAATTTTCCTACGTTTCCAACGCAAGCACCTAATCTAGTATCATTCGAAACGATTGGTAAAGTAGAGAGATCAATAGCACCAATTTTTTTTAAGCTTTCTGAATTAATGCTGTTTCCGTTAATGTCAGGAATATGACTTGATAAGTCTCTTATTTTGCCTTCATGATCAATAATTCCTGGTTTTTCATTACCAAATTTTCCATGACGTAATAATTTCATTATGTTTCCTTTCTATAATAATTAATAAAATTTAATGTTTTAACGCTTAATTTACATACATATACCACCATCAATAATATGGAATTGTCCTGTTGTAAAAGCAGATGCATCACTAGCAAGGTAAAGTGCAAGATTAGCTACTTCTTCTGCTTCTCCAAATCGTCCCATAGGTTGTCTGGCAACAAACTGTTTTCTTGCATTCTCATAGTCGCCCATATCCTGAAGTCTTTGTTCTAATGAGGGGCTCTGAATAGTTCCAGGGCAAATAGCATTACATCTTATGCCTTGATTGATATAATCTGCAGCAACAGACTTTGTGATACCTAAAACAGCTGCCTTAGACGCAGTGTAAATAAATCTATTAGGAATCCCTTTTGTTGATGATGCAACAGACGCGATGTTAACAATAGAGCCACCACCATTTTTAATCATTATTGGAATTACTTCTTTGATCATGTGGTACATAGCTTTGCCATTTAGATTAAAGGCAAAATCCCATTCATCATCATTAGCCTCTAAAATAGTTCCATTATGAACTACGCCAGCACAATTAAAAAGAATGTCAGGTGCTTTGATTGAACTAACTAATTCTTTTATAGCTTCTTTATTTGTCACATCAAGGATATGAGCCTCATCAACAAAGTCTTGTAATGAAGTTAACGAGGCTTTATTGATATCTGTTGCAATTACGTAAGCTCCGGCTTTAGAAAAAGCTCTAGCTGTACCTTTGCCAATTCCTTGACCTGATGCTGTTAGTAAAGCTGTTTTACCTTTTAAATCAATCATTTTTAACCCTTACATTGTTGCCCCAATTTGCCATGGTACAAATTCTAAGTCTCCTAAGCCTTGAAACTCTGATTTAGATTTTTCGCCTGAAGCTACTTTAACTATTAGATCAAAGATTTCTTGTCCTACGTCTTCTATACTTTTGTTATCAGTAATAACTGTCCCTGCATTAATATCCATGTCTTCAATCATATTATTATACATCTCTGTATTGGTAGCAATTTTTATAGAAGGAGAAGGTTTGCAACCAAAGCATGAACCTCTTCCAGTTGTAAATGTGACTACATTACATCCACTAGCAATTTGTCCAGTAACAGATGCTGGATCATATCCAGGGCTATCCATAAATAGAAAACCTTTTTTTTCAGCTTTTTGAGCATACAAAAGAACATCGTTTAATGGTGTAGTTCCACCTTTAGCTGCAGCTCCTAGGGATTTTTCTAAAATTGTTGTTAAACCACCAGCTTTGTTACCAGGAGAAGGGTTGTTATTTAAGCTTCCTTTATTTCTTGTGACATAATCTTCCCACCACAATATCCTATCTACTAGTTTCTTTCCAACTTCTGGAGAAATGGCTCGTCTTGTTAACATATGCTCAGCGCCATAAATTTCAGGAGTTTCAGCCAAAATAGCGGTGCCCCCATTTTTAACTATTAAATCAGCAGCATGACCAAGAGAGGGGTTTGAAGTTATTCCAGACCAGGCATCTGATCCACCACATTGTAAAGCAACACTCAAATGCTCAACAGATTGATCAGTTCTCTCAATAGAATTGACTTCTGGAAGCATCTCTTCAATACATTGAACACCAGCTTTAATTGTTTTTCTAAGTCCACCCATGTCTTGTAAAGTCATAGTCTTAAAAAAAGGGTTTTCGTGAAGGTCAAATGCATCAAGTAGAAACTTAATTTGATTTGCCTCACATCCTAATCCAATTAATACTATACCTGCCAAATTTGGATGTTGGATATACCCCAATAAAACTCTTTGAAGAGCATCAAAGCCATCTCCTGAATCTGCCATTCCACAACCGGTGCCGTGTGTAAATGAAACAACACCATCAACGTTTGGATATTGAGATAGTTTATCTTTTGTAAATACTTCAGCAATATTTCTAGCAGCTGTTGCTGAGCAATTTACTGAAGTAAGTATTCCTATATAATTTCTTGTGCCAACTTTACCATTAGGTCTTTTATAACCTTTGAATGTAGGTCTCTTTTCTGGTTCAATCATATTAGGTAATTTTATTGATGTAGAATATTCATAATCATGATCTGTAGATTTAAAATCTGTATTATCAACGTGGACATGGTCTCCAACTAATATATCTTTGCTAGCAATGCCAATTAATTGATTGTATTTTATGATTTTTTCACCTTTATTAATTTTTCTAAGAGATATTTTGTGACCTTTAGGGATTTTATTGAGGCTTTTTACATTTTGAGTGGTTTCACCAGCTTCAATGTTTCTTAATGCTGTTGCTACATTATCATTATCATTTAGTTTTACTGTCAGTTTTTCACCACTTGTCATTTTTATAGTCTCCCACCTAATAAAAAATAAAACTTAAATTATCTTTTGATTTTTAGTTTAATTTAGTATGATTATTCTAAATTTCTAAAACATTTAAATTAAATATAATATACATATAATTTTAAAGTAATCTATGCACTTAATTTGTTAATATTATTTATTTTTTTTACTGGGAGCAAGCGCATGTCAGACAAAAATTTTAAACCAAAATATAGAAGCCAACAATGGTTTGATAATCCTTCAAATCCTGGAATGACTGCTTTATATTTAGAAAGGTCCATGAATTTTGGCTTAACTCCTGAAGAACTTAGGTCTGGAAAACCAATTATAGGTATAGCACAAACAGGTTCAGATATTTCGCCATGTAATAGAGTACATATAAAATTAGCAGAAAGAGTAAGAGAAGGTATCAGAACAGCTGGTGGTATTGCCTTTGAATTTCCAGTTCATCCAATTCAAGAAACTCTTAAAAGGCCTACCGCTGCGGTTGATAGAAACCTGGCCTATTTAGGATTAGTTGAAATTCTTCACGGTTATCCTTTAGATGGTGTTGTTTTAATGACGGGGTGTGACAAAACTACCCCAGCTTGTTTGATGGCGGCATCAACTGTAGATCTTCCTGCAATTGTATTAAATGGTGGCCCGATGCTGGATGGCTGGCATAATGGTAAACTTGCAGGTTCAGGGACTGCAGTATGGGATAGTAGAGTAGAGTTAGCGGCTGGTAGAATTGATTATGAACAGTTTATAGATATTGTAACAAGTTCAGCCCCTTCAGATGGTCATTGCAATACAATGGGTACTGCATCAACTATGAACTCTTTAGCTGAAGCATTAGGTATGAGTTTAACAGGTAATGCTAATATTCCTGCGCCATATAGAGAACGTGGACAGATGGCATATAAAACTGGCCTTAGAATTGTAGATATGGTCAAAGACGATTTAACTCCTTCAGCAATAATGACAAGAGAAGCTTTTGAAAATGCTATTGTTGTAAACTCGGCCATTGGTGGTTCTACTAATGCTCAAGTTCATATAACTGCAATTGCAAGACACATAGGTGTTGAGCTGGAAACTGATGCGTGGCAACAAGTTGGTTATGACATTCCTTTAATGGCTAATATTCAACCTGCGGGTGAGTTTTTATGTGAAAGTTATCACAGAGCTGGCGGAACCTCAGCTGTAATGTCTGAACTTCTAGATAATGATAAGATTCATGGAAACGTGATGACTGTAACGGGTAAAAAAATGTCAGAAAATCTGAAAGGTATTAAAATTAAAGACGAAAAAGTTATTACACCATTTAAAAATCCTATGAAACAAAAAGCAGGGTTCATAGTGTTGAAAGGTAATCTCTTTGAATCAGCAATAATGAAGACGTCAGTGATTTCAAAAAGTTTTAAGGATAAATTTCTTTCTAACCCTGGCAAGGAAGGAGTTTTAGAGGGAAAAGTAATAGTCTTTGAAGGTTCAGAAGATTATCACGACAGATTAAATGATAAAAGCTTAGATATGAATGAGAATTCAATTTTAGTAATAAGAGGAGCAGGTCCAGTAGGGTGGCCTGGATCAGCTGAAGTAGTTAATATGCAACCATCAGATGATTTAATTAAAAAAGGTATAACTGAATTACCTTGTATTGGAGATGGAAGACAGTCTGGAACTTCAGGAAGTCCTTCTATATTAAATGCATCACCTGAAAGTGCAACAGGTGGAGGTCTTGCTTGGTTAAGAACAGGGGATACTGTAGTTATTGACTTGAATAAATATACAGCAGATATGCTTGTCAGCCCTGAAGAAATAGAAGTTAGAAAAAAAGTCGGTGTGCCAACATATCCAGCCAGCCAGACACCATGGCAAGAAATTCAAAGAAACTATGTAGGCGAATTAGCTAATGGTGGTGTGCTTGAAAATGCAGTAAAATATCAAAAGGTAAAAAAGGATTTACCTAGAGATAATCATTAATTTAAATTATTTTATTTTTATCAAATATTATGTTAATTCTATTAATTTATGAGAGGTTTTGGGGATGTTAAAAAAAGTTTCTGTTTATTTAATGTGTGTTTTATTTGTGGTAAGCTGTTCTAATTCGTCAAAGGATATTGTTGCTATATACGTTTCTCCAGAACAGTATTCTAATCTTGATTGTGATCAAATTAGGGCTGAGATGCAAAGAGTGGCGGGCAAAGTTAGATCAATTACAGGCCAACTTGATAAAAATTCTGGAAACGACAAAGTAGTTACAGGTGTATCTTTAATATTGTTCTGGCCAGCTGTTTTCTTCTTAGGAGGCACAAAAGAAGAAGAAGCTGAATATGCTAGGTTAAAGGGTGAGTACGATGCTCTGGAACAAGCTTCAATCCTTCGAAAATGCTCAATGTAAGTTAATAAGGATATAATGAAAAATATTTCTGTTATTGGCCTAGGTTCAATGGGCTTTGGAATAGCTCAGTCTTTAATTCGTTCTGGCTACAATGTGTATGGTCAGGATAAAAATACTGTTCAACAAAAAAAACTTATCGAAGAGGGTGGTCTAGACGCTGAGGTACCTTTTGGTGATTTAGACGCCGTTATTATCGTTGTGTTAAACGAAGCTCAAACTAGAGATATTATTTTTGGAGAAGAAGGAATAGCAGATAAACTAAAAAAACATACTCTTGTTATAGTGTGCACAACTGTATCTCCAAACTTTGCAAAAGAAATGGCAACTGCATGTGAAAATAAAGAACTTTTATACTTAGATGCTCCAATCTCAGGAGGATCTATAAAATCATCACAAGGTAAATTATCTTATATGGTTTCTGGAAGTAACAATGCTCTTATTGCTGCTAAGCCAATCTTAGATAGTACTTCTGAGACGGTTTTTGAATTTGGTGAAGTTGTTGGATCTGGCTCTGCAATGAAGGCTGTTAATCAAATGTTAGCTGGAGTTCACATAGCTGCAATGGCTGAAGCTATTACTTTTGGTATTACTCAAGGTATTGAACCTGAAAAATTTTTAGAGGTTATCTCAAAATGTGCTGGAAGTTCATGGATGCTAGAAAATAGAGCTCCTCATATTATAGATGGTGATTATTCTCCAAAGTCCTCTATAAACATTTGGCCAAAGGATTTAGGTATAGTACTAGATATTGCAAAAAACTCTAACTTTTCTGCACCCATTACTTCCGCTGCACTTCAGCAATTCATTGCTGCATCTGGATCAGGATTTGGTCATGAAGATGATGCAGCTGTAGCTAAGATTTATGCTCGAAATGCAGGTATAGAATTACCAAAAAGTAGCTAGTTTTAGACAACTGGAGATATCAATGGCTTGCCCTCAAAATAATTTTTAATGTTGTCAAAAACAAGTTGTCCCATTGCATTTCTCGTTTCAACCGTAGCTGAGGCAACATGAGGTAACAAAACTGTATTTTTTAAATCAATTAGTTCTTTTGGAATATTAGGCTCATTAATGTACACATCTAATCCAGCAGCCAAAATAACATTATTTTTAAGGCTATAGACAAGTTCGTCTTGATCAACCACTGAACCCCTTGCAACATTTATTAATACTCCATTTGATCCAAGGTTTTCAAAAACATTTTTATTAATTAATTTTTCTGTTTCTTTACCACCAGGTGTTATTACACATAGAGTGTCAACCTCTTTAGCTAGTTCAATTAAATTGTCATAAAATTGATATTCAACATTTTTTTTGTTTCTTGAATGATAGGATATTGTGCAATTAAAGGCTTCTGCTCTTTTTGCTATTGCTTTACCAATTCTTCCCATACCAACGATGCCTAATTTTGATCCAGAAAATTTCTTTGTTAATGGAAACTCTCCATTAATCCAGGAATTATTTCTAGCAAATTTGTCGGCCTCAAGAATTTTCCTATAAACACATAACATCAAAGCTATTGCTGTATCTGCCACTTCATCGTTTAATACTTCTGGGGTGTTTGTAACTTTAATTCCTAAACTTTTAGCGTAAACTATATCAATTGCGTCATAACCTACACCGTAACATGCAATGATTTTTAAATTAGTCATACTTTTCATTAATTCTGGGGTGATTTTATAACCACCCATCACAGCAATTGCATCTACTTTTTCTTGTATATCAGATATAAATTTGTCCTCGTCATTTTGTAACCATAATTTATGAGTATTAAAATTTTTATCAGCAAGATTTATAAAATACTGAGGCATTTCTGACATTATAAGTAGATTTTTTTGCATTTTATAAAATTCCTTTATAGTTGTTAATTCAGTTTTGGCATAAATTCTTTAGAAATTATAGCACCTTTATGTTTAATTACTTCACGAGTTATAGAATGGGACTTTAAAATATTATCTTCAATCTGGATATTTTTATTATTGTTCAATAGAGCTAGAAAAGCTCCATTAAATGAGTCACCGGCAGCAGTCGTATCTACAACATCTCCGTGGGGGACCTTAATAGTTTTTATTTCTTCATATTTATCCCTAAAAATAATATTATTTTCATACCTAATTAATACTAAGTTTTTATTATTATTTAGTATTTCAAATATCTCAAGTGGACTTTTTATATTAAATAAATCTTTGGCGTCATCATATGATACAAAATGAATATCTATAGATTTGTTAATTTGTTTAAATAATTTTTTATATTTTTCTTTGTCTGAGTGTAATTGATTTCGAAAGTTTAGGTCAAAAGCAGAAATTATTGCAGTATGCCCAATCTCAATAAGTTGATTTTGTTGAATTTCGTCTAAAATACCAAGAGTTATGCCAGAATAATAAAATGTTTCTGCTTTACTAATATTTTTAATAAGAGTTTTTCCATTCAAACCTGTGAATATTTTTTTTGATGGCGACTGATCTCTCCAATATGAAAAACTTCTTTGGCCACGTTCGTCTATTTCAATTGAATAGAGCCCTGGTGGTGTGCTCCCATCCGTCCTGATATATTTACAATTTAGTTCTTCATTCTTAAATCTTAATATCATCTTCTTTGAAAAATTATCGTTACTTAACGCAGTACAGTAAAACGTATTAGTTTTATGATCAGTCAATCTATTGAAATAGACTGCAGAATTGTAAGTATCGCCGCCAAAGTTGACTTGCATGTTTGAATTTGAAGTTCCTAAGGAAGAAATATCTCCATTAAGTTCAATCATGCACTCACCAACAAAAATAGCTTTTTTATGATTCTTATTCATTTTGATCCCAAGAAATACAATTCTAAGAAATAGTGATTATAATTCTTATTGAAATGTTACAATTTACTCAATATTTTTTTTAAAATATGATATTATTATTATAATTACCTATAAGAAGTAATTGAGGTTTATAAGTGACAATTATAGATATACATAATAATGAATTTTTTAATAAATTTGAGTATAATATTAAAGGTGCAGTTCAGGCTCTTAAAGACGAATTTGGACAACAATTTTCAGTTTCCCAATCTGTTCGTGAGCAACACACCAGCACAACTACTGTACATGCACCTGAATTACCCGATGGTGTTGTTTTTGCTTATAATAAAGAAGATGTTCAAAAGACAGTTAAAATATGCAGTGAGTATGGATGTCCTATTATTCCCTTTGGGGTAGGGTCCTCTCTTGAGGGACATCTAAATGCTAATTTTGGCGGTATTTCAATTGATATGAATAATCTTAATAATATAATCGAAGTTCATCCTGAAGATTCAACAGTAGTAGTTCAACCTGGAGTAACTAGAGAACAATTAAATACATATTTAAGAGATACTGGTTTATTTTTTCCTATTGACCCAGGTGCTAATGCTTCCATAGGAGGAATGGCTTCTACTAGAGCTTCTGGAACAAACGCTGTTCGTTATGGAACAATGAAAGATAATATTATTTCATTAGAAGTTGTGATGCCTGACGGAGAAATAATAAAAACAGCTAGTAGAGCTAGGAAAAGCTCTGCCGGGTACGACTTAACAAGATTAATAGTTGGCTCTGAAGGTACTTTAGGGGTAATAACTGAAATCACTCTCAAGTTGTATGGTATTCCAGAAGAAATTGGTGCAGGTAGATGTACATTTCCAACTGTTAAAGATGCTACTGATGCAGTTATAATGACTATTCAAGCTGGAATCCCTGTTGCTAGAATAGAGTTGTTAGATATTGCTCAAGTAAAAGCTGTAAATAATTACTCAAAATTAAGTTTACCTGAATCTCCTTTGTTGTTACTTGAGTTTCATGGAAGTAAATCATCTGTGCAAGAACAGTCAGAATTATTTAATGAAATATCTAAAGATTTTGGAGGAGATAATTTTGAATGGAATTCAAATGTTGAAGAAAGAAACAGGTTGTGGAAGGCGAGGCATGATGTTTATTATGCTGTAAAAGCTTGTAGGCCAGAAGCTGATTATATAGCAACTGATGTTTGTGTTCCTATTTCAAGATTGTCTGAGTGCATTGCTGAAACAATTGATGATCTAGAAAAAAATAATCTTTTTGGTCCATTAGTAGGTCATGTAGGAGATGGTAACTTTCATGTTCAGCTTATGATTGATCCAAAAATACAGGAAGAAATTGACGTCGCAAATGGTTTTTTAGAAAGATTAGCGCATAGGGCTATTAGTATGGATGGGACATGTACTGGTGAACATGGAGTTGGTCAGGGTAAAAAACAATATTTAATTGATGAGTTAGGTCCTGCGGTTGACTTTATGAAATTGATAAAAGAAGAAATTGATCCCAAGGGGATAATGAACCCCGGTAAAATTTTGTAAAATAAATAATTAATTAAAAAAAGGTTTCTAAATATGGACGGTAGCACTTCAGCGTGGACAGAAAGTGATTATAGCAAAGAAAGCATTAAACTTTGTGTTAATAAAATCAAAGATGAGTTTGGTCAACAATTTTCTAATAGTAAAAGTATCCTCGAACAACATACTCACACAATGACTATTCACGAGTCTGAGCTACCTGATGGTGTTGTTTTTGCCGAAACAAAGGAAGATGTTCAAAAAGTTGTAAAAATTTGTAGTGAATACAAATGTCCAATAATTCCTTTTGGCGTAGGTTCTTCTTTCGAAGGTCATATAAATGCTCCATACGGAGGTATTTCAATTGATATGAATAATATGAATAAAATAATTAATGTTTATCAGGAAGATCTTTTAGTGGTAGTTCAGCCAGGCGTAACGAGGGAACAGTTAAATACACATTTAAGAGATACAGGTCTTTTTTTCCCAATTGATCCAGGTGCTAATGCTTCAATTGGAGGTATGACAGCAACTCGGGCATCTGGAACAAATGCCGTTAGATATGGGACTATGAAAGATAATGTTATTGCGCTTGAAGTGGTCACCCCAGATGGTCAAATCATAAAAACTGCTAATAAAGCAAGAAAAAGCTCAGCTGGATATGATTTAACACGTTTAATGGTTGGTTCTGAGGGTACGTTGGGCATTACCACTGAAATTACTTTGAAACTTTATGGTATACCTGAAGTTATAGCAGGGGGTAGGGTAAGCTTTCCATCTGTCAAAGATGCAACCGATGCTGTTATTATGACAGTTCAAGCAGGAATTCCTGTAGCTAGAATTGAATTTCTTGATACGGCTCAAGTTATAGCTGTAAATAATTATTCTAAAACAAATTTACCAGAAGCTCCTCTATTATTGCTGGAATTTCATGGGAGTGAGGCGTCTGTTAAAGAGCAATCAGAATTATTTGGTGAAATAGCATCAGATTTTGGAGGTAATGATTTTGAATGGACATCTAACAGTGAAGATAGAAATAAGTTGTGGAAAGCTAGGCATGATGCTTATTGGTCTTGTAAAGCCGTAAGACCAGAAGCAGAAATTTATTCAACTGATGTTTGTGTTCCCATTTCTAAATTATCTGATTGTATTACAGAAACAATAGAGGATATGAAAAAGAATCAATTAATAGGTCCTATTGTAAGTCATGCAGGAGATGGAAACTTTCATGTAGCTTTATTGATAGATAAAAAGAGTGATGAAGAGTTAAAAAAACTAGATGATTTTCTTATTAGAATATCTGAAAGAGCTATTAGAATGGATGGAACTTGTACTGGAGAACACGGTGT
The DNA here is from genome assembly GCF_047717795.1 of Candidatus Levibacter sp. Uisw_134_01. Lineage (GTDB taxonomy): Bacteria > Pseudomonadota > Alphaproteobacteria > Puniceispirillales > Marisalimonadaceae > Marisalimonas. The sequence goes on along the minus strand of NZ_CP159808.1, from coordinate 1,361,173 downwards.
TGGGCAAGGTAAAAGAAAGTATATGTTAAAAGAGCTTGGTGGTGCTGTAGATATCATGAAAAAGGTTAAAAATGCATTTGATCCTAATAAAATAATGAATCCTGGAAAGTTATTTTTATAATATTGCCATGATTTAATCCTTAGTATAGTAAATCTACAAAACATTAAATTAATTGATCTAAAGGTATAGAGTTTAGCTCTATGTATTTCCATGACTTCTTATATAATTATTAGTTTTTTAATGATGGTAACCCCTGGCCCTGGTGTCCTTTCTCTGGCTGGAGTTGGTGCAGGCTTTGGTTGGAGAGCCGGTATTATGTATCTCATTGGTTTATTCTTGGGTACAAATGGAGTTGCTTTACTAGTTGTTTTAGGTTTTAAACAATTTTTATTTGAAATTGACGGTGTTGAATTAACTTTTCTTGTTTTATCATTGTCTTATTTATCTTTTCTATCTTGGAGGATAGCTACTTCAGATAATAAAACAGGATTTAAAGAAACTTCAAAAGCACCAAAGCTATATGAAGGGATTTTTTTACAATTTGTTAATCCAAAGGCCTATGTTGTTCAAGGTCATTTATTTGTTGTTTTGTCACTGGGGATAAGTTCATATAATACAGAAATTCTTACTAAGTTCTTAATAGTAAATTCTATTTGGATACCAATACATATACTCTGGTTGTGGTTAGGTATAAGTTTAAAAAAATGGTCTCTAGCTTCTAATAAACAAGTTTGGGTAAATAGGGGAATGGGACTTGCTTTGTTTGCAGTAGTTATACTTTCTGCAATTATGGAACTTAACATAGATATATAGAGTGATTAATTTTTATACAATTCTTAAAATTATATGATTTAAGTGATTAATTTTTTATCAAAAAACTCAATTATTATTTATTACTAATAGACCAATATTCATTTTCGGTGAGAAATAGTAATGTGATTGTATTGAATAAAACTCCCCCGTTTGTTTGATGACCTGCTAATAATTACCTCCCTGATTATTAGCTTTTAAATTAAGGTGCAGAGGATCTCCTAAAAATCCTCACCAATCTAATATGTAGCTCTACCACCTGAAATATCAAAAACACCTGCAGTAGTAAAACTATTTTCTTTACTTGCTAAAAATGTAATTAGAGAAGCAATTTCTTCAACTTTTACAAACCTGTTTCTAGGTATTTTGGAAATCATGTAATCAATAAACTCTTGAGAGACTTGATCTAAAATTCTTGTTTTAGCTGTTGCTGGGGTTATACAATTGACTGCAATATCATGATCTGCTGTTTCTTTACCAAGTGACTTGGTTAGAGCAATAACTGCTGCTTTAGATGCTGAATATGCAGATGCGTTTGGGTTTCCTTCTTTACCTGCAATAGATGCAATATTTATTATTCTGCCGTAACCATTGTCGCGCATTGTTTTAACTACATGTTTGTTACAGTAAAAAACACCGTTTACATTAACATTAAATACTTTGGACCATTCTTCAATTGGGTAGTCCCATGTAGAAAATGTAGGACCCGCAATTCCAGCACTACACACTAAAATATCAATTTTTTTCATTAGTTGAATTGTCTTTTTTGTTGCTTCTTCAACCAAATCATTTTCAGTTTGATCTACTTTTAGAAATTGACATTTTAATTCTTTAGATGCTTCCAACCCCATCTTTTCATCAACGTCCCAAATCATCACTTCACAGCCATCTTCAATAAATCTTTTTGCAGTTGCTAAGCCAATACCTTGTGCACCACCAGTAATAACTGCAATTTGTCCATTAAAATTAGCCATAAATCATTCTCCTTGGGTTTTTGTATTTAGTGTGTTTGCTAAAAGTATAATTTAAAATAGATTTTCCTATATTATCTTTTATATTGTTAGTAAAAGCATTGCTAGAAAAAATTAAATCTTTAGAGGGTCAGTGATGGAATTGTTTCATATTATAATTATTGGTGTTATTTCATGTTGTGCAATGGATTTATGGCAAAGGTTTTTGAAGTTTTCATTTGGGATCAATCCTTCAGATTGGGCCGTTGTAGGTAGATGGTTTGTTCTATCAATTTCTAAGGGTAAAATTTATAATCCAGATATAGATAACGAACCAGTAATTAAAAAAGAATTATTAATTGGCTGGCTAGTTCATTATAGTGTTGCCATACTTTATTCTTTTGTTTTTTTTATTTTAATCAAATACGAAATCTTTATAGCATCCTTTTTTGATGGTATAAAATTCGGTTTGTTGAGCGTTGTAATTCCCTGGTTTTTTTTCATGCCAATTCTTGGAAAAGGTTTTCTTGCTATCAAAACACCCTCTCCTTTATTAGCATGTTCTTTAGCAATTTGGAGTCATGCTGTTATAGGAATATCCATAGGTACTTTATTTAAACTTTTTGGGTACTAAAAGTAATTATTAGGTTATGTTTAAATTATGACTGAAAGCAAATTAAGAGAAAAAATGTGTATGTTTGCATCTTCTATGTTTGATAGAGGGCTTACTCATGGGTCTACAGGTAACATTTCAGTTAGATTAAATAATGACGACATTCTTGTTACTCCTTCAGGGTCATCTTTTGGTCGACTTGATCCCAATCAAATTGTAAAAGTAACTAAGGATGGCAAATTAATAGGTAATTCAACCCCAACAAAAGAACTTCCATTACATCAAGCATTTTATGAAACAAGAGGAATGAAATCTGGAGCAGTTGTGCATCTTCATTCAACTCATTCTGTTGCACTTTCTATGTTGCCTGACGTTAATGAAGATAATATTTTACCTACTTTTTCTCCTTATTCGATTATGTTATTGGGCAAAGTCAAACTTTTACCTTTTTTTGTCCCAGGCGATCCAGCGATGGGCGAAGCTATAAAGGGTCTGGCTGGAAAAAGGTCTGCCGTGCTTTTAGCAAATCATGGCCCTGTTGTATCAGGTAAAGACCTAGAATCTTCTGTGAACGCTATTGAAGAATTAGAAGCGACCGCCAAATTAGCCCTTATTCTTAAAGACGCAAAACCAATTGAGTTGAATGAAAATCAAGTTCGTTCAGTCATAAATAAATTTAATATAGATTGGGATTAAAAAATGTATAAATTTTCTGCTAATTTGGGTTTGTTATGGAGTGAATGTTCTCAAATTGAAGCAATTTATAAGGCTAAAGAAAATGGTTTTGATGCTGTAGAGTTTCAGTTTCCGTATCAATATGATGCAGGAGACGTAAAAAAAGCACTTGATGAAGTAAATCTTCCTGTAATGGGTATAAATACTATTAAAGGAAATACTGAAAAAGGGGACAATGGCCTATTAGCAGTGCCATCAAAAATAAAAGAAGCAAGAGAAGCAATAATTCAAGCATTTGAGTATGCAAAAATTATAAAATCAAAAAACATCCATGCTATGGCTGGCGTTTCAGATTTATCGACTAGATCTTTAGTGACATTTATAGATAATTTAAAGTTTGCAAAAGAATTGATTAAAGATACCAATATAGGTTTAGTAATTGAGCCTTTGAACTTGAAAGATAATCCAGGTTATTTTTTAACAAAGATTGAGCAGGCAAAAGAAATTTGTGAACTTGTTGGTTCTGACTCAGTTAAAATTATGTTTGATTTTTATCACATACAAATAAATCAAGGGAACGTAATGGAAAGATTTAGAGAGCATTTACCTTATATTGGTCATGTTCAAATTGCATCAGTACAAGATCGCTCTGAACCAGATAAAGGGGAACTTGATTTTAATTATATAATTCCAGAAATATATAAAATTGGATACAAAAGCATAATTGGAGCAGAATATAAACCCAAGACAACTACTGAAGAAGGTTTGGGTTGGATGAAAAAATTTAATTAGTGAAAGGCTTTGCTTTATGAGAATTGTTAGAAAATATGGCCCAAACAATTTAGAAAATTCATCTCTTTGTTTTGGAACAATGCAGTTTGGAGATGGTGCCAGTGAAAGAGATAGCCATGAAATGTACGAAGCTTGCAGAAATAGTGGAATAAATTTCTTTGATACAGCATATGTTTACACTGGTGGTAAATCTGAAGTAATTCTTGGTAAATTAATAAAAGAAGATAGAGAAAATATTATTTTAGTCACCAAAGCTGGTTCAGTTGGTGGTTCAAGTGGCAAGAATATAAGGTCACAGCTAGAAGAAAGTTTGAAAAGGCTTAAACAAGATTATGTTGATGTTTTTTTCTTACACCATTGGGACGATGAGGTTCCGTTAGAAGAAACTTTTAATACTCTGAGAGAATTAAAAGAAGAGAAAAAATTTTTTCAATTAGGAGTTTCAAATTTCTCTGCGTGGCAAGTTATGAAGGCCAAGTTAGTAGCACAAAAAAACGATTTTCCAAATATAGATATACTTCAACCTATGTATAATCTTGTTAAAAGGCAGGCTGAGGTTGAAATATTGCCAATGGCAAAGTCTGAAAATATAGGAGTTATTAGTTATAGCCCCTTAGGTGGTGGGCTATTAACTGGAAAATATGAGCTGGAAAATAACACATTAAATAAAAATAGCTCTGGTAGGTTGCATGAAAATGCTAAGTATAAATTACGATATAGTCAAAGCTGGATGTTTGAAGCAGCAGGTAAACTTCAAAAACTTGCTCGTAGCATTGATCAAGATCCTATTTCATTAGCCGTTGCGTGGGTTTTATACAATGACGCAATAACATCTCCAATAATAAGTGCTAAAAATTTAAGTCAACTTAAACCATCTCTTAAATCAATAGATATAAAACTAGATTTAGAAACCTATAAAATGATTTCTGATATCAGTCCAACTCCACCTCCTGCAACGGATAGATTAGAAGAAGTTAAGCATTAGTAGTTAGAGGTTTTAATATGGAAACAGCTCTTGAGAAAAAATGGGAAGTATATGCATTAAAGTATGCCGAAAGGTCAGACAGAACTAGAAAAGAAAGTTTTATTTTTGACGATCACTCTGATGAAGCTCATACTATAGACTATTTTATATGGGTTTTAAAATCAGGAAAAAATGTAATTGTTGTTGATACTGGCTATGATTACGATGAAGCAAAAAGAAGAGATAGGCCGATTCAAAGATCTCCATCGGAAGCTCTTAAAGCAATAAATATTGATGCATCAGAGGTTACTGATGTAATAATAACTCATCTTCATTATGATCACGCTGGAGGGTTAATGGAATTTCCCAAAGCAAAATTTCATATGCAAGAAGTTGAAATGGCATACGCTACTGGGCCTTGTATGTGTCATGACACTATTAAAATGCCTTTTACTGGCCAGCATGTCTGTCAAATGGTAAAAAACTTGTATTCAGGAAGAGTTGTTTTTTACAATGGTGTGGGTGGTATTTTGCCAGGTGTTACTGTTCATCTGATCGGAGGGCATTCTAGAGGATTGCAATCAGTGAGAGTTAAAACAGAAAATGGTTATATGTGTTTAGCATCAGATGCCACACATTTTTATGAAAATTTTCTTACAGGTAAACCTTTTCCAATTGTTGTAGATCTAGAAGATATGCTTAATGGTTTTAAATTGATTAAAAACTTAGCTTCTGACATAAATCTAGTTATTCCAGGTCATGATCCTTTATTAAAGGATTTTTTCCCTAAAGAAGGTAGTTCAGGATTTGTATGGCGTTTAGATAAAGGACCAGTTAGTCCAATAAAAATTTAAAATCATTTTCCATAGATTTTCTATATGAAATTGCTGGATCATTTGATGAAAAATCTACGTCTGTCCATTTCATTATTTCATTTTCCTTAACATCATTTTTAAGCTTTATACCATGAGCTAAACCTATTGGAAGAGCTCCTGTAGATAATGATGTTTTAGAGGGTACAAGTTTTCCCCAAACAGTCTCTCCACCTTCGCCATCAAGTATTTCACCTTTTTTAAGGTTTCTTTTAGTTGTAGCAACAACGTCTCCAGTAAATGTTTGTGTCTGTCCAGTAGCTTGATTTAACAAAGCAGCTGAAAATATAGATATATTAAGCTCCATGCCTATGAGATGAAATGGTTTGTACATTGCTGAAAATTGACCTGTATTATCTGTATTCATTCCATACTGTTTAAAACAAGAAGCTGCATAATCATTTGGCGCTTGCAGAACTGCAAAAACTCCCCATCTCAAATCCTTAAATACGGGGCGACCATCTCTCTCTAGTGATGACACAACTTCGACCTGTCCATTTTTTTCTAACAATCCTCCAAAATTTTTTGGTTTTAAAATTTCAGCAAGATCGTCCATTCCACAAGGAGGAAATAACAATCCATTTGTTGGAACCTCTAATTCACATGCATTTGCAATTGCTGCCATTTCTAGGGCAGATTTGGTGCCATCTAAAAATGAATTAAACATTTTAGGGTTCATTCCAGCTTTATGAGCATCTTCATGTGTTAATCCATAATAATCCCAAACTGTACTAGGTGTAGATTTATGATAGATAGGCTGATATCTTGTCCCTTTTCCAGCACTAGTCACATGAAAGCCAGAGGCTCTTGCCCACTCAACTATTTCAGCAGTGAGTGCCGGTTGATCACCATATGCCATAGAATATATAACGCCCGCAGATTTTGCTTCTTTAACTAAGGCAGCACCAGCTAAAACATCTGCTTCAACATTAACCATGACAATATGTTTTCCATGTTGAAAAGCTTGTCTTGCATGTTCAATCCCAGCAGCTGGGAACCCTGTTGATTCAATAACTACGTCTACTTCATCCAACTTTATTGCTTCAACGCCTTGGTCGACAAACTTAGTTTTCTTAATTAAATCATCATTCCAACCTACATTTTTACATGCTTTAATAGCGTTTTCAGGCTTAAGATCAGCAATAACAGAGACTTCTAAGCCATTTGTGCTTGGCACTTGGCTTAAAAACATAGAGCCAAATTTACCAGCACCAATTAAAGCTACTTTTACTGGATTTTTATCATGCATTCTTTTTAATATAGCGTTTTGCAAAAACATACTTTTACCTGTTAATTAGAATAAAGTTTTATTAATTTTTTAATATCATTTTCATTAAATCCAAGTTCATGAAAAATGTACATTTCTAAAGTTTGGTATTTTTCTTTTATTTCATAAATAGCTGAATTTAAATAAGATTTTTGTACTTTTCCTAAGGCTTTTAGCATTACATTTGTAATCTTAAGATCGTCATTTTTTGAAGAAGTTGTCTGTTCGGCTGTAGCTGCTATTGAAGACAACAATTGATTGGAAAGTAAATAGTTTTCATAAATCAATTCGATAGAGCTATTTAATAAATTTTGAATAATATAACTAGCTATACCAGTTCTATCTTTTCCTGCTGAACAATGAAAAATTATAGGATTTGAATTTGAGTTGAGTAGTATGTTGATAAATTCTTTCCAGACATGTTTATGATTATTCAAATATAATTTATAACTTTCTTCCATTACCTTTTCATATGTTAACCTATTATCACCTTGAATATTTTTTTCAGCAACCATTCTATTAAGAGTGTTAGCTGAAATAGGGAGGCTTACATATTTTCTAAATAAATTGTCTGATAAATTATCTGGAGCTTTTTTTATTTCTTTAGGATCTCTAAAATCAATTATAGCATATGGTTTTATGTTTTCTAATTTAACAATATCCTCATTATTTAAAGTGCTTAATTTAGCACATCTAAACAATAAATTTTTTTTCATTTTAGGACCTATTGCAACATCCCTAAAATTTGATACAGAACTAATAGATAACAATTTATGTTTCCTTGTTTGAAGAAATAGTAGTTATTCTGCGGCTGTAACTCTTTGATTAACTAATTCATTCAAACAATTATCATTAAGTTTAGAAATTGGTGTGAAATCTCTATGTGCAATCCATTCCTCTCTTTTAAACTCGCGGATATGATTATTTACATGACATAAAGAGAGGTAAACAATGGTTCTTCCAAAAGGAGAAATATTTGGTGGACTTGCATGAACAAGTAATGAAGAAAACATTAACATGCTTCCTGCTGGACCAGTTGGAGCTACACAACCGCCTCTTTTAGCTAATTCTAATACTTTATCGTTATCTAAAGTCCAAAGAGGATAACTGGTTGTTTTTAAGTCATGTCCTGCATCTATAACTCCAACCTTGTGACTTCCTGGGATAAATAATAATGGACCATTTGCAGCAGTTACATCATCTAAAAAGACAGCTATATTCATTGCTCTTGGTTCAGGCATCCCGTCATCTCTTTTCCAAGTACCATAATCTTGATGCCACTGCCAAACAGCTCCATCAAATGCAGCTTTTGCATTTAACTTAAACTGATGCATATAAATGTCTCCATCTAACACTTGCGATACAGGTTCAATTAATCTGGGATGAGCTCCTAATCTACCAAAGGCTTCATTGTATTTGTGAGCGGCAAATGCTGTTCTGGCGACTCCAGAACTCTCTTTCCAAACTTCTTTTCTATCTTCTAAATATACTTTGTCAGCCTCATCTTTTAATAAGGAAGCTTCATCAGAACTGAACATTTCAGGAAAAAATAAATAGCCATCTTCGTCAAATTTTTTTAATTGTGCATCATTTAAATACATATTTAATCTCCACTAAACTTATCTTTGAATTATAGTAAAAAAACAAAAAAATGTAATTAAATTTATTGATGATTTAATGATTTGAGTGTTAAATATTAAAATCCAATCATATTATATTCTACAGGAGCCCATATTGTCACTGCTTCCACCTCTAGATAAGTTAAAAATTCCAGTTATAGGATCTCCACTTTTTATAATTTCAAATCCAGAGCTTGTAATTGCTCAATGTAAAGCAGGTATTATCGGGTCATTTCCATGCCTGAATGCAAGGGAGGGAGAAGGTGAACCAAATATGCTAGAAATTTGGCTCAAAAAAATTAATGAAGAATTAGATAGATATAATCAAAAAAATCCAGATAGTCCGGCTGCGCCCTATGCTGTTAATCATATAGTACATAAATCCAATGTTAGGTTGGAACAAGATATTGATATCTGTGCTAAGTGGAAAGCTCCTGTATGGATAACATCTCTTGGAGCGCGGCCAGAAGTTAATCAAGTAGCACACCAAGCAAATGGTATTGTTTTGCATGATATAATTAACAATTTCTTTGCTAAAAAAGCTATTGAAAAAGGTGCTGATGGCTTAGTCGCTGTAGCAGCAGGTGCGGGTGGTCATGCAGGAACTTTATCACCTTTTGCTTTAATTCAGGAAATTCGTGAATGGTTTGATGGACCTCTATTGTTATCAGGATCAATAGCTAACGGTGGAGCTGTTTTAGCTGCCCAAGCTATGGGTGCAGATTTGGCTTACATTGGGTCTGCGTTTATTGCAACTGATGAAGCTAACGCTGACCAGAGGTATAAAGAGATGATTACTCAATCTTCGGCAGACGATATAGTATATACTAATCTTTTTACAGGAGTTCACGGAAATTATTTAAAGGGTTCTATAGAAGCACAAGGTCTAGATCCAAATAATCTAGAGGTTAGTGATTCCAGTAAAATGAATTTTAGTTCTGGTGCTTCAAAGCCCAAAAGTTGGAAAGAGATCTGGGGATCAGGTCAGGGTATATCTGCGGTGAAAAGTATTTTGCCGACAAGTGATCTAGTTAAAAGAATTAATGATGAGTATATAGAAGCTAAAAATAAATTAATATAAAGAGAGAAAAATGACAGTTGTTAAATATAGTATATCAGACGATATAGCTTTAATTCAAATTTCTAATCCTCCAGTTAATGCTATTAGCGCAGCTGTAAGGATTGAGTTACTTCAAACTATTGAAACGCTAGCTTTAGAGAAATCTGTTAAAGCAATAGTAATAACTGCACCTGAAAGAACTTTTCTTGCAGGTGCTGATATTAAAGAGTTTGGTAAAGACATTGATGCACCAATTTTGAGTGAAATTTGTGATAAAATAGAAAGTTTAGACAAAGTTGTTGTAGCATCTCTTCACGGCACTCCATTGGGAGGTGGTTTAGAAGTAGCTATGTCTGCTCACTACAGAATTGCAGCACCAAATACTAAAGTTGGGTTACCTGAGGTTTTGTTGGGTATCTTGCCTGGTGCTGGAGGGACACAAAGATTGCCAAGACTTTGTGGTGTTTCAATGGCTTTAGATATGATGTTAACAGGAAAGCATGTTCCTGTAAGAGAAGCTTTTGAAAACGGTATAGTAGACGAAATTGCTCAAGACAATAAAAGTATAGATAATGGAATAGCGTATGCTAAAAAATTAATAAAAGAAGGGGCAAAGATCAGACCTACTTCTAAAATTGATAAGAAAATAAAAAATATAGAAGAGATAAAAAGTGTTATAATTAAGTTTAAGTCTGAGGCATTAAAAAAATATAAAAATCTATTCTCACCTCATGCTATCATAAAATCTGTTGATGAAGGTCTTAGTCTAGACTTTCCTGGAGCAATAAAGAATGAAAGAAGGTTATTCACAGAATGTATTAAAAGCACTCAAAGAGAAGGCTTAATCCATTCATTCTTTTCAGAGAGGGCTATAACAAAAATACCTGAATTAGCAAGTGGTAAGCCAGTAGAACTTAAAAATATTGGTATTATCGGCGGTGGTACAATGGGTACAGGAATTTCCATGGCTGCTATGAATGCAGGTTATAACGTTATTATGATAGAGCAGAATCAAGGTGCAATTGATAAGGCTTTAGAAAAAATAAATTCTACATATGAAAGAAATGTTAAATTAGGAAGAATTACATCAGATCAAAAACAACAAATAATGAAACTTTTTTCTGCTACCATTGATATGAAAGAGCTTAATAATAGAGATTTAATAATTGAAGCTGTTTTTGAGAACATGGAAGTTAAAAAAGAAGTTTTTATTAAATTAAATGAAATTTGTAGTAAAAATTGTATTTTAGCATCAAACACAAGTTATTTAGACGTTAATGAAATTTCAACTGTTGTAGATAATCCATCAAGAGTTATAGGCCTTCATTTCTTTTCGCCTGCAAACATAATGAAATTATTAGAAGTTGTTGTAGCTGATAAAACCTCTGAAGATACTGTTGCTACAGCCTTTATGCTTGCAAAAAAAATGAAGAAAGTTCCTGTTCGTTCTGGAGTATGTGATGGGTTTATAGGTAATAGAATTCTTTCCAAATACCTTGTTGGTACTTATCACATGGTAGAAGATGGAGCTAGTCCATTCCATGTTGATAAAGTGTTAAGAGAATTTGGATGTGCAATGGGTGTTTTTCAAGTGATTGACCTTGCTGGAGGAGACATTGGCTGGGCAACTAGAAAGCGAAAAGCACCTTTTCGACATAAAGATGATAGGTATGTTGAAATAGCTGATAGAGTTTGTGAAAATGGATGGTTTGGACAAAAAACCTCTAAAGGTTATTACCTTTATGGTGAAGGTATTGATTTTTTAACTCCAAATCCTGAAATTGAAGTTATTTGTAGTTCAGAAAGACAAAGATCTGGTATAATTCCAAAGACTTTTTCAGATCAAGAAATATTAGATAGATATATTGCGGCAATGGTGTATGAAGGAACAAAAATTTTACAAGAAAAAATTGCCGTAAGGCCATCAGATATAGACGTAGTCTATACCAATGGTTATGGGTTTCCTAAATGGAGAGGAGGACCTATGAAATATGCAGACATGATTGGTTTGGATAAAATATTATTAAATATTCAGAAATTTTCTGAAGCAGATAGTAGGTTCTGGTCTCCACCACAATTATTAATAGATTTAGTAGATAACAATAAAAATTTTGATAGCCTAAATTAAGGCTATCAAAATAACTATTTAGATTGTTGGATCTGGATTAACTTTAATCACTAATTTTCCAAAGTTTTTACCATTTAATAAACCTATGAACGCATTGGGGGCATTCTCAAGGCCGTCAACAAAATCTTCTTTATACTTGATTTTGCCTTCTTGTATCCATTTTGATAAAGCAATAATCGATTCTTCTCTTTGATCGTAATGGTTAAAGACAATAAAGCCTTTTATCATCATTCTTTGTGTCAACACTTGTCTGAATAAGAGTGGTAATCTATCTTTTCCTTCTGGTAAACTTGTCGCATTGTATAAAGAAATTAGTCCACAAACTGGAATTCTTGCGTAATCATTCAATAGTGGCATTACAGCTTCAAATGTTATTCCTCCAACATTTTCCCAATATATATCTACTCCGTTAGGACATGCTGATTTAAGTTTGTCTTTAAAATCAGGATCTTTATAATTTACACATTCATCAAATCCCAATTCAGATTTAGTGAAATTACATTTTTCTTCTGAACCTGCTACGCCTACAACTCTGCAACCATAAATTTTTCCAATTTGTCCAACTGTAGATCCTACTGCTCCAGAAGCTGCTGAAACAACAATTGTTTCACCTTTTTGAGGCTTAGCAAAATTATGCATGCCAACATAAGCAGTAGTGCCAGGCATACCCAAGACACCAATTGATGTTGATAATGGAGCCATAGTAGGGTCAATTTTTCTTAGTTCTTTTGCATCAACAGTTGGGTTATCTTGCCATCCAGTTCTACCTTCTACAAAATCACCCTCTTTAAAATCATTAGACTTACTTTTAATAACTTGGCTTAAGGCTCCAGCTTCCATAACATCACCAATTTCTACTGCCTTAGCATAGCTTTTAGCGTCATTCATTCTTCCACGCATATAAGGATCTAACGACATATATATTGTTTTTAAAAGAACCTCCCCATCATTTGGTTCCCTGATATCTTCTTTAACTGTTTTAAAGTTTTGTAGAGTGGGTTCCCCATGTGGGCGCTCATTAAGTAAAATCTTTGTATTCATAAAAGTTTCTCCTTTAAGAAAAAATAAATTAATGCTGTCTTTAACATGTTGAAATTATATTCGATACTTTGAATTGTAATATTTGAAAATTAAAGTTGAAAATAAGGATCCTAAACCTAAAAATGTGAAAGATAAAAACCATGCTAGATGACTCGTCTGCCCTCCAAAATTATCCAAAATAAATCCTATAATAGGTCCCCCCAAAGCCCCTCCGAAGAAACCAACCATAGAATGAAGAGCTAACCTTACTCCTCTATCTTCAGGTTTACCGTTCACAACTGCACCAGTTGTTAGTGAACCTGAATCTAGTACTATGAGAGCATTATATATTAACAACATTAAAAGAGCTAACCAAAAACTAAACCAAAATGAGATAGCCGTTAAAATTGAACCTATAAAACATATTAGTCCCATATTACTTACTATTTTAGCTCTATCTTTTCCAATACAGTACTTAGCTCCATAAATAGATGCAAAAATACCAAGAAAACCCATTAAACCGATACAATTAGCTATGAATGCGTCGCTTACTGAATTATTGAAATGATTTGACAAAAATAAGATACAAGGAAAGGTCCAACTTCTAAAGCCAAATAGTTCATAAGTATGCCCTCCATAACCAAGTATGAATGGTAATGCTTTTTTATTTTTAAATGTGCCAAATATTGGAACTATTACTTTAATTATTCCTTGATAAGGTTTTTTATTTATTTCTTCAATCTCTTTTCCAGAAAATAATAATAAAGGAAATGCACATAAGAAAAGAATTACGGATGCGAATAAAAAAGCATGTTCCCAAGATATTTGATAACTCTTTAAAATACCAAAAAGTGAGAATGAGAATGCAACACCTAATCCAAAAAAAGAAGTGTAAACAGCTACGTATTTTTCTCTGGAGATCTTATTAAGTCTAGAGTTAAGAATTTGTAATCCAGGCATATAAGTACCAGCAAGACCAGCTCCTACAAGTGACCAACATATGGATGCATTAAGTGCATTACTTGCAAAAAAAGAAAATAGTAATAACCCAGAGCATCCAAGAAGTGAAGAAAAACAATATAGTTTTCTTGAATCAAAAGTGTCTGTCATACTAACTAAAAATGGTGTTGCTATTACGTACCCAATATAGAAAGATCCACTGATCCATCCCGCTTCACTGTTAGATAAGTTCCATTGCGATTGAAGTTCTACTAAATAGATAGGCCATACCGCAAACCCAGTCATGGAAACCATTTGTACAAAACAACTTAAAACTAAAATTCGTGGCATTTTATTTATTTAAACTATCTTTTTAAAATATTAACTGTTTCATTTAACAAGTTTATTAATTAATGTAGATTATACACTGTTTTATACTTGTCCATTAAATTAAGGGTTAAAAATGACAACTTTAAAAGAAATAATGTCGCCAAAATCAATAGCAATTGTAGGCGCATCTGATGATAAAACTAGAATCGGAGGACGCCCTTTATCCAACATGATTGAAAAAAAATTTTCAGGTGATATTTATCCAATTAACCCTAATAGAGATCACGTGCAAGGAATGAAGGCATATCCTTCTTTACTCGATGTTAAAGATGATCTTGATTTTATTCTAGTGGCAGTACCATCTAAATTAGTTGTTACTGTCTTAGAGCAGGCGGTCATTAAAAAAGCTAAAACTGCATTAATATTTTCCTCTGGATTTTCTGAAATAGGTGGTCAAGGTGAAGTTTTTCAAAACGAAATTAAGAAAATTAGCCAAGATAGTCGTTTAAGGGTAATTGGACCAAATTGTTTAGGGCTTTTCAATTCAGCAAATAACTTTTTTCCTACTTTTACTACCACAGTAAATAGAACAACTCCTATACCAGGAGATATTGCAATTGCTAGCCAATCGGGAGCATATGGCAGTCACATTTATATGGTTGCCCATGAAAGAGGACTTGGTATTAGATATTGGATGACAACTGGTAATGAAGCTGACTTATCAGTTGGCGAAACAATTCAAATGATGGCTGAAGATCCAGAAGTTCATACAATAATGGCTTATGCTGAAAGCGTTAAGGATGGAGAGCAATTTACAAAAGCTTTAGATGCTGCAAGGTCTGAAAAAAAACCTGTTATATTTATGAAAGTTGGAAGATCTGAAGTTGGTGCAGCTGCTGCAAATTCGCATACTGCTTCATTAGCTGGAGAAGACGTTATTTATGATGAAGTTTTGAGAGCTCACGGGGCTTATAGAGTCAAAAGTACTGAAGAAATGCTAGATATTGCTTATGCAACCAGAGCAAAAACTTTTCCAACGGGAAAAAATTTAGGAGTTGTAACAATCTCTGGAGGTGGAGGAGTGTTAATTGCAGATGCTGCGGCTGATGAAGGTTTAACGGTCGGGCCTATGCCTCAAGACACTCAAGATGAGTTGAAGAAGTTAGTTCCTTTTGCTTCTCCAATGAACCCTGTTGATGTTACAGCTCAATTTTTTAATGACTTATCTATTGTTCCAAAATTTACTGACCTGATGTTATCTAGAGGTGGTTACGATGCTTTGATTGGTTTTTGGACTACGGTTCCAGGTTCACCTATTTTATCAAAGCCATTACTTGTATCATTGAAAAAAGCTATGAAAGGTTATGAAGATAAACTTTTTATTAATTGTATGGTTGCCAATGAGGATATTGTAAAAACATATGAAAATGCAGGCTTTCTTTGTATAGAAGACCCAACTAGAGCTGTTGTAGCAATGTCTGCTTTAATGTTCTTTGGAGAACAATTTAAAGATAAGCATGTTGTTAATGATTTTAATAAAAAAGACTTTGTAGTTCAAATTCCAAAGAAAAAGTTAAATGAAGTTGATTGTAGTCAAATTCTCAGAAATTTTGGATTGCCTATTGTTACATCTTCGTTAGTTAGGAATAAAGATGAATTAAAATCTATTTTCAATGAAGATAACAATAAATATGTTATGAAAATTGTTTCTCCAGACATTCAGCATAAAACAGATGTTGGAGGAGTGAAATTAAATATTGGAAATATTGATAATGCAATCAAGTCTTATGAAGAAATTTATTTAAATATAAAAAACAATGCACCTAACGCTGTTGTTGACGGAGTTATGGTTTCTCCAATGGTTAAAGGTGGAATTGAATGTATATTAGGTGCCAAAATTGATCCTGTATTTGGTCCTATAGTTATGTTTGGTCTTGGTGGTATATATGCAGAAGTAATGAAAGATATTGCCTTTGCTGAAGCTCCTATATCTCATAAAAAAGCTGAAAAAATGATATTGTCTCTTCAAGGTAAAGACTTATTTTATGGTGCTAGAGGACAGTCATCGATTGATATAGAAGCTTTAAAAGAGATTATTGTTAACTTATCTAATTTTATAGCTGCAAACTCTAATCAAATTGATCAAGTTGAAATGAATCCGGTTCTTGTAAGTAATAAACAAGTGATAGCTCTTGATGCCTTAATTGTAACTAAATAAATTTAATCCAAGGAGAAAATATGCCAGAAATTTTAAAAGGTTCATTGGGACCAGAACAACAATTCAAAAAATATTTATCTGAAGGTAAATTTATGATTCAGAAAAGTAAAAGTTTGAATAAATTTTTCTTCCATCCAAGAGTTGCTTTTCCAGGAAGTGGCGAAAGAGACTTAGAGTGGTTAGAGGCATCAGGTAATGGTGTCGTTCATAGTACTACATGTAATAGGAGATTGCCGGAGAAGGGTGGGGATTTTAATTTATCATTAATTACACTTGATGAAGGCCCAAGAATGATGGCAAGAGTTGAAGGTATAGATCCAGATAAAGTTGAAATTGGTCAAAAAGTAAAAGCTAGAATTTCCTCTTTAAAAGGGGAACCAGCAATTATATTTGATGTATTGTGAAGGTGAGTAGTATGACTAAAAATGACATAAATAAATTAAGAGGTAAAACTGCTGTTGTTGGTTTGGCTGAAAGTGGTTGTGGTATAGCAGCAGGTTGGAGTGCCATGGAAATTATGGCTAACTCCGTTCATGATGCGCTCGATGATGCTGGCATAAAATTAAGCGAAGTTGATGGAGTTTTTGCAGCTACAGCTTTCCATTCTATGGCAGCGATGTCATTGTCAGAATATCTCGGAATAAAGCCAAAATTTGCAGACGGATCACAAATTGGGGGCTCTAGTTTTTTATCTCACATTTTAACAGCTGCAATGGCTCTTGATGCAGGATTGATAAATGTAGCTGTGATTGCCTATGGTTCGAATCAAAAAAGTATTGGTGGATTTAAAACTATTTCTGAAGCAATGCCTTATGAAGCTCAATATGATCCAAGAATGCCAGTTACTGCTTATGCTCTGGCTGCTAAAAGATATATGTACGAGTTTGGAGCTACTAGAGAAGATCTGGCAAACATAGCTGTTTCTGCCAGAGATTGGGCGCTTTTAAATCCTAGAGCCTATACACATAATGATGGTCCTTTGACTGTAAATGATGTCTTAAGTGCAAGGCCAATAGTAGACCCACTTGGAAAACTTGATTGCTGTCTTGTGACGGATGGTGGGGCAGCAATTGTAATGACACGCGCTGACAGAGCAAAAGATACAAAAAACACTCCTATATATATGTTAGGTGCAGCAATGGAGCATCATCATCGAATGGTTTCAGAAATGCCAGACTTAGTTAGAACATCGGCAATAGATAGTGGTAGAAGAGCTTTTGAAATGTCAGGTTATTTACCTGGTGATATGGATACAGTTCAACTTTATGATGCATTTACAATCAATACATTATTATTTTTAGAAGATTTAGGATTTTGTAAAAAAGGTGAAGCTAGAGACTTAGTAAAGAATAATAATATAGGCCCATCTGGTAAGTTAAGGGTAAATACTAATGGAGGAGGGCTTTCTTGCGTTCATCCTGGAATGTATGGTCTTTTTGTAACACTTGAAGCTCTAAGGCAATTAAGAAACTCTTCTGGAGACAATGTAGGAACAAGGTTAGACGGAGGATGGATTGATAATGCTAAACTATCAGTTGCGCACGGCAACGGTGGAGTTCTGTCTAGTCAAGTGACAAATATATGGGGAACCGCTGAAACTATATAATTTAAGAAGCTTTAAGTTCTAAATAATAAAATATTCCAGTTTCTTTATTAAATTTCACTTTTAATTCACCCTTAACTGTTACAGGATCAAATGAAAAATCAATAGCTTGATCTGAATTGATCTCAATAACTTGCGAAGGGCCTACGTGATAATGAAAGGGACAACTTAAAGGATAGGGACCTAAAAGAAAATTCTTTTGTTTTTCAGATTGTTCTAGAGGAAACATATAGCCCATTAAAGTAACTACTTTGCCATTATATAGTTTAATTTTTTGATTATATTCCGGTTTTATAAGACAGTAATCAAACCCGTCTTTATCAATAGTACAATCTTCTATTTCTTTAGTTTGAGAAAATAGTTGCCAAGGTAAAGCATCCCCTGTGACCTTCAATGGTTCATATAAATCTTCAACAATTATATTTTCATCAGGATCAATTTCATTAAGATTAAATTTTTCAAAGCTTAATGCATTTAAAGAAAACAGTGAAAATATAATTATTAAAAAAAAAGTAATTTTTGATGAAGTAATGTTTTTCATAATTTACTCTATTTCCTTAAAAATAAAGTTTTAACTATTAAGTAAAATTGATCTGATATTTTGTTTATATACTTTGATACAAGGTATAAGACAAGTTAGAAAAGAAGCAACCATTACTATTAACCATACAGCGAACAAATTAAAAACAAAATCAAATTGTAGTGATATCATATTTCTTCCAATCAAGGAAAAGTGTTGAATACTAATATAGGTTGTGCATCCAATTATTATACCAAAAATACTTCCTAACAGAGATATTGACATGCCTTCAATTAAAATTAATGAAAAAACTCTCCTTTTTGTAAACCCAAGAGTTCTTAAAATTGCTAAATCATATTTACGATCATTTATATTATTTAGGAGCGAAAAGAGTATCCCAATAAATGATAGAGATATTATTAGTATACTTAAGTAGTTAACAATCATGTGTGCATCACCAGTTAATTTAAATAATTTCGAAATTTCATAACTAGGACTAGCAGCTTGCATATTCGTATTTTTATTAATTAATCGAGGAAAAGAAAAAACTGAACTCTTATTTTTATATTTTAATAATAATGCTGTAACTTCTAATTTAGAGTTACTATTAACAGTTTTAGAATTAGTCTCATTAGAATGAAGACGCCAAACACTATCTAAACTTGTTAGAATTAGGTTGTCCAATATCGTGCCTGTTTTATTTAAAATTCCAACTACCTTATATGGTTGTTCGGCATGTACATCACCAGTATCAATCAGGCCGTGTGAACCTACAAAAAATTTATTCATCTTTAATTGTGTGTAATTAGCTACATTATAACCAATTATAGATTGCATAGGTTTTTCCCATACTTTACCTACTTTAAGATTTGCATTGTATAATTTGAGGATATTTTTACTTGTGCCTACTATCCTGAAGTTCTGAAAATTGTCACCTAGTGAAATTGGGGTACCGCTCCTAATAGCAGGGTGTTTAATTATATTTAAAGCATTTTTATAACTTATATTACCAGTAGGAATATCGATATGATGAATCGTAGATAAAATTAGCTGAAGAGGGCTTCCTTTAGCTCCAACAACAACGTCTAAATTTGGGTTGTTTTTGTTAAAGGTATTTTTAGTAATCTGGGTTACTAAAATAGACACAGTTATTATTGTCATCCCCACTATCATTAAAAACATGCTGAGCAAAAAATTTAACGGATTAGACTTTAAATAAAGATATGAAATTGAAAATATATTTATAACTCTTCTCCTAATATCAAGGTTTGAGAAAAATTAAGAATAGACTGCACACGTTTATCATGAGTAATAAGAATCAAGGATGCTTTACATCGTGCACTTTCATCTTTAATAAATTGAGAAATTATTTCAGCATTTTTATCATCAAGAGATGAAGTAGGTTCGTCACAAAAAATCCATTTGGGGTTACCTATAAAAGCTCTGGCAACTGCAAGTCTTTGTTTTTCTCCAACACTTAATTTTGATACTTTTATGTGTGATTTGTCAGCTAGTCCAACTCTTTGTAATAGATCATAGAGATTTTTATCTCCAGAACCTTGGGTTGTCTTACCAAGTTCTAGGTTTTGTTTAATAGTAAATGCATTAATTAAATTAAAATTTTGAAAAACAATTCCAAGCTTGTCACCTCTAAAATAATCAATTTTATTCTCAACTAAATTATAGAGATTAATGTCATCATATAAAACTTTACCTTCAGTAGGTTTTTGAAGACCACATAATATACTTAGTAAAGTTGTCTTACCAATACCAGAAGGACCCGTGATTAAAAGATCCTTCTGATTTTCAATATTAAGATTTATATTTGAAAATAACTTATGACCATCTATAGAAAATGAAAGATTTTCACAAATTAACATTTTAAATCATTATCCTAAACATTCTTTCAAACTTTTAGCCATGTTCGTAATGAGTTGTAAATAAAAATCTTTATTTTCAGAAATGTTAACTCCAAGAGGGTCTAGTGTTCCTATTTTAGCATCAGTTCCTTCAACAACTATCTTAACTAATTTGCTGTCAAACTGTGGTTCTTGAAATACGCACAAAGCCATGGATTTAACAATTTTGTCTTTTATGAAAGAAATTTGCTTGGGGGATGATGCTATGTCTCCTTCAAGGGCAACAGACCCAACTGCATTTAACTCAAAAGTTTTTTCAAAATACTGGTAAGCGTCATGAAAAACTATGTAAGGTTTATTCTTAATAGGTGACAATTCTTTTACCAATTCCATTTTTAAATTTCTAATTTTATCAATAAATTTGGTTGTATTATCATTATATATTTTTGAGTTTTCTGGAAAATAAAGACTTAAGACTTTATTAACTTTTTGTACGATTTTTATTGCATTGTCTGGGCTTAACCAAACATGCACGTCGTCTTCTTTTTCATGGTCATCATGATCATCATGTTTTTTACCATGTTTATCATGGTCGTCATGATCATCATGTTTTTTACCGTGTTTATCATGGTCGTCATGATCATCATGTTTTTTACCATGTTTATCATGGTCATCGTGATCATCATGGCCGTGATGGTCATGACGTTCCCATGCATCATTATCACGGATAGCTAAATGATTAACACCTGATTCTTCCATCAGGTTTATTAACTTAATATTTTTAGGTAAATTTTTAAAAACTTTTGTAATACTACTCTCTAAATGGTTTGAAACATAAAAGATTATATTACCATTTTGTAAAACTTTTACGTCCGAAGGTTTTAATTTAAAATCATGTGGTGATTGTTCCGATGGTATAATTGTTATACTTTTTCCCGTATTGCCAATTACGGCACTTACTAGAGAATTTATTGGCTGTATAGTTGAAATTACTCCCGTTGTTTCCGTTGCAAAAACATTAACACCTGTACAAATAAATAAAGCTAAAATAGAAAAAAACTTGATCATTAGAGGTCCTTTAAAATTTTTATTGAAATGTTATAACATAACACTATACTTAGCTATGAATGTCAAGTTTAATGTTGTATGGTTAATTATGAAATTTAATTTAAAAAATACAAAAGAAGTACAAGATTCTATCGCAAAAGTCTTTGAAATTTGTGAATTAAATAGTTTAGTATTTACAGAAATACGCCAAAAAATATTTGAAATAATTATAAAGTATAAGAAACCCATAAAAGCTTATGAAATATTAGATGTTTTTACCGAAGTTACAGGAAAAAGAGCTCACCCACCTACAATTTATAGGGCAATAGATTTTTTAATAGAAAATGGTTTTATACATAAATTAAATTCTATTAATTCATATGTTGGTTGTTTCCATCCGAAGGTTCATAAAGAATGTTATTTTCTTATTTGTAAAATATGTAATATCTATCAAGAGTGTTGCGATAAAAATTTAACCGACAATATATTTAAAACAGCTAACAAAAGAGATTTCATAGTAAGTAACACAACTTTAGAAATTGAAGGCCATTGTCATGGTTGTATTCAAAAATGAAATCAATAAATGCACTCATATCTGCTAAAAACATTAGCGTCATAAAAAATCAAAAATCTATTTTAAAAAATATTGATATTCAGATAAATAAAAATGATTTTGTTTCTATAATTGGCCCAAATGGTGCTGGTAAAACAATGCTTCTAAAATGCCTTATGGGCTTTTATAAACCTGAATTTGGAGAAATTAATAGAAAGAAAGGTTTGAAAATAGGTTATATGCCTCAAAGTATTAAAGTTATAAATACAATACCTATAAATGTTAAAAGCTTTATAACAGTTCGAAAAAAATTTGATAAAATCTCATTTCAACAAGTTATTTTAGAAACTCAGATAGATAAAATCATTGATAAACAATTATCAATTTTATCTGGTGGGGAAATGCAAAGAGTTCTGTTGGCTAGAAGTCTACTAAATAATCCAGATTTGTTGATTCTAGACGAACCAGCTCAGAACTTAGATATTTCAGGTCAAATGAACTTCTACAAACTCTTGCAATCTATTTATAAAAAAAGAAACCTTAGTATTTTGATGGTATCTCATGATTTACATCTTGTGATGGTTTCTACTAAGAGGGTACTATGTCTTTCCAATCACATATGTTGTTCAGGTAAACCTCAGCAAATTACAAAAGATCCAGAATTTATTTCAATGTTTGGAAAAGATATGGCAAACATGATGGCTGTCTACCAACACTCTGATAGTAGACATAATCATAATAATCAGAATTTTATCATTGGAGAAGAAAATAACTGATCCTTTTATTATTAGAGGTATTTTAGCAGGGTTGGCAGTTGCTATGATATCAGGCCTAGTAGGTTGTTTCGTTGTATGGAGAAGAATGTCTTATTATGGTGAATCAATAGCGCACAGCTCTTTGCTTGGAGTAGGATTAGGTATTTTAATGGGTGTAGGCATTAATTTAGGTATAGTGTTTACATGTTTATTGTTTGGTATTCTATTTTTATGGTTACAACAAAGTAAACTTTTATCCTCTGATACTTTATTAGGTGTATTGGCTCATCTAGCTCTTTCAATTGGTATTATAGTTATTTCAATGAATAGAATTAAAATCGACGTTCATGCTTTCTTGTTTGGTGATATTCTAGCTGTAACACAGAATGATCTCTGGGGTATGTATTTAGCAGTATTATTTGTAGTAATAATTATTTGTTTAAATTGGTCATCATTACTTTTAGTCACTATCGATGAGGATCTGGCAAAAGCTGAAGGGGTAAACCCTTTGTTTATAAATCTACTTTTAACTTCAATTCTTACAATCGTTGTTGCAGTATCAATTCAAATTATTGGATTACTTTTGATAACAGCAATGTTGATAATACCTGCGGCAACATCTAGGAGGTTGGTAAATTCCCCAGAAATGATGGCTATTGTTGCAACCCTATTGGGAATTATATCAGTAATTTTAGGTATTTATCTATCAGTAGAAATTGATGCGCCATCCGGACCATCAATAGTAGTAGTTAGTGCAGTTTTGTTTTTTATTTCCCATTTTTTTGGAATGTTTCTAAAAAAGGAATAATAGAATCATAATTTAAATAAATTAATTATACATGATTATGGCTTTAATATTATTTTACCTTTGGCTCCTCGGGAAAGAATTTTTTCTAAAACCATACTAGCTTCTGACAAAGGAAATTTTTCTTCTACAAGAGGTTTAATTAATTTATTTTCATACCAATGAAAAAGCTCAATCATATTTTCTTTGTACCTTTCAGGTTCTCCTCTGGTAAAAGCACCCCAAAAAACACCTACAACACTAAATTCTTTAACAAGAGCTAAGTTAACCGCTAATTTTGGGATAGTACCTGAAGCAAACCCAATGACTAATAGCCTACCGTTTCTAGCCATAGTTCTTGCTACAGTTTCAAAAATATCTCCTCCTACAGGATCAAATATAACATCAACACCTTTACCATCTGAAATAGTTTTCAACTCTTCTTTTAAATTATCGTATCCAATAGATATATCTGCTCCATTGTCTTTAGCTATTTTTTGTTTTTCATCATTAGACGCTACAGCAATCACTTTAGCGCCCATAATTTTGCCAATTTGTATTGCGGCTAATCCGGTAGAACCAGACGCTCCTAAAACTACAAGTAATTCTCCTTTCTGAAGTCTGCCTCTTTGTTTTAGAGCATAATGGGAAGTACCATATGCACATAATAAAGCGCATGAATCATCAAATGACATGTTTTCAGGTATTTTGAATACAGAACTCTCTTTAACTGCAGTTTGTTCAGCATACCCGTTTAATTGTGATAATGCAGTCACTCTATCACCAATTTTAAAATTTGATACGTGCTGACCTGTTTTCATTATTTCACCTGAAACTTCCATTCCAGGTATAAAGGGTGTTTCAGGTTTTAACTGATATTTTCCTTGAACTAATAGGCCGTCAGGAAAATTTACACCAACAGATTTTACATCTATAATTACACTATCATCGTCAAGTTTTGGTTGATCTACTTCTTTATATTCAATATCTTGGATGGGTCCAAAATTATTACAAACAATAGCTTTCATTTTTGTTCCTTTTGCTTTTTTCAAGGAAAAACTAAAGAAATTGTCTCAGCAATAAAAGCTGGTTTATCTTCATCTTTAATTTCTAATTCGCATTTATTGACTACTCTAAAACCACCGTTATTCATTTTCTCACACGATATAATAGTTCTATTTAATCTAACTTGTGAACCTACCTTAACCATATTAATAAATCTTACTTTATCAGAACCATAATTTAATGTTCTAGAAGTATTTCTGATTTCTGCATTTTGCGCTGCAAGTTTTGGAAGTAGAGATACCATGAAATAACCATGTGCTATAGTTTTTCCATCAGGCATTTCTTTTTTAGCTCTTTCTTCATCTATATGGATCCATTGGTGATCTGATGTTGAGTCTGCAAATTTGTTAATTTTATCTTGAGTAACGTCATACCACTCACTTGGAGTTAATGGTTTGTCGATGAATTTTTTAATTTCTGATGGACTTTCAATAATTACCATTTTTTAATCTCTTATTTTAATATGTTTAAAAAATTATTTTAAATGATAATGTATTTTATATTAAATAAAAATAAATTTTTTATAGGGATTTAAATGTCTCATTCAAATAAAATAAAATTAGAAGGTGTTATACCAGCTACATTGTTAGCTTTTGACAAAGATTTTCAAATTGACGAAAAATCTAGTAGAAAGCACATAAAAACTTGTGCATTAACTGACGGAATATCTGCTCTCACCATTAACGGACACTCATCTGAAGTGCATGCATGTAATTTTGAAGAACAAAAAAGAATATTGAATTTTTCACTTGATGAAATTGGCGACATTATTCCAATAATAAATGGTGTATATGCAGATGGTAGTATAGAAGCAGCTAAAATTGCTAAAATGTCTCAAGAAAATGGAGCTTCTGCTTTACTCTGTTTTCCTCCACAAAGTATGTCTATGGGAGGGCATCTAAGGCCAGAAATGGCTCTTGAGCATTTTAAAAGAATTGCTGATGTGACAGATTTACCCTTGATATGCTTTAATTATCCATCTTCTGGCAACTTAACTTATCCATTTGAAACATTATTAAAATTATTTGAGATAGTGCCTACAATAAAAGCAATAAAAGACTGGTCAAATGACCCTATGCTACATGAAAAACATATAAAAACATTTCAAAACTTATCTAATCCGGTGAATGTTCTAACTACTCATAGTTCTTGGTTAATGTCTTCGCTTGTTATGGGTGCAAAAGGTCTTTTGTCTGGAGCAGGTAGTGTGATAGCAAACTTTCAAGTTGCTTTATTCAGAGCAATTCAGAAGAAAGATTTACAAGAAGCCCAAAAAATAAATGATCAAATATTTCCTTTGGCTCAGGCATTTTATTCACCACCATTTTTAGATATGCATAATAGGATGAAAGAAGTATTAGTTTTAACAGGACATATGAAGGAAGCTGTTGTTCGTCCCCCGCTTATGAAAATCAGCGAAAAAGAAATAAATAACTTAAGAAAAGCTTTAAAGCAATCTGGTTTAAAATAATCTTTTAAAAAAGTGAAGATCAAGCGTCATGGATTTTCACATATTCGAAGTCACCGGGTTTATTGTCAATTCCCAGATCTGGAGCCGCTATCCAATCTGCATAAACTCCAGGTTCAGATACTGGTGTCATAAGTGACTCAATGAATAAATTATCATCTTTTGTTGGTAAATATTTATTACTTTCTTTGTTCCAACTTTCCTCTGTCAAAACATCGCCTGATGGCGATATATGAGCGCTCATAAAAGTACCAATTTTTCTATTAAAACCCTCAAAAGGTAATTTAATGTTAAAATTTATCTTTGCCTCTTCAATAGTCCTATTCCATCTTTTTATACTCACTGCAGTATCTTTAGTATAGTCGTCTCTTAATCTCATATTTAGTGATAAAAGGGCAGGAGCTTGTTTGTTAATTATTTTTTGATTAGCAAATTCTAAAATCGGATAGGTATCATTTTTAAGAATATGATCATCTTTAATTTTTGTTTCCCAAAATCTTCCTTTTACACCAGCTGTATATGTGTTAGCAGCATTTGTAGAAATTTCTGATCCAAATAGATCTAGTGATAAAGAGTAATGAAGATTAATTTTTTTTTGGATGGTGGGTAGATCAATTACGCCTAACTGTCTTATCTTATCAATATCAAATGGATCTGAAATACCAGCTTTATTCATCATTTCACAAGTTTTCTTTATGACTCTTCTTACACCATTTTCTCCAACAAACATATGATGGGCTTCTTCTGTAAGCATGAATCTACAAGTTCTTGACAGAGGGTCGAACCCAGATTGAGCTAATGCTTCTAATTGCATTTTACCGTCTCTATCTGTAAATGCTGTAAACATAAAAAATGAAAGCCAATCTGGTGTTGATTCATTAAAAGCTCCTAGCATTCTTGGTGCATCTTCAGATCCAGACTGTCGCTTAAGTAGCTCATTTGCTTCTTCTCTACCATCAGATCCAAAATATTTTTGAAGTAGATATACCATTGCCCATAAATGTCTTCCCTCCTCAACATTTACTTGAAATAAATTTCTCATATCATATAAGGATGGTGCTGTACTTCCTAAAAATCGCTGTTGTTCAATTGAAGCAGGTTCGGTATCACCTTGGATAACAATTAATCTTCTTAGCATCGATCTGTATTCACCAGGAACTTCTTGCCACACAGGTTCGCCGATATGATCACCAAATGGAATTGTTCTTCCTTCTTTTTGAGGAGCTAGTAAAATACCCCATCTATATTCTGGCATTTTAACGTAATCAAAAGTAGCCCAACCATCTTTATCAACATTAATTGCTGTTCTTAAATAAACTAACATATCTTGAAATCCTACTGGACCAAGATCTTTCCACCAGTCAATATATCCAGGGTGCCATTTTTCAAGAGCTTTAAGAACTCTTCTATCTGAAGATAAACTAACATTGTTAGGAATTATTGTATCATATTCAACTTGACTACTTAACATTTTTACCTCGCTTATGTTCTTTCTTTAGTATACATTCCTTTGTTTCCAGTACCATATTTTTTTAAAGCACCTTCTTCTCCTACTGCGCTTGGTCTTTGAAAAATCCAGTTTTGCCACGCAGTCAACCTTCCAAAAATTTTTGTTTCCATAGTTTCTTTTCCCGGAAACCTTAAATTTGCCTCCATGCCCACCATAGAATCAGGAGAAAAACTACTTCTTTCTTCTAAAAACAACCTTATTTCATCATCCCAATCTATGTCGTCAAAAATAAATGTTATTAAACCTAATTCATATGCTTCTTTTGCCAAAATATATTTACTTTGGTTTTGTTTTGTAAGAAGCAATTGATTAGGTAATCCAATAAATCTAGTGTTTAATCTAGACATATCATTTGACATTAAAAATCTACCAAAGTTTGAATTAGATAAAACAATACTTGCTTCTTTATTATTAAGTTCTTCAAACTTACCTTCAGCCATATAGCTTCTATCGGCAGAAAAAATTAATTCACAAAGAAAACCTGCATAACATGAACCAGCTTCTATTAAAGTTGTTAAAGTTCTTGATGTTAGATCAATTCTTTTAAAAACTCGAGACCAATAATAAGAAATCTCTTTTATAAACCAATGATTTTCAAAAGTTTCAAATAACTTGTCATAAGAAAGAACCTTTCCTATTTCTCCTCTTGTTTTAAAAAAAATAATTCCAATTTCTAATTCATTGAACCTTAAATATAAAATAGCATCATCCAATTCACGAGCACAACGTAAAAGCCAAACATCGTCGCCTTGAGACAAAATATCTTCAATGTTTATCGGAGCTTTGTCTACAGGAGCCTGAATTGTGATAGTTACAGATTTTTTATCTCTATCTATATTAACAGATATAGTAGAGTATTTAATCTCATTTTCATTTATTATATTTTTTTTTATATTATTTAGTTTAATACCAGTTAAATTATCCATATTAGGTTTTTTAATAGACTTTTCTTCTATTAATGCTTGTAGATCATCATTTAATGTAGTTTTTTTTAAAATTGTATCTACTAGACGCCATTCAAAAGCTTTTTTGGCTTTAACACCTTCTTCCATAGTACAAAACACATCAGCAAGGTCTCTTCTTATCTTTCTTTTATCTGTAAGTCTTGTCAAACCTCCTGTTCCAGGAAGAACAGCAAGGAGTGGAACTTCAGGCAATGATATACTTGAGGAACCGTCATCCATCAAAATAATATGATCACATGCAAGCGCAAGCTCATATCCACCACCAGCACATACCCCTTCAACTAAACAAATAAATAGTTGATTAGACTCTTTTGATGAATTTTCTAAAAAGTTTCTAGTTTCATTTGTGAACTTACAAAAGTTAACTTTATGCGCATGATCTGAAGACGCTAACATTTTGATATTGGCACCTGCACAAAATGCTTTCTCATTTCCTGACTTTATAATTACAGAATTTACATTTGGATATTCAAACCTTAACCTTTGAACAGCATCTGCTAACTCTATATCAACACCAATATCATAGCTGTTTAACTTTAATTTATATCCATCAAAAAAACCTGCATCTTCATCAACTTTCATTATTAAAAATGCTTTTGTATTTTCAACTATTAATTGCCAATGTTTATAAATAGAAGGGTTTGTATCAAAATTTATATTTGGACGCATTCTTACCTCAAGTTTATTTTTAATAATATAATTGTATAAGTATTTTAATATTAAAGACTATATAATTTTTTTAATAAAAGCATTAATATGCTCGATTGTTTTATCTGTATATTCAGTAAAGGGGTTATGTCCACAGTCTTTAATTACAACTTTATCAAACGGTCCACGAACTTTTTGTTCTAAAATATTTATTTGGTTTATCGTTCCATAAGGATCGTTTGTTCCCTGCAAAGCCAAAATTGGAGTTTTTATTTGAGGTAAATACTTTAAAATGTTCCAATTTTTGAAATCGGGGCTTAACCAGACATTACTCCAACCCCAAAAAGCATTATCAACATCATTATGAAAACGTTCTAATTTTGATTTTAAGTTTTTATATTTATATTGATAAGAAATATCTTCAATGGCATTAATACTTTCTTGTTCCACAAAAAAGTGAGGGGCAATCAAAATTGTGCCTAACAATTGTTCTATGTTTTTTGATTTACTCCCTATACTGGCTATTGTGCCTCCATCACTATGTCCAATTAAAAAATAATTTTTAATTGATAAACTTTTAATGATTTTAGGTAAATATTCCTCTGCTTCAATACTCATATAATTTGTAGGTCTAGGTAATTTAATAGTTGATGATTTTCCATAACCAAACCTTGAATATACAAAAACATTTAGTTTTGTTTTAAGATGAATTAATTCTGGTATTTTTCTCCACATAGCAATTGAGCCAAGACCTTCATGCAATAAAATTAATACAGGAATGTCATTGGATATATCACCAAAAACTTGATATTCAATTATTTTACTATCAATTTCTAAAAATTTTATTTCTGTATTACTACTTTGTTTCACTTTCTTAACTTAAACCTTTGTACTTTTCCTGTAGCTGTTTTAGGAAGTTCGTTAATAAAGTTTATCCATCTAGGATATTTCCATTTACCTATTTTGTTTTTTACATGCTCTTTTAAGATATCCTCTTTACCTGATTTAGGGACATTTTCATTTAAAATGACAAATGCACATGGTTTATCTAAACCTTCTTTATCTTGTTTTGCAACGACGGCTGCTTCTAGGACAATTTCATGAGATATTAATGCTTGTTCAACTTCAAATGGTGATATCCATATTCCACTGACTTTAAACATGTCGTCAGTTCTACCACTATAAATATACTTTTCGTCTTCTAATTTTTCATATTTATCTCCAGTTCTTGTCCATTCTCCTTCAAAGGTACTTCTTGATTTTATTAGTTTATTCCAATAACACGTTGCAGATGATTTACCTTTAACAAGCAATTCTCCAATTTCTCCAATAGACACCTCTGTTCCACTTTCATTAACCAATCTTAATTCATATCCAGGAACAGCACTACCTGAAGTGCCATATATTATATCATCTGGTTTGTTTGAAAGAAAAATATGAAGCATTTCAGTCGATCCAACACCATCTAAAATATCTACTCCAGTTATTTTTTTCCAATCAGTTCCAATTTGAAAAGGAAGAGCCTCTCCTGCAGACACGCAAAGTCTCAAATTTATAAATTTTACATTAGCTTCTTTTTTTAAACTAGCTATCATTGCTGCATAAATAGTTGGCACAGCAAATAAAATTGAAGGTTTTATTAATTTCATTACTTCCTTAACACTATCAGGTGTAGGTCTTAATGGATAAAGGGCAGTAGTTGCTCCAACTCCCAAAGGGAAAGTCATCGCATTTCCTAAACCATATGCAAAAAAAAGTTTAGCTACAGAAAAAACTATATCTGTTTCTTTTATATTTAAAATCTTTGAGGCGTATGTTTCATAAGTTTCTAATAAACTCCCATGTACATGAATAACTCCTTTTGGTTCTCCTGTAGAGCCTGAGGAGTACAACCAAAAGGCAGGCTCGTCTTTTAAAACTATAAGTGGTTCTTGTGGAACACATAAATCCATCTCAGATTTAAAATGTTTAAATTCTTTAATATTATTATCTTTACTAATGAGAAATATATTCTCAATTGGATTATCAATTTCAGACGGATTAGGAATTAAATTTTGAATTTCCTCTGAAATAAAAATAGTTTTAGCTCTGCAATCATTTAAAATAGAATTAACAATATCTTTTGACAATAAAGTATTTACAGGGACAGGAATAACTCCAGCTTTGAGGCATCCCCAAAAAATTACTGGAAACTCGATTTGGTCTAATACCAACATTAATACTCTTTCTTCTCTTCGAATATTATATTTTGCAAGTAGATCAATAATTTTATTTGTTTCTATAGATAGATCCTTGTATGAAATACTTCTACCATCTGGAATTGCTTCAACAAATGCCTTTTTGTTTTCAATTGTTGAGTTTAAATGTCTATCAATAAAATAATAAGCAGCATTATTTTGTTTTGTTACTTTATCTTTAAACATAATTAACTACTCCCACTCAAGTTATCTATATTTTTAAAATAGCTTACAAAAATATTAACATCTAATGTTATTTATTAATTTAGATTAATACAAATTATCTTGCATTCTTTCTACTTATTGCTGTTTTAATGGTTTCAAAGCCTAAGTTCCTAATAATATCTCTTTTATACCTGTCAGTTGTGTATTGATCTGTCGCAGTATCTAAATCCCATGCAAAGTCATTTACAAGAGATTCAATTTCATTTAAGTCATCTGTAATCCAATCTCTTGCTGTAATTTTATCGCTAACACCACCTACAACAAACCTAACATTATTATGACTTGCAATTGCAGCAAATGAAGCAAGTGCAAAGTCACCGTGTTTTTCAGAAATTTCTTTAAAAGCGTAACCAGTTTGTTCTTTTGCTTTAGGTATTATTACCGACTTAATTACCTCATTATGATTTCTAGAATTTAATAGTGGACCAAGAAAAAAATCTTCTGCATTAATAATTCTTTGTGTAGATAAACTATTCAACTTTAATTGTCCTTTTAGAGCTATAAAACATAAAGGTAACTCAGAGCTAGGGTCTGCATGACATAAAGAACCTATGATTGTTCCACGGGCTCTATGTTGTTGGTGTCCAATATAAGGAAGACATTCGCTTATTAATGGTAAGTCATCTTTTGTTTTTATTCTATTTTCAAGTTGTAATTGTCTAAATAATGCGCTGATTTCAATGTTAGTCTTATTATCGATTAACGGAACATCATCTTCTATGGAATTGATATCAATCAAAACTTTTGGCTTTGCAATTCTCATATTTAACATTGCAATTAAAGATTGCCCACCAGCTAATATTTGTGCATCCTCACCATACTCTTGCAATCCTTCTAGAACTTCTTGCCAATTTTTGGGTTGAAATAAGTCAAAAGATGCAGGTTTCATTTAATGACTTTCAAACATTTTAATATCAAATTCCAAAAATTATTTTTTCTATGTTCAGGTGATATTTCTTGAGCTAAACGATCAAAAAATTGATTTATAATTATATTTGAAGCAGTTTTTAAGAAACGACCACCTATAGCTGCAATTTTACCAGAAACTTGCACATCATATTGATAAGTTAATTCTGTTTTCTCTTTATTCATAGGTGACAATGTTATCAAACCTTCACCACTAGCTATTCCTAATGGGCCACTTGCTTTTCCAGATAGTTTTAAATTTTTTGGTTTATTTAATTTGCTTAATAGTACAGAAAATTCATATTCACCAGTAATCGGACCAAATTTAATTTTAATTTTACCTTCATAGTGGTTATCTTTTATTAATAAAATCTTTTCAGTAACTGGTAATATTTTTGATAGATTGTCAGGATTCAATAAAAAATCCCAGATTTGGTTCGGTTTTTTGTATAATAAATTATTTCCTTGGCCAGTAATAATATTATTTTTATCATTTGGCTTAATAAAGTTTTTATTTGAATTTAATTTAGATCTTGGTTGTTCTTTTAAATTAGAAGTGATGTAGGAATGAACTTTAGAGTGTGTTAGGGGAAGTGTAACATTATCGATTTTTAAAGCATCGCATGCTGCATTTGCTATAGCTACTGGAGTTGACATACAATTACCTTCACCTAAGCCTTTTGCGCCCAAGGGAGTAAAAGGGCTAGGCGTTTCAATATGAATTATAGAGGGTGTTGGCACCTCATAAGTTGATGGAAGAAGGTAATCTGCAAAAGTCCCAGCTAAAAAAGAGCCATCATCAGTATATTTAAATTCTTCAAACAATGCAGCTCCTAAACCATGAGCGAAAGCACCATAAATTTGTCCATTGGCTAATAAAGGATTTAAAATATTTCCAGCATCATGTCCTGTAATATACTTATCAACCCTTGTCTGACCGGTTTTAGGATTTATTTCTAAACCACAAATATCAAAAACAAAACCATAGGCAAGTGAACCATTAATTTGATCTTTGTTATTAGGCGGAGCTAATTGTGGTGGTGACCAATGAACAGTTTCTCTTAAACCATTCTCAGAGTTTTCTGGAAGTTCTCCTGGAGACCAATGTGCTAATCCAACTAATCGATTAAAAGATATTTTATTATCAAAATTATTTTTATCTATAACGAAATTATTTTCAAATATTATATTTTCAGCTTTACAATTTAGTTTTGTAGAAGCAATTTTTAATATTCTTAATTTTAGTTTTTTTGCCGCAAGAGATGTCGTACCTGCAACTGCTCCTGCAAAACGACTTGAATAATTACCTGCAGCAATGGACCACGCATCTTTTTGAGTATCCAATTCACCATTAACAAAAACATTTTCAAAGCTTAATCCAAAAATATCGGCAACAATTTGTGCAAGTACAGTTTTATGGCCTTGACCTTGTGGAACGCTGTCACATGTTACATAAATTCCACCAGTAGGTCCTATTGATACAGTCGCACTTGCAATGGCTCCTCCTTTATGTCCTGATTTTTCTCTTTCTTTAAATGGTACTGCCGTAGTTATGTAACCCATATTTGATACGGATGGTTCTACTATTGCAGCGTAACCAATTCCATACAAGTTACCTTTTTTTTGTGCTAAGTTTTGTCGCAACTTCATATCAGAAAATTCATTGGATTTTAAAACTTTATCCATCAATTTTTTATATTGACCAGAATCTAGAAGTGCTCCAGAAGCAGATTGATAGGGAAAATCTTTATCTTTTACTAAATTTAATTTGATAACTGCTAGGCGATCTAATTTTAGATTAACAGCAATTTTATGAACCAATCTCTCAAGAGCATAATAATGCTGAGGACCGCCAAAACCTCGATTTAAACCAGTTGGTGTTTTATTAGTTAGAACCACTCTGTTTCTACAAGATATATTTTTAACCAAATAAGCTCCAGATAAGTTTCCATGCATTCTATATAATGAAGCTGGTTCTGGTGCTCTCAAATAAGCACCAACATCATCAATTTGATCATAATCTAGCGCTAGAATTTCACCATTTCTTCTTACAGCAGCTTTGATAGTAGTCACTCTATTAGTGGCTGATGATGCTGCGGTTAAATGTTCAATTCTATCTTCAACCCACTTTATGTTTTTTCCTGAAATTCTTGAAGCTAAACAGGTTAATACTATCATTGGAAGTATAGCTTGTTTAATACCAAAACTACCTCCAGAATCTTGGTTTGATATTAACCTTAATTTATTTTCATTAACATTTAAAGATCTCGAAATCACAGAATGAAGGCTAAATGGTCCTTGAAAATTTGAGTGAACGGTATAACTTTTTTCAGAAGAATTATAATTGCTTTGAACTATAAAACCTTCAAGTGGAGTACAACTATTTCTAGGATATTCAATTTTCAACTTAATTATTTCATCAGCTTTTTTAAAAGCTTCTTTT
Source organism: Candidatus Levibacter sp. Uisw_134_01 (assembly GCF_047717795.1). Taxonomy (GTDB): domain Bacteria; phylum Pseudomonadota; class Alphaproteobacteria; order Puniceispirillales; family Marisalimonadaceae; genus Marisalimonas. Next base: position 1,326,327 of record NZ_CP159808.1, on the reverse strand, counting down.
GGATTTCCATATGAAAATTTTCTGTCACTGACCACGTTAGTTTTAGTTTTTTTATGAACTTTTGGTGAAGAATCCAACGTAGCATCTTCTGTCTTAATAATAGGATTATATTCTTGATATGTTACCTTAATATTATCAATTGCGTCTTCAGCAATATATCTGTTTTCAGCTAACACTAGAGCTATAGGTTCGCCTACATACCTAACATATTCAATTGCGCAAGGCCAAACCTCGATATCAATTCTTAAAACGGACAATAGAGGTTTTGAAAGGTTTGAAAATGATTTACCATCAATTATTGAATGCACTCCAGGAATACAAGAAGCCATTGTTGTGTCTAAGTTAAGAATTTTTCCTGCTGCATATTGAGATCTTAATACTGCAACGTGTAAAGTTCCAGGTGGATTACCTTTGTCGTCGCCATAAATTCCTTTACCTATAATTAATGTATCATCTTCTGATCTTTCAATTGATGATCCAATTTTACAATTATTAACTTTGTTGAGAATTTTCTCCATTAACAATTTTTACCTTCTATTTTCCTGTATAAACAGGTTTTCTTTTTTCTACAAAGCTTTGAACACCTTCTTTAAAATCACTAGAACTTCTAAGCCTGCCATATGTTTCACCTTCTAACTCAATTGCAACGTGTAAAGGCGCATCTTGAGATGCATTAAGAACAGTTTTAATGGCTCTTTGTGCTAAAGGTGATACTAAACAAAGTTCTTTAACAAGATTACTAGTCGCACTCTCAAGTTCGTTAATTTCAACCACTTCAGATGCTAGACCATAATTATAAGATTCTTCTCCAGAAATTCTTTTACCTCTCATTATCATATCTTTAACCCTAGATAACCCGATCATCCTAGCTAGTCGAACTGATCCACCTGATCCTGGTATCATTCCTATTTTCATTTCAGGAAGGGATAGCTGTGCACACTTAGTCACAATCCTGAAATCACAAGCTAAAGAAAATTCTAAGCCAACTCCAAAACAGTAACCTTGAATTGCAGCGATAACTGGTTTTCTAATTTTTTCAGGCGTCATTACGTTTTGAGCAAGCATAGTTAGTGTTTCTGGTGTCTCTTTTAAAAAACCTTCAATATTTCCTCCTGATGAGAAGTTTTTTCCATCTGCTCGTAAAATAATAACTCTTACATTTTCATTTTTATCTAAATCTTTCATAGCTTCAGCCATTTGAATTCTTTGCGAATATTGAATAACATTTAATGGGGGTCTTGATAAAATAATATCACCTCTATTATCTTCATTATTTACTTCAACTCTAAACCCATCGAATTCTTTAATAACTATTGCCAATTAAAACTCCTATATTTCTTAAAATTAATTTTCTGGTAGATCATATTTATCCATTAAACTATCCACCACACCATCAAAATAATCCCAAGGAGTTTCACGGTAACTGTGGTTTTTAATAATAAAAGAAGCTCCTGCATAGAATTTTTCGTATTGCTGTTGTCTTCCAGCAAATTCAGAGCCTACTACATCCCAGGCTAATTTAAATAGCTTCATTCTTGATTTTGCATCCATTTGTGGGGTTTGAAAATAAGTTTCAAAATCTTTCTTTAGTTTTTCATTTTTCATAACATTAATACTTGCAGGCATTTGAAAAACACCTCCACCACAAAGTGTTCTTAATTCGTCAACAATTGGTGTGTAATTTTCGGTGCACCAATTTAATGCTGCGTACATCATTCTTCTATTGAATGTCATATGATTATTTGGCCAAGTTTCAGCCGCTTCTATTTGTCCATGTATCATTCCAGATAAATTAGCTTCTAATGATGACATTTTCCCAAGTGTTTCTTTTACTGCTGGAATTTGGTCTGCACCGGTGGCTTTAGCTATTTTATTACATAGTCCTGTTATTAATTCCATTTTGGACCAATATCTTACATTAGCTTGATGATTTCCATAACAATGGGCAGGTGTTTTTATGTATATCTCCCTAGCTAAAATAGCATCGTCCATCACGAATATTCTGTCCCAAGGAACAAATACTTTATCACACATTACAAGTACATCTGTTTCATCCATATTCCATGATAAAGGAGAGTCAAACTGATTGTCATAATGTGTTGATAGTGGTTGACGCATCCAGAGAGACAATCCCTCAATATTACAAGGTATTGCACATGTTATGGCTTGTTTGATCTGGTCTGGGGCTAGGGGAACAAGGTTGCCAATCCATATTTCATTGGCAAATACAGCGCTTGTAGCAAGCATCTTCATCCCTGAAATAATGACGCCTTTTTTATTTTCCTCTACAACAGATAGAGTTGGAATAGGAAGATTTTGCTTTTGATAAAATTCAGGGTTTCTTGCCGCTTGAGGAGGAACAACAGCATAAGATGCAAAAACATCATTTTTTTTCATGTATTTATAATAATTTAAGAGATTTTCTTTAAATTTATATTTACCACTATCAAAAATATCAGGATTTGTAGACATACCCGTTACAAAACTAGCTACATGATCCATAGAACGTCCCATCATTCCAGATGTTTGGTCAGCAATAACTTTATGCGCTTTAGATCTTTTCCTTAAATCACTTTTGTTTTTTGCTTGTAAAAACCAAGTAGAGCATAGTTCGCCATTTTCTTGATATGACAAAACGTCTTTATAAATTTCTTGATGTTTAATATCATACAATTCAGCTACTTTTTGCGCGGCTTTCTCAAAGGCTGGATGAGTTGTAACGTCATCAATTTTTTCATCACCAATATAAACTACTCTTCCATCTCTTAATTGACTTAAGTGTTCCTTGCCTGTTTTAATCATCTTAAATCCTTAAAAATTAAAATTCAGTTTCATTTTTATAGTAATGTAATTCAAAAAGGACACAGCCTTTATCAGACTTAAAAGGACCATGATAAACGCCAGGAGGTCTACATGCATATGTTGATCCTTCAAATTGTTCTCCACCATTTCCATCTTCATCGTTTCCTACTATTAAATCCCCACTAACCAAATAAACTTCTTCCCAATGGTCATGAATAAATTTTTCAGTTGTAAATACACCAGGTTCAAATTTAAGTAATCTTGATCTACTTCCTGTCTTATTAACTTCATCAATGTCAGAAGCTAAAATATGTTGTTTTATTCCAGTTGGATAACCTTGAGGCGTATGCCAATTTTCGTTTGAAGAAATTTTAGTAAATTCAAGATGCGGTTTTCTTTTTAACATATTTCTTCCTCTTCTCTATTAATAATTCATCTATCTAAATCGTACTCACCTGCAAGTAATTTTCTTCTTAAAATTTTTCCTGTAGGAGATTTAGGTATCTCTTTTACAAAAATATACTCTTTTGGTCTTTTAAAGTTGGCCATACCAGATTCTTTACAATGTTTATCTAGATTACCAAATTCAATATTACCATCTCGTTTAATAAAACCACAAATTCTTTGCCCCCATTTTTCGTCAGGAAGTCCAACTACAACGACTTCAAGAACATTTTTATTTAACGACAATAAATTTTCTATTTCAATGGGTGATACGTTTTCACCTCCAGTTATAATCATGTCGTCAACTCTGCCAGTTACGAAAAGATCACCATTGTTATCTATGTAACCAATGTCATTTGTAAAATACCAGTTCTTGATTATAGAATTTTTATTAGCATCAGGTCTTTTTAAATATCCTGAAAAAGATTCTTCAGATTTAAGAGAAGCAATTATCTCTCCTTCAATATTTTTTTTAACAATTTTTTGAGGGTTTTTAGATCCAATTTCTACAACTCGAATACGCTGATTTATTCCAGCTTTGCCTGCTGATCCTGGTTTTTTATGTGCATTTTGATCAACAGTAAAAGTATAGACTTCAGACGATCCATAATGATTAACAAGTTGTATAGGTTTAAATGCTTTCATAACTTTTTTTATGAGACCATTGTTCATAGGTGCGCCAGCAAATCCTAATTTCTTGCATGATTTAACTTTATTATTTGTAAAACTCTTATCTTCGATTAATTCATGAAATAGAGTAGGTACCAAATATAAAGAAGTAATTTTAAACTTATTAATTAATTTTATAGCTTCTAGGGATGAGAACTTAGGTTGTGTTATAAATGTTCCATTAATTAGTGACATTGAAATTAATGATCTAATTCCCATTGTATGATATAAAGGCATAACACCAAGAGTGATTTCTCCATTTTTATACATATTTTGAGCGACATGAGCTAGTGCAGCTGACCTTTCAGCTAAATGTGTTCTTGGCACACCTTTAGGCTTTCCAGTAGTGCCTGATGTGTATAAAATTATTGAATAACTATCACTTTTTCCTTCAGGGTGGTTTCCAGGATTACCATTTTTAATAAGTTCGCTTATATTTAGTGTTTTATTATTATTGCCACCAACAAAGATTTGTTTAATTTTCTTTGCCTCTAGCGACAGCTCTACTCCATCCATACTTTCTTTTTGAAAGAATATGCAACTAGCTTCTGAATTAGAAATACAAAAATCAATCTCCTCAGGCTTCATTCTCCAATTTAAAGGCACAACGATTAGATTATTTAATTGACATGCCCAATGTATTGTAGAGGCTTCAAAATTATTTTGGAGTAAAGTAATAACTTTTTCTTGTTTCTTTAAACCTAAATATTTTAAAGATCCTGATAGAGTATCTATTTTTTTAAACCATTCATAGTAGGTGTATTTGTAATCTAGACCTGCTATTGCTATTGCATCTGGATTTTTTTCTTTTGAAGCTAAAATTGTTGTTCCAAGATCAAACATTTTTTTGTTCAATTTCATTTATTCCAATGACTTCTTTTACTGCATTTATTATACCTGTATAACCCGTACACCTGCATATGTTACCGCTTAGCATTTCTCTAATTTTGTTAACATCAACATTTTTAGGCTTTGTGTTTAAAAATGCTATAATTGTTACTAAAAAACCTGGCGTACAATAACCACACTGTAAAGCATGATTTTTTTTAAAAGCTTTTCTTAAATTATCAAAGTTTTTATCATTTACTAACCCTTCAATAGTTACCAATTCTTTGCCATTTAATTGTGATGCAAACATCAAGCAGGATCTTATTGGTTCATTGTTTAGTAAAATCGTACAGGCTCCGCAAATTCCGTGTTCACATCCAACATGAGTGCCTGTTTCGCCAATTGTATGTCTTAAAAAATCGCTTAGAAGAGTTCTATTGTCTGTTTCCGTATTTATATCTTTATTATTCAATTTAAATTGAATTTTAATTTTTGAATCAGATTTATACAAAGGCATCAAATTTTCCTATTTACTATTTAAATAGTAAAATAAAGATAATTTTAAGCAATAAATTTTTTATAAATTTACTTGATTTGTCCACGCTCTATTACAAAAGATTTGTCTAGCATACCTTGATAATGACCAGCATTACTTTCTGCAATTAGAGTTGTAACCCCTTCTTTTTTTAGATTATTCAAAATATCTATAATCCTTTTAGTAAGAGCAGGGGCGATTCCTTCTGACGGTTCATCTAGAAGTAAAAGTTTACTTCCAACCATAAGGGCTCTGGATAATGCTATAAGCTTTTGCTGTCCTCCTGATAAACTAGTAGAAGGTCTGTCTTTCAAATCTAAAGCTTCCGGAATAATTTTGTAAATCCAATCCAACCTTTGTTTCCAGTCTTTTATATTAGTAGCCCAAACTGGAGTAAGAATATTTTCTTCAGCAGACATAGATGGTATTAATTTTCTATCTTCAGGCATATAGCCAATTGATAAATAGGCTCTTTTTTGTGATGGCATTTTAATTAGATCATGATCTTCAAATGATAATTCACCAGAAATAGTGGGCAAAATTCCCATTATAGCCCTCAATAATGTTGTTTTTCCTGCTCCATTCCTGCCAATTAGACCAACCATTTGACCTTTCTTTAAATCTAAAGAAACGTCTTTTAGGATCTCAATTAATCCGATATTTACATTTATTTTATCTAATCTTAACATAATTAAACCTTAATAACATATTTGTTTAATGCCCTAAAACATATTCAATAACTTTTTTATCTGATAAAGCTTTTTTGGGTGGAGCATCACATATAATTTCTCCTTGATAGAAAGCTATGACACGGTCAACGTATCTTTCAACTATTTCCATATCATGTTCAACAAATAATACTGAAGTTTCTGTTTGTTTTAATGCGGCAATAACTATATCCATGATGCCAAACTTTTCTTCAACAGAAACGCCTGAAGTTGGTTCGTCAAGTAATATTACCTTAGGGTTTCCAACCACAGCCATAGCAATGTCTAGAAGTTTTCTTATTCCTTGAGATAGGGTGCTAACTATATTGTCCTTTTGATCTAAAATTTTGTACAATTTCAGTATTGTGTCGCATTCTTTTGAAATAGACTCATCTTCTATGGGGTCCAATAATGTCTTACCACTTTTTTTAGCCAGTGACATTGCTATCATAAGGTTTTGTTTAACTGTCATTGTCATAAAAACTTGGCTAATTTGAAACGATCTACATAAGCCAATATGGGTTGCTTTTCTTGGTTCAATTCCAGTAATATCAGATCCCATAAATTCTATTTTACCACTTGTAGGTTTTAAATAACCTGTAATCATATTTACAAAAACAGTTTTGCCAGCTCCATTTGCTCCAATTATACCAATAATTTCTCCTTGATTTATTGAAACATTAATATCCTTAGCCGCTACAATACCTGAAAAAGATTTATTTAATTCAGATGCTTTTAAAACTATATTACTTGACATCTTTTTTCTTTCCATAGTTAAAAACTTTTTCAATTATTGACCATATACCACCTGGGAAAAAGAAAATTATTGCAAGTAATGTTCCACCAACGATTGCTGCCCAAGCTTGCGGTGCCCATTCAAAAGCGTATGTTCTTATGAATTCAAAAATTATCGCTCCAATAAAAGGTGCTAAAATATTTCCCCAACCAGACATTATTGTTATAAATACAAGCTCTCCAGATACATTCCAATTCACCATTGAATCTGGATCAACTTGACCAAGGCTTGCAGCCATAAGCCCTCCAGCACCTCCTGCTAAACAGGCTGAAATAACATATTTTATATGTATTGCTTTTTGTACAGAAAAACCAAGAAACTCTACTCTTATTTCATTATCTTGAATTGCTGTAGTTAAGTGTCCAAGTGTTGATCTAAGATAAGCTTGTATTGAAACAGCAGCACAAATAACAAAAAATGTTATAAGGAAGAATAAATATTGTCTTGTAAGCTCTAATCCAAAAAGCGTAGACGGAGAAATTGACATTCCATCAGTTGATCCTAGGAACTCGGCTTTAGCCAACAATCCATATAATACCATAGAAAAAGCAAGCGATAACATTGCAAAAAATATTTCTCTGTATTTTCTAAGAATAAACCCAAGACAAAAACCTAATAATCCTGCTGCAACAACTGCTATTGTAAACCTTAACAAGATATCAGTTATACCAAAATATTTTTGACATAAGGCAACAGCATATGCTCCAAAACCATAATATAATGCATGTCCGAAAGACACTAGGTTTGTTCGCCATAGTAACATAAGACCTAAAATAGCTAAGCCTCTAGACAAGCCGTACATAAAGTTATTTTGCATCCAATCAGGTAAAATAAAAGATGAAATAACGCACAAGCTTATCATAAATACGATCAAAACTCTTACGCTTGTGTCTTTGAAAATACCAGTAAACATTAAATTTTCCTTGCTTTAGGAGGAGCAAATAAGCCCTCAGGACGAATAATTAAAACGATTGCCATAACGGCAAAAACAACAAACAATTCTAATATTGGAGCTTGATGAACTGCAAATGCTCTTAATAACCCTACTATTAAAGAACCAATAAGAGCACCAGGAATTGAACCCATTCCACCAATAACCACAACAGCAAAGCTTAAAACCACAAGGTCTATAGCAAAACCTGGAGATACAGATGTAGTAGGAGCAACATATGCACCTCCTAGAGCTCCTAAAATGGCACCTCCGATAAATGTTACAACATAAACTTTAGTAACGTTTATGCCCATAGCTTCACTTATTTCTCTGTCATAAATTACCGATTGAAGGAGCTTACCCCACTTAGTTTTGGTAAGGCCATACCAGCAACCAAAAGCAACAATTGTAGCAAGAAGAATTAAAGAGAGTTGATAGACACCTCTATTTAAACCAACAATATCAATCCAGCCAAGCATCATTGCAGGTTGATAAGGAAGATAAGGGTCAACACCAAAGGTAATTATAATGAGATCTTCAAAAATTAAAAATACCCCAAAAGTAGCTAAAACTATAAGGTGTATGTCCTGATTATACATTTTTCGAAGTATAAAACGTTCTATAATATACCCTAAAACTACACCTACTAAAACTGCAGAAATTAATATAGCTGGTAAAAATAAAATTTCAGGCAGATCATTGTCTGAAATAATACCTATTGCAAATGCAGCTGTGTAAGCGCCCCAGGCATAAAAACTACCATGAGCAACGTTCAAAATTTTCATTACCCCAAATATAATAGTTAAACCTAAACTTACTATAAAAAGATAAGAGGCATAAGTAAGACCGTCTAAAAAAACTGTAGCCCAAAATTGCATTTATATACTCCAAAATGGCAATAAAAAAGGGATGCTTTTGAAGGCACCCCTTTTAAATATTAAGTTTAATTACATTTTGCTCCAGGCATTCCTGCATTTATCCAGTCTTCTGACTTTGTTCCAGCTGGTGGATATATACATTCTGGACCATACATCTTAACTTTTTCAGCTCCAGGTGTCTTACCTTTTTTATTGTATTTAGTTAGACCATAGCCAACTGAATGAACAGCTTGATGACCACCACCCCTTGCCATTGAAATAGTTTCTGTAAATGATTTGAACTTGATGTTCTTCATAGCAGCAATAACTTGGTCTTGAGTAGGAAAACTTCCTGCCTTGGCCATAGCTTTATCCATAGCAAATTTATAAGCTAAAATTGATCTAGCATATTGATATGATGGTCCTAATGGTAGAGCATTAAATCTTTTTTTATACTCTTTTATGAACCAAACATTTAATGGGCTTTTATCATCTCTTGCAAGTAGACCTACATTACCTCTTGTACCCATTACAATACCATCGGGAAATTTTTTGTCTAATGCATCAACAGCTGATCCTCCAACAGAAGAAACAAAGATTTTTTTCTGAAAAAAGCCTCTAACCATTGCTTGAAGAGTAAATGCCTCAATATCACCATCCCAAAAACTTGAATGCACAACTTTAGCTTTATCTAAAGATAATGCTGAAATTTCTGTTCCGTATTGTCCAACAAAAAGTTTTGGAAATTGAGGTTTATCAGAACCTTTACTGTCTGGTGACATTTGTTTCATACCTAATTCAAAGAATTTATAAGAATCTTGTCCCCAAGCATAGTTTTGATTTATGCCTGTGTAATTCTTTTCATTAGGGTACATGTCTGTAATATATCTAGCTGCGGCTAAACTATCACCAACTGCATTAGCTTGTGTTCTAAAAACATGAGACCTCAGCTTTTCTTCATATAATCTAGGTGTTCCACATGTTGAAAACACAGTTAGCATTTTTAACTCATCAGCAATTGGACCGATAGCCATACAGTTTCCAGAAGATATATAACCAATCATTGCATCAACTTTTTGTTTTTCAACAAAATCTCTAAATAGACCAACTTGTTTAGTTCCACCACCTGATTCATCACTAAAAATAGGGTTCATCTTGGCACCAGCAAATCCTTGCTTATTATAAGGTGCAGGCATTGTACCATTATTAATAGCGTCAATAACTATTTGAGCTCCCTGTTTTGCAGGCACCCCAAAAACTCCTGCAGCTGGTCCAGTCAAAAATGAAACCACACCAACCTTAACTGTATCTTTTGCAAAAGCAGTTCCGGCTAACAAGCATGAAGCGACTAGCATTGAAGCAGATGCAACTTTCGTAGTTTTGTTAAATATTTTGATTTTCATTAATACCTCCCAGAAAAAAAATATTTTGATTTTACATATAGTTTATTATAAATGGTTGTCCTTAAATATATCATATATAAGTAAAGATTTTTTAATTTTCCCCATAATATAAATATAGAATGAAACACAGCAAATTTCTTAAAGCAAGTTATTTTTTATCATATTATTTAACATATTAATAATAATTAATTATGCGTTTTTTTTGTTAAATATTATTTTTTTCATAGATTTTGGCTATCAATAACCCACCAAGTATTCCCCAAAAAGGTGACCCAATATTAAGGAAAACTAAATCTGACATTGTAATAAGAAAAGATACAAGTGCACCAAGTGAAAAGCTTCCAGAGAAAGCTGCTATAAATGTGTTTTTTAAGACTATTAATAACGCTATTCCGCCGAGAGAAGCAATGAAACCTGGAGGGCAAGAGGAAATGAATCCAGTAAAAAAAGGAGAAAAAACACCAAAGGTTATGCAAAGTAAAGAAAAAACTATTCCACTCGTGTAGTGCCCTTTTATTATAGTTTTAACTTTATGATCTTTTAAAGCTTCTAAAAAATTTTCTTTTCCATGTTTTTTGACCAGAAATTCAACTCTTTCTTGTCCGAGTAATTTATTTGCATCAGAAACTTTTAAGCTATTTTTATTGTTTTCGTCTGATGTAATTATGCCTGTTACAGGGCCTGTTAGACAAGATGATACTGTTCCAAAAAAAGAATTGATTATTGATCCTATTCCACAGGCTACAGTGAAAGGTTTAATACGAGTTTGGTGACCAGCAGATTTTAGAATGGCAAGACCTTGCCCATTTTGAATAAATAAAACTGTAATAGCTAAAGGTATTACTAATTCTATGTTAGCATTTAAATTAAATTCAGGCTTAAAAATTGTTGGCATTATAGGGGACAAGCTTAAATTATTAAAAATTTCAGCATGATTAGAGTTTAAAATAATTAAAACACCTACAATTAAAGATCCTAAAAGTGGAGGCATTATTTTTTGTAGCGAAGGAAAAGCATAAATGATAAAGTAAGTAATTGTCATTGATCCAGATAGTAAAGGAGTTTCTTTTAGTGAGTAAAGCCAATTTAAGCTAAATTGGAGAAAAATAGCAGCAACCATTCCCATTACAATTTCAATTGGAATTTTTTTATTTATCCAATTCAATATATTTGTTAAACCAAGAAATGTAAGAAACATTCCAGTCACTAAATATGTTCCTACTATTTCATTAAATGAATAATTTTCTATCGAAGAACCAATTAATATAATTCCAGGGATACTCCACATGAATACTAGTGGTTGTCTAAACCAAAATGAAAAAAATATACTTATTACGCTATTTATAGCAAAGGCACCAAACAGCCAGCTTGAAAGTTCTTGGTTTGAAAGACTTGTTTTAGTTCCAACAAGTAGCATTATTGCAACAGGACCTGTAACGGCAAAAAGGAATGCTACAAATCCATTCGTAATATTTTCTTTAGTAATATCATTAAAAAAATCTTTTATTAAATTCATAATTACTTTGCTCAATGTATTAAACGTAATTAATTTTTTTCAAACTAGATTTGTTAATAAAGTTTAAATTAGTTGATTCCTTTTGTACAATACAAAAACAATTGTGCAACTCAATCAAAGCTGAATTAATCAAGCCATTTTCAAGATACGTTTTACCAACTTCATTTCCATTTCTTAATGCGTCTTCGATCTCTGATTGTTTTAAATCACCAACTTCAACCGTAACCATTAAATTTTTTAAATCACTATCTTCATAAATTTCTTCGGCAGGTTTTTTAATAATTGAAGGGTGATTTTTTATATTTACAGAGTTAGCAATCATCGTTGCGGCAGCATCAGCTATTGCTGCATTATCCGCTAAGACAGTAACTGAATCTGCTATACCAAGAGAAAAACTTCGTCCTCTCCATCCAGATGTAGCAATACCTCTGGATTTATCTTTATAATCAATTTCTGCAATAATGTTTGGAATGGATGCCAAGCTACTTTTAACGGTTTGATTTTCTGTTAAATAAAATGATACATCCCCACCATTATTTACATAGGCTTTTTCAAGCTTAGTATCTTTTACTAAAACATTTAGAATATTATCAGCTACTGATCCAGCTACAGCAGCCATTGGGGTTATAAAGTCAGGATAGAACTTTTCAGTTGCATTTTGCATGCTCTGAGAAATTTTATTATTAAAATTTCTATGCGGAACTACTTCTTTTTTAAGTAAGTCCATATCTAAGACAAGTTCATTCAATAAAGTACTAAAGTATTTTTTTGCTTTTTCATATGCTAAAGGTTTATCTTTTCCAAAAGCTTCAAGAACTATATCTATTGGACCATGATTAAGGAACAGTCTATTATCTTTTTCTTTGATAAGCATTAGTGAAAGTTAGGACAAGAAGGACTTTTTGTTTCCATATTCACCACCATTTTCAATTATATCTTTTTTTGACCTTATTTTTGTAGTATGTCCACCAATTGATTTATATTTGTTTCTATCAATGGTGAATTCTAAAGGAGCTACAATCGCAGGAGTAGGTACATATCCAAATGAATTATCAGGCATTTCATGAACATCAACCATAAGAGTAATTCCACCACCAGGCCAAATATAAGTTTTAGCTCCTCCACATGTTATATTAGTTTCGTTGTTTTTAACTGATTTAGTTAGCTGAATTGGATTCTTGGTAACACCCGATCTAAGTGATCCACCAGCACCTCCAACAAACATCACGGTGCAAAGAGCGGGTTCACAATTTTCTTTAATAAGCTCAACACTTGATTTTAGATTTGCAGGTAATTTTTTTTTCTTGGGGATCAATTCATTGTCTAGTTCGTAATAAGAGTAATTCTCACCAGTTGTAGAGACCATGAGAATAGTTAATCCAGGTACAGCACCTTTTTTCTCATTCCAAGTGCCTAAAATTGTTAATGGGTCTTGAATATCAGTGCCACCCCATCCCGTGCCTGGGTTTGCAACTTGAAAATATCTGCCAGGAGTAGATCGTCTTCCTTTTACTGAAATACCTGTACTTTTCCAATCTAATACTTTGCCAGCCTGATGCTCTGAAACAACACCTGTAATATGGTCATCTACTACAACAACCTCATCAACAAGACCAATCCATTGAGATGCAAACATTCCTATTGTAGCAGATCCACATCCAACTCTCATTTTAGTTTCTTCTATTCCTTCAATAATTGGTGGCTTTCCTGCTTGAACGATAACTGTAAGACCTTCATCAATTGATAGTTCTATTGCCTCTTTGTTGCATAAGTTCATCAAAGCTTCACAAGTTACTCGACCTTCAACTTTAGTACCACCGGTCAAGTGGTCAACTCCACCTAATGAAAGCATTTGTGACCCATATTCACTTGTCATGACATGTCCTATAGCTTCGCCTTTATGTCTAACAATTGCTCTTTCAGACCCTAAATGTCTGTCAGTATCAATTTTGATTTTTACTCCACAATACGAAAATATTGCTTCAGTAACTACAGTAATAAAATCTGCACCATCTACTTTACTGTTGAAGATAAAAGGAGCAGGTTTATAGTCTGGATAAGTGGTACCTGACCCAATGGCTGTTATAAAAGTATTATCATTTTCTGTAGTTTCACCATTCCAATCAGCTTTAAGAAAAGGTTTTACTTGTTCCCCTTTTTCTATTTGATTATTTAAAATGACTAAAGGGTCTAGTCTAATGATCTCTCCATTTTCATTAGCATACCTGTCACAAGCACCTGATTTACCGTCGGCGATAAAACACATTACTGGGCATGCGTCACATCTAATTTTTTCTTGTGTCAACATTAGCCTCCGATATAGCCTCTAAAACTCTATGAGGAAGCGCTGGAAGTTTTTTAATAATTGCGCCAGTACAATTCCTAAGAGCATTTAAGATTGCAGGTGTTGTTGGAATTAAAACATGTTCTCCTAACCCTTTCGCGCCCATCGGTCCCTCTGGATCTGGTTTTTCAATAAAAATACTCTTTATTTCTGGCATGTCACCTATAGTAGGGACAAGATAATCGTGCAAATTTTCTGTTCTATCTGGAATGTATTCTTCCATTAAAGCTAGCCCTAAACCTTGGGCAATTCCACCTTCAATTTGTCCCTCTGCCAATAATGGGTTGATAACTCTGCCTAGATCATGAGCAGCTGTAATTTTTTCAACTTTTATTGTGCCAAGCTCTTTATTGACTTCTATTTCAGCCATTTGGACGCCATATCCATATACTGCATAAGGTTTTCCTTGACCATTTTCATCAAGTGGTATTGTTGGAGGGTCATAAGTCTCAATTGACGATAATACATAGTTATCTTTATCTGGGATCATGTCTTTAAGTTCAAGTCTTTGTTCTTTTTCTTTATGTTTAACAAAAATTGACTGGTTCTTAATTTCAATAACTGCATCAGGGCCCATGTTGCTTAATCTTAAAATTTTACTACGCATACTTTTTCCAGATAATTCTGCTGCCTTTCCCGTAATATAAGTTTGTCTAGAAGCAGATGTTTTTCCACAATCGGGAGTTAAATGCGTATCAGGACCAATTAAGTTAAATGTCTCCATAGATACTCCTAGAGCATCCGCACATATTTGTGTTATAACTGTATTAGATCCCTGACCTATATCTGTAGCCCCTTGGTGTAAAAAAAGTTGTCCAAATTTATCTATTCCAATTTTAATAGTAGCAGGGTTTGGAAGGGCCGTATTACCACAGCCGTACCAACAAGACCCCAAACCTATACCTTTTTTTATAAATTTAGAATGTTCATTAAATTTTTTTATTCTCTCAAGACCTTCTTTCCATGTTTCTGATAGGGCATCCAAGCATTCATATATGCCGACACCATAAAGTTCTTGTCCACAAACTGTTTTTTGACCGTCTTTAAGAGCATTTATTTTTCTAAATTCTAATTGGTCAATTTTACAGATATCTGCTAGTTGATCATATAGAGTTTCTTGAAGAGCTGCAGCTTGAGGAACTCCAAAACCTCTGAATGCTCCAGAAACAGGACCATTGGTATGTAATGCGTTTCCAACAGCCTTGTAATTTGGAGTGTAATATGGACCACTTGCATGTATTGGAACTCTTGTTGCAACTGTCGGTCCCCAGCTTGCGTATGCACCTGTGTTGAAATCACCATCAAAAATCATACTTAAAACTTTACCATTTTTATCTGCAGAAACAGAGGCTTGCATCTCAGATGGATGTCTCTTTGTTGTAGATATCATTAATTCATTTCGAGTGTATACTATTCTACAAGGCTTTTTAGTTTTTAATGTTACTAAGCCTAATAGTGGCTGAATAGAAACATCCAATTTTGATCCAAAGCCTCCTCCAGCAGTTGCTGGAATAATCCTTACATTTTCTTTTTTTAAACCAAGTATATTAGCTGTGTCGTCACGGTCCATAATAGGAGCTTGTGTACAAGCCTGTATTACCAAAGTATCATGGTCCATCCAAGCACTTCCAGCTTCAGGTTCGATGTAAGCGTGCTCCACATAAGAAGTTTCTAAATTTCCTGAAACTTGAAAAGTTGATTTGTTGATAATAGTTTCAGGGTCTCCAGAGATCACTTTACCAACAGTTAATAAATTATTTTCTCTATCGGAATGAATGTTATCTATATTTTTATCTTTTGATGATTTAATGGACAGGCTTTCTGTTGAAGGTTCCCAATTAATTGGAAACTTATCCATGTTTAAATTACCAATTGAATTATAGGTACCTGCAATAATCGCTACAGCTTCACCTTTAAACCTTGCTTCCGAAACTGCTAAAGCAGGTTGGTCAGCGAAGTTTGGTATAACTCCAAATTTATTCTCTCCAGGTATATCCTTAGCAGTCAGAATAATATCTAAACCCTCAGTTTCAAGCTGCCATTGCTTTAAATTTCCAAATTCAAAGTTTGCTCTATGATATGGTGATCGAACGATTTTAATGTAAAGTGAATCTTCAGGCCAATAGTCTGCTCCATATATTTCTGTTCCTAAAACTTTTTTTAAACCATCAATTCTAGGAATTCTTTTTCCTACAGCATTATGAAAGACGGGTTCTATTTCCTCTTCAGAATTTACGTTCATAATGGCAGTTATAATTTTTTGATAACCAGTACACCTGCATAGAACACCTGATAAGGCTTCTTCAACTTCCTTTTTACTTGGAGTTGAGTTCTTTTTAAGAAGAGCTGTAGCTGTTACTAAAAGACCAGGTGTGCATATTCCGCATTGTGCTGCTCCATATTTTAGAAATGATTTTTGAAGGCTGCTCACTCCATTTAAGCTTAACCCTTCAATAGTTTGAATATTCTTTTTTTCTGCTTTTGCAACTGTCATCAGACATGCGCAAACTGGCTCATCATTAACAAGAATTGTACAAGAACCACAATCTCCAGCATTGCAGCCTATTTTTGTGCCCATTAAGCCTAAGTCCTCTCTCAAAACTTTACTAACTCTATCAGAGGGATTTACTAATAAATTTTGCTTTTTATTATTTAAATAAAAATTGATTTCAATTTTAGCATTATTCATATTGGCCTTTTTTTTTAAATTTTTTGATAGTATCTATAATCGAGTTCTTTACCAAAACTTTAGCTACTTCAAGTCTGTATGCATCAGTTCCTCTTATGTCATTAATTGGTGATATATGATTTTTGTAATCAAAATTATAAATATCTTGAGTTAAGTCAGAATTTACGTTCTTCCCAATTAAAGTGTTTTCTAGTTCTCCTAATCTTCTGGCAACAGCGCTACAAGAGCCTATAGATATAGCAATGTCAGATATAACATCGCCATCTAAGTTAATTTTACATGCAACCATTGCAATGGAAATAACTAAATATTTTCGTGCGCCTAACTTAACAAAAGATGAATGTCCTCTTTCAGCTTTTTCAGGAATAAGAATTGCAGATAATATTTCGTTTTTCTTTAATTCTGTATTTCTAGAGCCTTTAATAAAATCGTCTAATTTTAAAATTCTTTTTCCATTTGTTGATATCAGTTCAACTGATGCATCTAATGATAAAAGGCAAGGGACACCGTCTGCAGCAGGGGAAGCGTTGCATAGATTGCCTCCTATAGTTCCTAAATTTTGAATTTGCCTTGATCCTACCTGTAAACTGCATTCTTTAAGCATGTCGTAACAATTTGGTAATTCTTCATTTTCAAGATCTGTCCAAGTTACTCCTGAGCCAATTCTTCGGAATTCTTTTTCAATAGTAATACTCTTTAATGATTTGATAGCTGATATGTCTAAAATATTACTGCCGAGACTATCTTCTTGAGTTGTTGGAAATAAGTCTGTACATCCTGCTGCAATAGTCAGTTCCCCTTTAGACAGAGTAGTAATTGCGTCATTTATATTTTCAGGTCTGTAATACACTAAATTTCTAACTAATTCTAAAACCGAGTTTCATTTATTTTTTTAACAATGATTGATGATAATCACAATATATGATCTAACAATTTTTTGTAAATTATTTAAAATAAATTTTATTATGTTTTAATCTATTGGTTTTGAAATATGAAAATAAATAAAACAAATTCTGAAAAGTTTAATGTTCTAGGCATAGATGTAGGTGGAACTTTCACAGACCTAATATACGTTAACAAAAAAAATAATTTTATAGAATTTGCAAAAGTTCCAACATCATCAGAAAATCAGGCCTTTGGAGTTATGAATGCAATCAAGAAGGCTGAACTTGACTTAGAAAAAGTAAAGTTAATTGTTCATGGAACTACTACTACTACCAATGCTTTATTAGAGCGAAAGTTATCTAAGACTGGTTTTATTACAACTAAAGGCTTTAGAGATGTGATCGAATTAGGTAGGAGAACTAGACCTAATTCTTATGGCATGTTAGGAAAATTTGTTCCAATAATACCCAGAGACTTACGTTATGAAGTTAATGAAAGAATTAATGCTAGTGGAAAAGTTATTAAGTCACTTTCAGAAATTGAAATAATTAATGCTACTAAAAAACTTCTAAAATTGGGTTGTGAGTCTATTGTTATTCATTTTCTTCACTCCTATGCTAACAACCAACATGAACTTATGGCCTTAGAAATAATTTCAAAAATATGGCCTAATAATTATATAACAATGGGCCATTCATTACTCTCTGAAAATAGAGAATATGAAAGAGGTGTTACAGCAGCGATTAATGCTAGTGTTCAACCTATACTAGAAAAATATCTTAATAAATTAGAAAAAGAACTTGTTTCGAATGGATATACTGGTGAATTACTTGTTATGAATGGTAATGGCGGCACTATTTCGTCAAAATTAGTAGTTGAAGAGGCAGCAAAAACAGTAATGTCTGGACCTGCTTCTGGTGTCATTGCTGCTGCGCATACTGGAAAATCCTCTGGAATTAATAATATTATTACATATGATATGGGTGGAACTTCAACTGATGTGGCTCTAATTATTGGAAATGAGCCATCTGTTTCTAGTGATTTAGAGGTTGAATATGCTATGCCCGTTCACGTTCCTATGGTGGATGTAAGAACAGTAGGAGCCGGTGGCGGTTCAATAGCTAAATTAAATTTGGCGGGTTTACTAGAAGTGGGTCCAGAAAGTGCTGGTTCTAAACCTGGTCCCATTTGTTATGGTAATGGTGGAACTTTACCAACTATTTCGGATGCAAATCTTCTTCTTGGTCGATTGAATATATCTAAAATAATTTCAGAGAAAAAAAATGTCTCTTTAAATGAAATTAAAAATATTTTTAATTCTGCTTTGGGCGAAGGACTAGGGCTTGATGAAGTTCAAACTGCTCAAGCAGTTGTAAAAATTGCTAATACAAAAATGGCAGGTGCTATAAGAATGGTTTCCATTTCACTTGGTGTTGACCCAAGGGATTTCACTTTATTCGCTTTTGGAGGTGCTGGTCCATTACATGCTAGTTCTTTGGCAAAAGAACTGGGTATCCCAAAAGTATTAGTACCAGCTCGACCAGGAATTACGAATGCACTAGGTTGTGTTATTGCTGATTTAAGACAAGATTTTACTAAGACTTTAAATATTCCTGTTGAAAAAGTTAATGTTGTTGATTTACATACTATCTTTAAAAAACAAAAAGAAAGAGGAGAAGAGTTAATCAAAAAACAAGGTCTTGAACTCACAAAAATCAGTTCAAGTTTCAGTCTTGATATGCAATTTATTGGTCAAACCCACATTTTAAGAATTAATCTAGATGATTCAAAACCAGATTTAAAATATATACAAAAAAGTTTTGAAGATGCCTATTTAATAAGATTTAAAGTTGAACTCCCTCAGATCAAAGCAAATATAGTTAATATCAACACTACGGTTCAAGGCCATAAAATTCCTTTAGACCTTGCATTATTAAATAATATATCTGGAAAAGTGGATGAAGCAGAAGATGCTATATTAGAATATAGAGAAGTTTTCTTTAAGGATAAATTTTTAAATACACCAATTTATTCTAGAGACAAATTACCATTTCAATTTAAAATTAAAGGGCCTGCAATAATTGAACAAATGGATACGACAACCTTAATAGAGCCAAATGATGAGGCCTATGGGGATGATTTAGGCAATATATTTATTGAGGTAGGTGATTTTTAATGGGTATAGATAAAATAACACTATCTGTTATTCAAGCAGGCCTTCAACAGGTTTGTGATGAAATGGATTTAACGTTTTCTCGTGCAGCTTTTTCTCCAGTTATTTCAGAAGCAAATGACCGTTCAGATGGTATTTATGCCGCTGAAAGTGGTGACCTTATTGCCCAAGGAATTGGAGGGTTGCCCGTCTTTGTTGGTACTATGGAGTATTCTACAAGAGAGCTTATTAGGTTAATAAACGAAGGCAAAGTAGATAAACCTAATCAGGATGACATTTACATTGTTAACGATCCTTACCTTGGAGGAACACACTTAATGGACGTAAGGTTTGTAAAACCTTATTTTAGAAAAGGTAAAATTTTTTGTTGGTTATCTAATACTGGACATTGGCCTGATATTGGTGGAAGTGTCCCAGGTGGGTTTTCAGCTTCTGCGACAGCTGTAGAACAAGAAGGTTTAAGGCTACCTCCAGTCAAACTTTTTAAAAAAGGTAAACTTGACAATGAAATTTACTCAATTATTTGCTCTAATATTCGTGTTGCCGACCAAAGAATTGGCGACGTAAAAGCTCAAGAAGCCGCTCTCTTAGTTGGTGAAGAACGTCTAAATATACTCTTAGACAAATATGGTGATGATGTTGTAGAAAAAAGTATAGTTGAGTTAAGAAATGCAGCTTCAGATCAAATGAAGTCAATGATACAAGAAATACCTGATGGTATTTACAAATCTTCTGCATGGGTTGACTCTGATGGGGTAGTTAACGAACCTCTAGAAATTAAATTATCAATTACCAAAAAAGAAGAAGAATTAGAATTTGATTTTTCTGGTTCATCTAAGCCATGTAAGGGCCCAATGAACTCTGTTTTAGCTACTACTTTAAGTTCTGTTTACTTAGCTATGAGACACATTTTCCCAGAAGTTCCTATAAATGGTGGTGCTTTTATTCCTCTTAAAGTTAAAAGACCATTAAACACATTTTTAGATGCTCATTATCCAAGACCTGTTTCTGGTTGTGCAGCAGAGGTTTCACAAAGAATTGCTGAAGCAGTGTTTATCGCATTAGTTGAAGTCCTTCCATCAAGGGTCACTGCAGCACCCGCAGGTACAAGTGGAAATTTTGCTTTGGGTGGTTTTAATGAAGATGCAAATAGCGACTTTGTTATGTATCAATTATCTGGTGGGGGGTATGGCGGTAATTCTGATCACGATGGCCTTGCTAATGGATGTTCAACTATAGGCATATCCAAAGCTCCACCTGTAGAGATAATGGAACAAAAATTTCCAGTTTTGTATCACCATTACGCTCTTCATGAAGGTTCAGGAGGCGCAGGCAAACAAAGAGGTGGTTTTGGTTTAGATTATAAGTTAGAGATTTTATGTAATAATGCTCAAGCAAGTTTTGTAATGGATCATGGCAGATTTGGCCCTCAAGGAGCTATGGGAGGCCAGGATGGTCAAGTTAACATTGTTAATGTCGAGCAATCAAAAAAAGTTTACACCCCTGTTCATTTGTCTAAAGAGCAGGATATTCAGCTAAAAAAAGGTGACACAGTTCATGTAAAAACACCTGGAGGCGGAGGTTATGGCCTTCCATTTGAAAGAGATGAGCTGTTGGTATTAAAAGATGTCATAGAAAAAAAATATTCTATAGAAGAAGCAATTCAACTTTTTGGAGTATATGTTAACGAAAAAGATTACGAAATTAATCAAAAAGAAACAAAACTTTTGCGAAAAAATAAAAAAATATTATAGAGTAATGCTAGATAGAATTTATTAAGTCTAAATTTTGGAGATAGTTATATGTTAGGTTTGATGCAGGATCATCCTTTGTTAATTTCAAGTATTTTTGAACATGCCGTTAGAAACTATGGAAAACAAGAGATTGTATCTAATACAGTTGAGGGTGGCATTCATAGATATAATTATTCAGATTGGGGTAAAAGAACTAAGAAATTAGCTAATGCTCTAAAATTATTAAATCTGCAACAAGGTGATAAAGTTGGAACTTTAGCATGGAATGGTTATAGACACTTAGAAATATATTACGCAACTTCTTGTAGTGGGCTTATATGTCACACACTTAATCCTAGGTTACACCCTGACCAAGTTTCCTATATTGTTAACCACGCAGAAGACAAAGTTTTATGTGTTGATTTGAATATTTTACCATTGATAGAAAAAGCATCTGTAAACTTTAAAACAGTTGAAGCCATAGTGGTCATGACTGACGCTAAGAATATGGTAAAACCTAAAATCAAAGATGATATAAAAGTAATATGTTATGAGGATTTTATTAAAGATGAAACTGACCAATTTATTTGGCCACAATTAGATGAGAAAACCGCTTCATCCTTATGCTACACCTCTGGAACAACAGGTAATCCAAAAGGTGTTCTTTATTCACATAGATCTACAGTTCTTCATGCTTATGGTATGAACTTAAAAGATGTAGTCCCGTACGGAGCTAAAGACGTAGTGCTCCCAGTTGTTCCAATGTTTCATGTTAATGCCTGGGGCACACCCTATGCGGCGCCAATGTGTGGCACTAAAATAGTTTTTCCTGGTGCGAAGCTAGATGGTGAAAGCTTAACTGATCTTATGAACGCAGAAAAGGTAACTATTTCCCTTGGTGTTCCTACTATTTGGCTTTTATTATTAAATCACTTAAGGGATTCTGGCAAAAAAATAGATACAGTTAAAAGACTGGTTATAGGTGGATCTTCTTGTCCAAGAACATTGTTTGAAGGATTTGAAGATGAATTTGGAGCAGAGGTAATTCATGCATGGGGCATGACAGAAATGAGCCCACTTGGAACTGTAA